>NZ_JBEXOM010000006.1:43817-458747 GCF_040611555.1 Streptomyces sp. NPDC006624 | reverse complement strand
GTTGATAGGCCGGATCTGGAAGCCAGGTAACTGGTGGAGGTGACCGGTACTAATAGGCCGAGGGCTTGTCCTCAGTTGCTCGCGTCCACTGTGTTGGTTCTGAAACCACGAACAGCCCCATGCCTGGTCACGGCGTGGTGCGGCTGACAGTTTCATAGTGTTTCGGTGGTTATAGCGTAGGGGAAACGCCCGGTTACATTCCGAACCCGGAAGCTAAGCCTTACAGCGCCGATGGTACTGCAGGGGGGACCCTGTGGGAGAGTAGGACGCCGCCGAACAATTATTGAAAAAGGCCCACACCTTACGGTGTGGGCCTTTTTGTTTTTCACGACGGTTCGACCAGCCTGGTGTCGTACGCCAGGATGACCGCCTGAATGCGGTCGCGGGAGCCGGTCTTCGCGAGGATGCGGCCCACGTGCGTCTTCACCGTCGACTCGGCCAGGTGCAGGCGGCTCGCTATCTCCGTGTTCGTCCAGCCCTGACCGATGACCGTGAGGATCTCCCGTTCCCGGTCAGTGAGTGTGGCCAGGCGGGGGTCTTCGTCGGTCTGTTTCTGCGTGGACGGGTCCGTCGGCAGGTGGTGGACGTAGGCGTCCAGGAGACGGCGGGTCAGGCTGGGCGCCACGACCGCGTCGCCGGTGGCCACCGCGCGGATGCCGGCCAGCAGCTCCTCGGGCTGGGCGTCCTTGACCAGGAAGCCGGAGGCGCCGGCGCGGAGGCCGGCGTAGGCGTACTCGTCCAGGTCGAAGGTCGTGACGATCAGGATGCGGGTGCGGTCGCCCGCGGCGGTGATGCGGCGGGTCGCCTCGATGCCGTCGAGGCCCGGCATGCGGATGTCCATGAGGACGACGTCCGGGTGGAGCTCGGCCGCCATGCGGACCGCTTCGCTGCCGTTCGCCGCCTCGCCCACGACGGTCATGTCGTCCTGGCTCTCCAGGAGCATCCGGGAGCCGAAGCGCTGCAGGGGCTGGTCGTCGGCGATGAGGACCGTGGTCACTGCGGGGTTTCCTCCGGAAGGTGTAGACGGACGCGCCAGCCCTGCTCGGGGTGCGGGCGCGGACCGGCCTCAAGTGTGCCGTCGTACAGGGCCGTTCGCTCGCGCATTCCGGGGAGTCCGCGGCCCCCTGGTGTGGTGCCGGTGCCGTCGGAGGTGCCCGTGTCGGTGATCGTGACGGTGACGGAGGCCTGGTCGCCGTAGGAGAGGTCTATGGCTGCGGAGGCGTCGGGGCCGCCGTGTTTCATCGTGTTGGTGAGGGCTTCCTGGATGACGCGGTAGACGGTGAGCTGGCGGCCCGGGGGGAGGGTGGGGCTGCCGTGGACCGTGGTGTGGATGGGCAGGCCTGCCGAGCGGACGCCGTCGAGGAGCTGGTCGAGGTCGCGGAGGCCGGGCTGGGGGGTGAGGTCCGCCTGCTGTCTCTCCTCCTCGCGCAGGACGTCCAGGAGGCGGCGGAGTTCGGTGAGGGCCTGGCGGCTGGTGGTGGCGATGGCGTCCAGGGCCTGGGCGGCGCGTTCCGGGGACCTGGCCGCCGCGTATCTGCCGCCGTCGGCGAGGCCGGTGATGACGGAGAGGTTGTGGCCGATGATGTCGTGCATCTCGCGGGCGATGCGGGCCCGTTCGGCGGCGGTGGCGAGCTGGGCCTGCTGGTCGCGTTCGGTCTCCAGGCGGCGGGCGCGGTCCTCCAGGGCCTCGGTGTAGCCGCGGCGGGTGCGGACCGTGACGCCGATCAGGGCGGCGACCGTGACGGACATCAGCTGGGAGCCGATCTGCTGGTCCCAGGTGCCCTCGCCGTGGCGGACGGCCGACACCAGGACCGGGGCGAGCACCAGGGCCGCCGCCCACCACAGGTGGCGCAGCGCGCGGCGCAGGGCCAGGTGGTAGACGAGGATCAGCTGCAGCAGGGCGGCCTGGAGGGCGGCGCCGGTCCAGGCGTTGACGAGGGCGAAGGGGACGGTGGCGGCGAGGACCGCGCCGGGGTGGGTGCGGCGCCACAGCAGGGGGACGGAGAAGCCGAGGCTCAGGGTGAGCAGGAGCCAGCCGGGGACGTCGAGGGTGTGGGCGTTGTGCCGCCAGCCGCCGCCCAGGTGGTCGATCAGGGCGGCGGTCGCCCAGAAACCGGCGAAGTGCAGGTCCCAGAGCAGCGGGTGGCGCCGGTCGAAGGCGCGCAGCCGGTGGGCGAGGCGGTGGACGTGGTCGGTGAGGGGCTCCGGCGCCCGGTCTTCCGTCACGGGGTCCATCGTGAGGGTTCCCGGTGCCCGCGTCACACGTCCCGGCGGCGCAGCACCCACGCGGCCGCCAGGAGGGTCGTCGCCGTCCACAGGAGCAGGGCGAGCAGGGCGCTGCCCGGGGAGGCCGTGCCGGGCTGGGGCTGGGCCGTGGTGAGGGCTTCCAGGGCCTTGCCGGGGAAGTGGCGTACGGCGTCGTCGACGACGCCGTACGGGAGCATGGCGAGGACCTCCGGGAGGATCATGAGCAGGCCGATGTAGGCGCCCATGGACAGGGGGGTGGAGCGGGTGAGGGCGCCGATGCCGAGGGCGAGGACGGTGAGGAGGGTGAGGCCGGCCGCGTTGCCGGCGAGGGCGCGCAGGACGCCGGGGTCGCCGAGCGAGGCGGACAGGTCGGTGCCGGTGAGGAAGGACTGGGCGAGGGGGAAGGTGAGGAGGTTCGTCGCCAGGGTCAGGGGGAGGGCGACCGCGGCGAGGACCGCGGCCTTGGACCACAGGACGGGCAGGCGGCGCGGGACGGCCGCCATGGTGGCGCGGATCTGTCCGGTGGAGTACTCGCCGGAGGCGGCGAGGACGCCGAGGACGCCGAGGTTGACGGTGGCGAACTGGGTGCCGAGGAGGACGAAGAGGACGGTGTCCATGCCGCCTTCGCCGGTGCCGTCGTAGGCGGCGCCGAGGCCCGCGCCCATCGCGGCGGTCAGCAGGCTCGTGGCGACGAGGTTGATCCAGGTGGAGCGCAGGGTCCAGAGCTTGTGCCACTCGGAGCGCAGGACGCGGGCCGGGGTGACGCGGTGCGGGAGGGCCGCCGTGGTCATGCCGCTGCTCCTTCCAGGGAGGCCGGGTACTCGAGGGAGTCGCGGGTGAGGTCCATGAAGGCCTCTTCCAGGGAGGCGGTACCGGGGGTGAGTTCGTACAGGGGGATGCCGTGGGCCGCCGCGGTGCGGCCGATGTGCCGGGCGTCCGTGCCGCGCACCTGGAGGGTTTCGGGGGTGTCGGTGGTGATGTCGACGCCGGGGGCGGTGAGGAGCCGTGCGAGGTCGGGGGCGCGCGGGGTGACGACTTTGGTGGTGCCGGCGCCCGAGTCGCGGACGAAGTCGGTGACCGTGGTGTCGGCGAGGAGGCGTCCGCGGCCGATGATGACCAGGTGTTCGGCGGTGAGGGCCATCTCGCTCATCAGGTGGGAGGAGACGAGGACGGTGCGGCCCTCGGCGGCGAGGGACTTCAGCAGGGTGCGGATCCACAGGACGCCCTCCGGGTCGAGGCCGTTGACCGGCTCGTCGAGGATGAGCGTGGCGGGGTCGCCGAGCAGGGCGGCGGCGATGCCGAGGCGCTGGCCCATGCCGAGGGAGAAGCCCTTGACGCGGCGGTGGGCGACGTCGGTGAGGCCGGTGAGACCGAGGACGTGGTCGACCCGGCTGCGGGGGATGCCGTGGGTGAGGGCGAGGACGCGCAGGTGCTGGTGGGCGGTGCGGCCGGGGTGGACGGAGCGGGCCTCCAGCAGGGCGCCGGCCTCGGTGAGGGGCGCGGGGTGGGCGGCGTAGGGGCGTCCGTTCACGGTGGCGTGGCCGCGGGTGGGGGCGTCCAGGCCGAGGAGCATGCGCAGGGTGGTGGACTTGCCGGCGCCGTTGGGGCCGAGGAAGCCGGTGACGGTGCCGGGCCGGACGGTGAAGGAGAGGTCCGTGACGACCGTCCGGTCGCCGTAGCGTTTGGTCAGTTCGTGTGCGGTCAGCATGCTTCGATGCTCGTGCGCGGGGGGTTCCCGGGCGTCGGACCGGCGACGGTAATCCGGGTGAGGGGCGTCGTACCCGGGTACTACGGTGGCCCGCATGAGCTATGTGATCCGGTCCGTCCGTGCTGATGAGTGGGCTCTCGTGAAGGAGCTGCGGCTCGCGGCGCTGCGCGATCCGGTGGCGCACCTCGCTTTCCTGGAGACGTACGAGCAGGCCGTGGTGAAGCCGGACGCTTACTGGCGGGAGCGGACGGAGAAGGCCGCCGAGGGGGCGGACGGGGCGCAGCAGGTCATCGCCGAGGGGCCGGACGGTCGGTGGGTGGGGACGGTGACGGTGTTCGTGGAGGAGCCCGGGACGACCGACTGGGCCGGGCAGGCGGTGGAGCGGAAGCAGGGGCATCTGGTCGGTGTGTTCGTGCGGCCCGAGGAGCGGGGGAGCGGGCTGACCGAGGTGCTGTTCGATGCCGCGCTGGAGTGGGCGTGGGGGCGGGGGCTCGAGCGGGTGCGGCTGTTCGTGCACGAGGAGAACGGGCGGGCGCAGCGGTTCTACCGGCGGGTGGGGTTCGTGCCGAGCGGGGTGACGGTGCCGCTGGGGGACGCCGGGGAGCGGGAGCTGGAGTTGGTGCTCGGGCGGGAGTGAGGTCCGCGGCGGTCGCTAGACCGGCAGTTCGTCGTGGGGCCAGCGGGCGCGGCCCTGTTCGCGGGACCGGAGCAGGGCCAGGGTGGGCAGACCCCGGTCCGCTCCGGTGGCCAGCAGCTCCGGGAGCTGGGGAAGCGGGGCCACGGCGGCGACGTCGTCGAGGACGAGCGTCAGTGGTGGGTCGAGGCGACCGGAGGATGACCGTTCGGCCATGCGCCGGCCGCGCTCGACCACGCTGGAGACGAGGGCCGTCAGGAAGGGCATCGCGCCCGGGTGCGTCCTGGGGTCCTCGATGGATTCCCCCACCACGTAAAGCGTGCCCCCTTCGTGGACGAAGGAATCCAGGGCGAGGGCATCAGTTCGATTGGGTGTGCAGGCTTCGCGGATGTTGACCGTGGAGAGGGCGCCGAGCGCACGGGTCGTCAACTGCTGGGCCATGTCGCGGCGTTCGGGGTGCGCGGTGAGGGCGCCTTCCAGTTCGCCCGCGGAGCCGGGGGCCGCCTTGGGGTTGGTGCGCAGGATGCGTACGGCGTCCTGGAGCTGGGTGCCCTGGGACCAGCGGTGGACGTGGCGGACGGTGCGGCCGTCGATGGCGGCGGCGTGCAGGTAGCTGCGCAGCAGGGTGGCGGCGGTGTCGCTGACGGCCTGGTCGAGTTTGGCGGTGGGGCGTACGGGGGTGAGCAGGGCGGTGGCCCGTTCGGTCGCCGTCGCCTTGTCCTCGCAGCCGGTGGTGGGGGACCAGTGGAGGCGGGACGGGGTGGTGCAGAGGTGGGCGGGGTCGTAGAGGTGGGTGGGGCCCAGTTTGAAGCGGGCGTCCTTCGTCTCCTGCCAGAGGGCGGGGTTGGAGGTGACGACGAGGACGGGGCCCTCCGCGTCGCGCACGGCCTGGGCCGCCGTCGTCTGGCGGGCCTCCTTCGGGGCGACGAGGATCCTCTCCCACCCGCCCACGGGCGCGAACAGGGAGGCCGGGGTCGTGGGGGCGGTCTCCAGGGGCGGGGGAGCGGCGGACGCCGCCGGTTCCGGGTGCGGCCGGGCGGGTTCGGGTGTCGCGCGGCGGGGGGTGGGGACCTCGTGCGGGGTGGGGGCCTCGTGCGGGGTGGCGGCGGGCGGGCCGGTGTCCGGTGCGCGGTGCTGTACCGGTTGCGGGGACCTGTCCGGTGCCTCGTGCCGTGCTGCCGGTCGCGGGGCGGCGTCCGGTACGTCGTGCTGTGCTGCCGGTCGCGGGGCGGGGTCCGGTACGTCGTGCCGTGCGTACGCCTGTCCTTCCGCCCGGCGCCGTGCGCGTCCTGCCCTCCAGCGGGCGACCGTGCCGATCACGAACACGGTGAGGACGAACAGGATCATCAGCTGGCCGATGAACAGGCCCCAGAACAGGCCGTAGCCGGAGAGTTCGCCGGGGGGTGTGGCGGGCCAGGCTCCGGGGACGTCGTGGGGCTCGGCGATGAGGCCGCGCATGGCGAGGGGTGTGCGGGTGAAGGTGACGCCGGACGGCCAGGAGCCGTGGGCGAACCAGCCGGCGAGGCCGGTGGCCGTCCACACCAGCAGGGTCATGCCGAGGAGGAACGCGAGCAGGCCGACCAGCAGGCCGTCGGGGATGCCTCCCCGGGTGTCCCGCCGGGTGCCGTGGTCGTCCGGTCTCACGCGTCCCTCCCCTAGGCCACCGTCGACTCGGAGTCGCCCACGTGGTGCTCCACGAAGGCCGCGGCCCGTTCCTCCGCCTCGATCTCGGCGGCGCGCAGGGCGTCCTCCGCGAGGTCGCTGGAGGACTCGGTCATCGCGCGGTCGGTGAAGACCAGGGGGCGTTCGGTCTCGGTGACGAGGTGTTTGACGACCTGGACGTTGCCGTTGACGTCCCAGACGGCGATGCCGGGGGTGAGGGTCGGGATGATCTCGACCGCCCAGCGGGGCAGGCCGAGGACGCGGCCGGTGGCCCTCGCCTCGTCCGCCTTCTGGGCGTAGATGGTCCTGGTCGAGGCCATCTTCAGGATCGCGGCCGCCTCCTTCGCCGCGGCGCCGTCGACGACGTCGGAGAGGTGGTGGACCACCGCCACGAACGACAGGCCGAGCCGCCGGCCGAACTTGAGCAGGCGCTGGAACAGCTGCGCCACGAAAGGGCTGTTGATGATGTGCCAGGCCTCCTCGACCAGGAAGATGCGCTTCTTCCGGTCGGGGCGGATCCAGGTGTGCTCCAGCCAGACGCCGACGATCGCCATGAGGATGGGCATGGCGATGGAGTTGCGGTCGATGTGGGACAGGTCGAAGACGATCAGCGGGGCGTCGAGGTCGATGCCGACCGTGGTGGGGCCGTCGAACATGCCGCGCAGGTCACCGTCGACCAGGCGGTCCAGGACCAGGGCGACGTCGAGGCCCCAGGCGCGGACGTCGTCTATGGCGACGTTCATCGCCTCGGCGGACTCGGGTTCGGGGTGGCGCAGTTGCTCGACGATGTCGGTCAGGACCGGCTGGCGGTCGACGATGGTCTCGTTGACGTAGGCGTGGGCGACCTTGAGGGCGAAGCCGGAGCGTTCGTCCAGGCCGTGGCCCATCGCGACCTCGATGATCGTGCGGAGCAGCGCGAGCTGGCCCGTCGTCGTGATCGCGGGGTCGAGCGGATTGAGGCGGATGCCGTGGTCCAGGGCGGCCATCGGGTCCAGGCGGATGGGAGTTATCCCCAGCTCCTGGGCGACGAGGTTCCACTCGCCGACGCCGTCCTCGCCCTGGGCGTCCAGGACGACGACCTGGCGGTCCTTGAAGCGGAGCTGGCGCAGCACGTACGTCTTCTCCAGCGCCGACTTGCCGTTGCCGGACTCGCCGAGGACCAGCCAGTGGGGGGCGGGGAGCTGCTGGCCGTAGAGCTGGAACGGGTCGTAGATGTAGCCCTTGCCGGAGTACACCTCGCGGCCGATGATGACGCCGGAGTCGCCGAGGCCGGGGGCGGCGGTCGGGAGGTAGACCGCCTGGGCCTGGCCCGTGGACGTGCGCACCGGGAGCCTGGTCGTCTCCACCTTCCCGAAGAGGAAGGAGGTGAAGGCGTCGGTGAGGACGGACAGCGGATCCCGCATCAGGTCCTACCTCCGAATGCCGGTGGCGAAGGGAAGGGTGTTCACGAAGGCGCGGTGGTGCTCGCGGTCGCACCACTCCAGCTTCAGGTACGACTTTCCCGCCGAGGCCCTGATCGTCCGCTTGTCGCGGGCGAGGGCGTCGGGGGAACGGGAGCTGACGGTGATGTAGCCGACGAGGTTGACGCCGGCGGCGCCGCTGGCGAGGTCCTCGCCGCGCTGGTCGAGCCGGGAGTGGGCGGCCACGTCGCGCGGGTCGACGGTGCGGTTCATCTTGGCGGCGCGGGACGCCTCGGCCTCGTCGTTGGTCTTCTCGGTGAGCATGCGCTCGATGGCGACCTCGGTGGGTTCGAGGTCCATGGTGACGGCGACGGTGCGGATGACGTCCGGGGTGTGGACGAGCAGCGGGGCGAGGAAGTTGACGCCGACGGGGGTCATCGGCCACTCCTTCACCCAGGCGGTGGCGTGGCACCAGGGGGCGCGGGTGGAGGACTCGCGGGTCTTGGCCTGGAGGTAGGTGGGCTCCATGGCGTCCAGCTCGGCCGGCCAGGCGTTGCGCTTGGTCATCGCCTGGATGTGGTCGATCGGGTGGTCCGGGTCGTACATGGAGTGGATCAGCGAGGACAGCCGGCTCTGGCCGAGGGGCTGGCGGACGCGGATGTCGGCTTCCTGCAGGCGTGAGCAGATGTCGGTGAGCTCGCGGGCCATGACGACGGCGAGCCCGGCGTCGCGGTCGACCTTGCCGCCGTGGGCGCGGGCGGCGCGGGCCATGGCGTTGGCCTCGGCGGCGAGGTCGCGCGTGTAGTGCATGCAGGCGACGAGGTAGGCGCGGTGCTGCTCGCTGCTGGTGGACACCATCGACTGGAGCTGCTCGTAGGAATGCTGCAGCCACGGTGGTGCCTTGTCGTCGCCGCGGACGGCGACGTCCTTGGCGTGGGCGTCGGGGTCGGCGGGCAGGGTGCGGGCGAGCATCTGCAGGCGGGTGACGAAGCCGTCGCCGTTGGCCACGTGCTTGAGCAAGGTGCCGAAGCGGTCGACGAGGGCTTCCTGGTCCTCGCTGTCGCGCAGGCCGACGCCGGGGCCCTCGATCTCGATGGCGGCGGTGACGGTCTTGCGGTCGGCGTGCAGGAGCACGGCGATCTCGTCGGGGCCGAAGGGGGCGGACAGCCAGGTGATGCGGCCGATGCCCGGGGGCGGGCCGACCTCGACCTCCTTGCCGTCCAGGCGGGTGCCGGCCTCGACGGCGGTGGAGCGGTAGGTGGCGCCCTGCTTGAGGGTGCGCTTGTAGCTGCGGTTGATCTCGAACCACTTGTAGAAGGTGCGGTGCTTGTACGGCACGTACACGGCGGCCAGGGCCAGCATCGGGAAGCCGGCGAGCAGCACGATGCGCAGGGACAGCACCGGGACGAGCAGGCCGCACATCATGCCGAGGAACGCGCCCACGACGATCAGGGCGATCTCGCCGGTCTCGCGGTTGCGGCCGATGATCGCGTTCGGCCGGGCGCGGCCGATCAGATACGTACGGCGGGGCGTGACCGGATGGGACACGTGGGACTCGGTCGTCAACGCCCTTCACCTCCCGTGCGGTTGGTACTGCTGTTGCGGGTGCTGCTGGCGTGCGGGGTGTTGACGGGGCTGCCCGAACGGGGTGCGGGTGCGGCGGAGGGGACAGGTCCGCCGCCGCCGTTCGAGGTGCGCCCGCTGTGCGCGGCGACTCCGCCGGAGGCGGGGTTGCTGGGGCGGGCGGCGGAGGACTGGCTGCCTCCGCCGTTGTTGTCGGCGCGGGTGCTGTGGGTCTTGATGCCCTGCGCGACGAGGGTGGCGGGGGAGCTGATGACCGCGGCGGCCTTGCTCTCCGCGCCCTGCATGAGGCGGTTGTTGCGGGAACCGGCGATCTCGTCGCCGAAGCCGGGGACGAAGCGGTAGATCATCGCGCTGGCGAAGATGGCGAGCAGGATGATGGCGAGGCCGGAGACGACGGCGGAGAAGGCGTCCGGGCCGTCGCCCGCGGAGAGTGCGCCGGCGAGCCCGAGGACGATGACGATGACGGGCTTGACCAGGATCACCGCGATCATGATGCCCGCCCAGCGGCGGACGTGGCCCCAGAGGTTCTTGTCGACGAGGCCGGCGTAGACGACGGTGCCGAGGAGGGCGCCGACGTAGAGGAGCGCCGCCCGGATGACGAGCTCCAGCCAGAGCACGCCGGCGGCGAGGATGCTGACCAGGGAGACGACGATCAGCATGATGGGGCCGCCGCCGATGTCCTCGCCCTTCTTGAGGGCCTCGGAGAAGGTGCCGAAGAAGGCGTCGGTCTGGTCGCCGGTGGCTTTGGCGAGGACCTCGGTGATGCCGTCGGTGGCCGATACGACGGTGTAGAGGATCAGCGGGGTGAAGGCGGAGGCCAGCACGGTCAGCCAGAGGAAGCCGATGGCTTCGGACAGGGCGGTGGTGAGGGGGACGCCGCGCACCGCCCGCTTGGCGACGGCCAGGAGCCAGAGCAGGAGCGTGAGGACCGTCGAGGCGGCGAAGACGACGGCGTACTGCTGGAGGAACTGGGGGTTGGTGAAGTCGACCTCGGCGGTCTCCTTCACGGCGTCACTGAGCTTGCCGACGGTCCAGGACGCGGCGTCGGCACAGCCCTTGGCGAGGGAGGAGAGGGGGTCGAGGGTGGAGGTGGGGTCGAGAGAGGGGTTGCCCCCGCCCGTACCGCTTCCGCTGCCGGTGTCGCCTTCGCAGATCTCCCTGGCCCTGCCCGAGAGCAGGGAGCAGTTGTCGCTGCTGGGCGAGGCGGACGGGGTGGGTGTGGGCGACGGCGTGGGGGCCGCGACCGCTCGGGTGGCGAACAGGACCAGGGTGGTCTGGACGGCGGTGAGGGTTGCGGCGACCTTCACTGCGCGGCGCGGGCTACCGGGCATACGTGAACCCTCCGAACTCCTCGACGGCCTTGGAGATGTCGTCGGACGTCGACACCTTGTTGTCGCCGTTGACCGGCGCGGGGCCTTCCTTCTGGGAGAAGCTGTCGACCTTCCAGTCGCCGTCGGCCCAGCGCAGCCGGAGGGTCATGGTGAACCAGTCGCTGGTGACGGGGTTCTGCGAACTCTCCCCTGTCATGCCGAACACGCCCGTGCACCAGACCTCGACGGTGGCGGTGCCGCCCGAGTAGTCGGTCGTCCTGGTGCCGACCGGCATGGTGCGTGAGACGTACGTGCTGCCCTTCGGCGCGTCGCCGTTCTCGTCCAGGCCCACCTTGTCCAGGAACGCCTTGTCGTAGACCTGGTCGAGGTTCTTCTCCAGCTCGGCGACTCTGCCGGCGTCGAAGACCTGGCGGACGATCTCCGGCCGCCGCGCGGGCTTGAGGATGTCGGCCGAGACCAGCACCACGGCGAAGTTCGCCGCCGCGCTCTCCGCCCCTTCCTGGTCCTGGGCGAAGCCCGACGGGATGCCCGCGGCGGACTTGGTCTTGACGGGGCGTTGGCCCGAGGGGGCGGTGGCGGAGGTCTCCGGTTTGTCGCCCGTGGTGTCCGTGGGGGACGACTCGTCCCCACCCCGGTTCGCGAAGGCGATCGCCGCGATCAGCAGGACCACCACGCCGACCACCGTGACCAGGCCGCGGGAGGACGAGCGGGGGCTCCGGCGCGGGGTGCCGTAGGGGTCCGTGGCCGGGTCGGGGAGGCGGGTGCGGGTCTGGCCCGTGCCGCCGTAGCCGCCGGAGGCCTCGTGTTCGTCACCGGGACTCATGCCGCGTACGCCCCCTCCACGTCGTGCGGAGACACTTCGACTCCTTGTACGACGGTAGCCGTGCTGGTTCCCGCGCGGGCGCGGTGTGGTGACTCGACATCAGGGAAACGCAACCTCAGCCGGTGGGCACGACGGGCGGGTGGGAAGAGGGGGAGCCGGGCGTGCCGGCCGGGACGGACGGTGCCCGGCCTACACGGCCATGCCGTACACGATGGTGAAGAGCGTGCCGAGGGAGCCGATGATGAAGACTCCTGTGAGGCCGGCGATGATGAGGCCCTTGCCCTGCTCCGCGCTGAAGGTGTCGCGCAGGGCCGTGGCGCCGATGCGCTGCTTGGCGGCGCCCCAGATGGCGATGCCCAGGCAGATGAGGATGGCCACCGCCATCACGACCTCGATCATCACCTTGGCCTCGTTGCCCAGGCTGCCGAAGGGGCCCCAGTCCGGAGCGATCCCGCCGATGATGGTGTTGATGTCTCCCTTGTCGGCCGCAAAGAGCATGTAAGTCACCGCCCCTGTTGGGTAGTTCCGCATCCTCTGCGGTCGTGCAGAGGTCAGGCCTCATTCTCGCCGACAATGACGCTGTCGTATGTCGACTTGGCGTCATTGAGTGGCGGGTTTCGTACGAATACCTTGCCACCGTTCGGCGCCGGCCCCTATAGGGGGCGTCGGGCGGCGTACGAAGGATCGTATGGTCACTCTGTGTATCACGGCAGGTCACGCCGGGCAATGAGGCCTGAGCGAAACCTGTCGTGTGGTTCCGTCGTTGTGCACTCTTATGACCAATGTCACCTTTGCGGCGCGTTTCTGACGGCCGATCGGATGAGTGGGGCGCGCCGGGTCGTGCCGGTGTTCTCCGGGTGAAGGCTACCCAACCCGGTGATGCGCCTTGTGCTCAGCGGGGCTTGAGGCCGTGCAGCAGGAGGTGGACGAGGTCCTCGATGCCGTCGAGGGCCGCCTCGGGGGCGAGCATGCCGGTCGCCGCGAAGGAGGCGACGCCCTGGAGGGCGGCGCCGGTCATCAGGGTGAGGTGGTGCGGGTCGCCCGCGATGATCTCGCCGCGTCGCTGGGCGTCGGCGAGGACCCGTTCGAGCGAGCCCACCGTCCGGTCGACGGCCGCTGCCATCTGCTCGGAGGCGCCGGGGTGGTGCTTGCGGGCGTACATCAGCTCCAGCAGCTCGGGGTTGCCGAGCGCGAAGGCGAGGTAGGCCCGGGCGAGGGCGGTGAGCCGCCGCTGCAGTGGGAGGGCGGGGTCGTCGGCGTCCGCGAGGGCCTGGCCCAGCCGGTCGTACCCGGTCAGCGCCAGGGCGTCGAGCAGGGCCTGCTTGTCCTTGAAGTGGCGGCCGGGCGCGGCGTGGCTGACGCCGGCCTCGCGGGCCAGTTCGCGCAGTGAGAGCGCGCCTGCGCCCTTCTCCCGCAGGGTGCGCTCGGCACCGGCGAGCAGGGCCGAACGCAGGTCTCCGTGGTGGTAGGGGCGGCTCTCTGGCATGCCCGCCATCGTATCCCGATGTTGACGGCGCCAGCATTGTGGTCACCGTCAGCATTGTTGTCATTGACAGCATTGTTGGCGGCGTCTACATTCAGGTCATGGCCGACGAACCGAACACGCAGAGCAACCAGACCTGGAGCGCGGAGCGCCTGCCCGACCTCACCGGGCGCACCGTGGTCGTCACCGGCGCCAACAGCGGCATCGGGCTCACCGCCACCGACGCGCTGGCCCGGGCGGGGGCGCACGTCGTCCTCGCCGTACGGGACACCGAGCGCGGACGGGCCGCGGCGGCGACCGTGCGCGGCAGCACCGAGGTGCGCCGGCTGGACCTGGCGGACCTGTCCTCCGTGCGGGCCTTCGCCGAACAGTGGCGGGAGCCGCTGCACGTGCTGATCAACAACGCCGGCGTGATGATGCTCCCGAGGCGGCGCACCAAGGACGGCTTCGAGATGCAGTTCGGCACGAACCACCTCGGCCACTTCGCCCTGACGAACCTGCTGCTGCCGCACATCACGGACCGCGTCGTCACGCTCGCCTCGGCCGCCCACCGCTGGGGCGGCGCCCGGATCCGCTTCGACGACCTGGACCTGTCCGCCTCCTACACCCCGCAGCGCGCCTACGCCCAGTCCAAGCTGGCCAACCTCCTGTTCACCCTGGAGCTCCAGCGCAGGCTCACCGAGTCGGGCTCCGCGGTCCGCGCCCTGGCCGCCCACCCGGGCTACGCCGCCACCAACCTCCAGAGCCACGCGGCCAGCCCGGCCGCCCGCGTCCTCATGCGCCTGGGCAACAGGTTCTTCGCCCAGGACGACCGGGCCGGCGCCCTGCCCACCCTCTTCGCCGCCACCCAGGACCTTCCCGGCGCCGGCTACGTCGGACCCGGCGGCTTCGCCGAGATGCGCGGCGCCCCGGCCCTGGTGGGCCGCTCCCGCGCGGCCAGCGACCCTGTGACGGCCCGTCGGCTGTGGCGGGTGTCGGAGGAGCTGACGGGGACGTCCTTCCCGTCGGCGTCGGACCGGCCGATCGGCGTCTGACGCTCCCCGGCGGTTCGCGCGTGACCCTCCCGTGCGCCGGGCGCTGCGGCCGTGCTCCCGCGGTGCCGCCCGTGCGGCGGTCCGTTCCCCCGTCCGCCCCCGACTCTCCCCGGCGTGATCATTCCCGGGCGCGGCGGCCGCCTCTACACTGAGCGGCGGACTCCTGGGCGGCGAGGGGCGGTTGACGGTGCGTAAGGCGTGGATCGTGGCGAGCGTTGCGATCAGTTCCGCCCTGGCCTTCGTGATGCTGCTCGTCGTCGGGGTCTACATCGTCGCCGGGAACCTGGTCAACGGCGTGAGCGGCGGGGCGAAAGCGCTGGCCAAGGGGTCGGTGCCCGCCGCGTACGCGGCCCTCGTGCAGAAGTGGGGCAACCTGTGCCCCGCCATCAGCCCGGCCCTGCTCGCCGCCCAGCTCTACCAGGAGAGCGGCTTCAACCCGAGGGCGCAGAGCCACGCCGCCGCACAGGGCATAGCGCAGTTCATCCCCGGCACCTGGGCCACCCACGGCATCGACGGCGACGGCGACGGCGACCGCGACGTGTGGGACCCGAAGGACGCGATCCCCTCCGCCGCGTCGTACGACTGCGAACTCGCCTCGTACGTGAAGAAGGTTGGCGGAAATCCGACCGAGAACATGCTGGCCGCCTACAACGCGGGCGCGTACGCGGTGATCAAGTACGGGGGCGTGCCGCCGTACAGCGAGACGCAGAACTACGTGAAGAGGATCACCGCCCTCTCGGAGAGCTTCGCGGCGCCCGTCGGCCGGGTCGATCCCTCCAAGCAGGCCGCCGGCGCGATCGAGTACGCGCAGAAGAAGCTCGGCACGCCCTACCTGTGGGGCGGTACCGGCACCGCTGAGCAGGGCGGACGCTTCGACTGCTCCGGGCTGACCCAGGCCGCCTACGAGAGCGTGGGCATCACGCTCCCGCGCGTCGCCAACGACCAGTACAACGCCGGTCCGCACCCCGACCGGGACGAACTGCTCCCCGGTGACCTGGTGTTCTTCTCGGACGACCTCACCAATTCGCGGGCCATCCGGCATGTCGGCATCTACGTGGGAGGCGGGTACATGATCGACGCGCCGCGGACCGGTGCCGTCATCCGGTTCGACCCGATCGACACCCCCGACTACTTCGGAGCGACCAGAGTGACCGAAGATGGCGCGAAAGCACTGCCCACGACGGTGTGAACCGCGTGTGAACCCACCCCCTGAGCTGCGGTGACGTATCTCTCTTCGATAACGTCTGCGTGATCATTCGGTGGAGTGTGGAACGTATCAACGGGGACCATGCGTTCCTGATGACGTAGCCGAGCAGCCGTCAGGAGTCATGTGTCACCGGCACATGCAGCGGAGGCGGATCTACAACCACGGGGGTGGCGTGAGCGGCGCACGCACGGGTGCGCCGGGAGAGACGACGAAGGGGCCGCAGCACCATGGCTGGACTCGCCGATTCCGGGTCGAACCCCGACGTCGACCTGCTGTACGACATCAACGGCCTGGCCAAGGCCGCGCCACCGTGGTTCGACCGCGTCATGGAGTACGTGGGCGAGTACGGGCTGTTGCTCGCCATCGTGCTGCTCGTGGTGTGGTGCTGGTGGACCGTGCGACGGCGCGGTGACGAGGACGCGGCGTCCACCGTCGCCGCCCTGGTCTGGGCGCCGCTGGCCGCCGGTGTGGCCGTGCTGGTGAACGTGCCGATACGGGGCTTCGTGGAGCGGCCCCGGCCGTTCCTCGACCACCAGGGGCTCGAGGTGCTCGTCCAGGGCAAGACCGACTACTCCTTCGTCAGCGACCACGCGACGATCGTGATGGCGCTGGCGGTCGGGCTGTTCGTCGCCCACCGCAGGTTCGGGCTCGTCGCTCTGGTGCTGGCCCTGTTCGGCGGGTTCATCCGGGTCTACATGGGCGTGCACTACCCGACGGACGTGGTCGGCGGGTTCGCGCTCGGGACGGCCGTGGCGCTGCTGCTGTCACCGGTGGCCATGGCGCTGCTGACGCCCGTGGTGAAGGCCGTCGAGCGCTCGCCCCGGGCGGGGTGGCTGGTGCGGGCCGGAGGGCGTGCCGGGGCACAGGACGCGGTGGTCCCCGAGGCGCGCAGCGAGCGGGCGTCCGAGCGGGACCTCGCCGCGTAGCGCCGGGCGGCTCACAGCGCCTGCGGGTGGCGGAAGAAGCGGTCCGGGTCGTACTGCTTCTTCAGCCGGGCCAGGCGCGCCGCCGCGTCTCCGTAGTAGGCCGTGCGCCAGTCGGTGAGCGTGGGGTCGGTGTAGTTCTGGTAGGCGGCGCCGGAGGCGTGCGGGCGCATCGCCCGGTGGGCCGAGGCCAGCCAGTCGCGCGCGGTCGTGCCGCTCGTGCCGGCCCGCCACGCGGCGATGTACTGGGCCAGCATGCGCGAACGGCGGTGCACGAAGGCCGTCGAGGTCGGGGAGACGCGGTTGACCGCGCCGCCGAGGGCCGTGAGGGCGATGCTGCCCGTGCCGCCGCGCACCGAGCCGATGCCGGACAGCAGCGCGCGGATGCCGGCCGCGGACAGGGAGCGGTCGAAGAAGTCCGACGCGGCGGCGTAGGTCTCGCGGCCCAGGGCGCCCTGCGGGGAGCGGCCCGGTGTCGAGCCCGGCAGATGGCACTGGGCGTCCGTCGGGAACGAGGAGCAGCCGGCGTACACCTCCATCGACTCCTCGTACGAGCGGCGCTTGAGGGAGACGCTGCGTGCCGGGGCGCCCACGCGGTCGGCGAGGCGGTCGACGGCGTTCTGCAGCTCGCCGTGGGTGCCGAGGGAGAACGCCGCGACGGACACGGTCGGCGTGCCGCCCGCGGCGTTGGCCAGGTGCAGCGACGACCAGATCTCGTCGGGCTGGGCCGGCCCCCACTCCTGCCAGGCCCGCACCACCGCGGCCGCCTTCGACCAGGGCCAGGACAGGTACGCCGAGACGCCCTGCGGGGCCGGGTGGGTCCGGAAGTGCAGCTCCGTCACGACGCCGAAGTTGCCGTTGCCCGCGCCGCGCAGGGCCCAGAACAGGTCCTTGTTCTCCCGGGCGTCGGCCGTGAGCTGCTTGCCGTCGGCGGTGATCAGGGTGGCCCGGGTGAGGCTGTCGCAGGTCAGGCCGTAGGCGCGGGAGACCACGCCGTGTCCGCCGCCGAGGGTGAGGCCGGAGACGCCGACGGTGGGGCAGGAGCCGGCGGGGATGGTGACGCCCTTGGCGGCGAGGGCGCGGTAGACGTCGATCAGTTTGGCGCCGGCGCCGACCACGGCGGTGTCGCCGGAGGCCCGGACGCGGTCCAGCTTCGAGACGTCGATGATCAGGCGGCCGTCGCCGGAGGACCAGCCGGCGTAGGAGTGGCCGCCGTTGCGGATCGCCACGCGCAGGGCGTGGGCGCGGGCGTAGGCCAGGGCCGTGCGGATGTCGTCCGTGTGGGCCGCGTACGCCACGGCGGCGGGCTTGAGGGTGTCGAAGCGGGTGTTGTAGAGCTGCCGGGCCGTCTGCCACGCGCGGTCGCCGGGGCGGACCAGGGGGCCGTCGAGGTCCCGGGCGAGGGCGGACCAGTCGGCCGCGGCGGAGTTCGCGGTCGTGGTGGTGCGCGTGGTCGTGGCCGGGGGCCGGGAGCGGGGGGTGCCCCTCGATGTGGTGCAGGCGGCGGCGAAGGGCGTCGCGGCCGCGGCGACGGCCGCCGTGCCGGCGGTGAGGAGTGTGCGGCGTTCCACGGGGCCTCCCGGTCGTTCCGTCGTGGGAGACGGGGTGGTGGGGGCGGGGGTTCCATGACGCCGGTCCCCGCCGGGGGGAGCGCCCGCGGCCGGGTTCCTCAGTCCGTGGTGTGTCGCTCCGCGTCCGTGCGCGCCTGGCTTCTCGCTCGTCTCGCCGGGCCGTACCAGCCGCAGGTGCACCGGGCCACGCAGAAGCGGCCCTTCTCCTGCGTCGTCGTGCGGTGTTCCGGGAGGTTGGGGGGAGGTGCCGGCCCGTCCGTCTGCGCCACGCCGACCACCGTACCCAGCCCGGGTGAACGGCGTGTGGACCGGTGGGGGCCCGCCCGCGTGACGGGGGCACATGCCCGTCGTTAACCGGAACGACGAGGGGGCCCGTGACGGACGTACCGGCTGGGGGTAGGCAGGCGATGACTGGGCGGCAGCGCGAACGGCGACGCGGGCGGACGGGTGCGGCGCTCGTCGCGGCCGGGGTCGCGACCGCGGTGGGCATCGGGGCCGGAGGGTGCGCGGGCGGGGACGCCGTCGCCGGGGACGCGCGGGGCGGGGACGCCGTCGCCACCCTGCGCGGGGCCGCCGACCGGCTGGTGGAGGCGGGCAGTTCCAAGGCGCGGACGTCGATGGAGATGGCCACCGGCGGGACCCGGGTGACCATCCGGGGCGCCGGGGTCTACGACTACCGCGAGCGGCTCGGGCAGCTCAGGGTGCTGCTGCCGCAGGACCCCGCCGGCGCCGAGGAACGCCGGCCCATCACCGAACTGCTCGCGCCCGGGGCCCTGTTCATGAAGAACCGGGGCGCCGGGGTGCCCCCGGACAAGTGGGTGCGGGTGGAGACGCGGACGCTGTCCGACGGGAACCTGGTCACCGGCGGGGCCACCGATCCGCTCACGGCGGCCGAGGTGCTGCGCGGGACGCGCTCGGCGCGGTACGTGGGCCGGACCGAGGTCGCGGGCACCGGCGTGCGGCACTACCGCGGGACGGCCCACCTCGGGGACGCGGCCGAGCGGGCCTCGAAGGGGAACGCGGGGTCGCTGCGCGCGGCGGCGAAGGGGTTCGCCACGGCCGAGGTGCCGTTCGACGCCTACCTCGACGACGAGGGGCGCGTCCGCAAGGTCCGGCACCGGTTCAGCTTCGTCAACGGGCAGCAGAAGAAGCCCGTGGCCGTCGCCTCGACCACCCTTCTCTACGCCTTCGGGGCCCCGGTCCGCGTGCGGCTGCCGGACGAGGACGACATCTACGCGGGCCGGATCGCCGAGGAGTGACCGGCGTGAACTAGCCCGTCCGTGCCATGCGCGGTGTGTGGGCCGCTCCCTACTCTAGGAAGTCGGCAACGGCAGGGACGAGGTGACGCACGTGGCTCCGGTCGGCGGTACGGCAGTTCAGGACCACGTGGCCCTCGCGGAGATCGAGCTGTGCGGGGAGCTGATCATCGCGGCCTCGGCCGCGCAGGAGCGGCTCAGCCTGGAGAGCATCGACGAGGTGCTGAGGGTCGCCGAGGAGCGCGACGCCTCCGGGCGCTGAACCCGGCTCAGGTCCGCAGCATGCGGGCGATCGCCTGGGTCGCCTCTTTGACCTTGGCGTCGATCTCGTCACCGCCCTTGACGGCCCCCTGAGCGGAGCTCTCGACGGCTGCCGTGGCGACGCAGTGCCGCAGGTGCTCCTCCAGCAGCTGCAGGGCGAAGGACTGCAGGGCCTTGGTGGAGGCGGAGACCTGCGTGAGTATGTCGATGCAGTAGACGTCCTCGTCGACCATGCGCTGCAGACCGCGGATCTGGCCCTCGATGCGCCGCAGGCGCTTGAGGTGCTCGTCCTTCTGCTTGTGGTAGCCGTGCACCCCGTGGTCGTGGTCGGTCACGGCCGGCGCACCGGGGTCGGCGGTGACTTGGGCGACAGCTGTGGCGTCGGTCACGTCCGTCATCGCTTCCTCCTGGATGGCCCCGAGCAGACATATACCCCTACTGGGTATATCGTACCGAACTTTCCCGGGTATACGGCCCTGGTACCGCCCCCGTGCTCACCACTGTGCCCCATGGGCGACACTGGTGGGCGGCCCGATAGCCGTGGCCGGATGATGCGCCTAGCATCAGCCTGACCGAAACCGAAGCACCCCGAGGACCCCACGTGCGCTTTCGTCTGACCCCCAGGGAGACGAGCTTCTACGACATGTTCGCCGCCTCCGCGGACAACATCGTCACGGGCTCGAAGCTCCTGATGGAACTGCTCGGGGCGGACGCATCCGCCCGGGCCGAGATCGCAGAGCGTATGAGGGCAGCGGAACACGCAGGTGACGACGCCACGCACGCGATCTTCCACCAGCTGAACTCCTCCTTCATCACGCCGTTCGACCGCGAGGACATCTACTCCCTCGCCTCGTCCCTCGACGACATCATGGACTTCATGGAGGAGGCCGTCGACCTGGTCGTCCTCTACAACGTCGAGGAACTGCCCAAGGGCGTCGAGCAGCAGATCGAGGTGCTGGCGCGCGCGGCCGAACTCACGGCCGAGGCGATGCCGCACCTGCGGACCATGGAGAACCTCACCGAGTACTGGATCGAGGTCAACCGGCTGGAGAACCAGGCCGACCAGATCCACCGCAAGCTGCTCGCGCACCTCTTCAACGGCAAGTACGACGCCATCGAGGTCCTCAAGCTCAAGCAGATCGTGGATGTGCTGGAGGAGGCGGCGGACGCGTTCGAGCACGTGGCGAACACGGTGGAGACCATCGCCGTCAAGGAGTCCTGATCCCTTCATGGACACCTTCGCTCTGGTCGTGACCATCGCGGTCGCGCTCTTCTTCACGTACACCAACGGTTTCCACGACTCGGCGAACGCGATCGCCACGTCCGTCTCGACCCGGGCGCTGACGCCCCGGGCCGCGCTGGCGATGGCCGCGGTGATGAACCTCGCCGGTGCCTTCCTGGGCTCCGGGGTCGCCAAGACCGTCAGCGAGGGCCTGATCCAGACACCGGAGGGGTCGAAGGGGATGGGCATCCTCTTCGCCGCGCTGGTGGGCGCCATCGTCTGGAACCTCATCACCTGGTACTTCGGGCTGCCCTCGTCCTCCTCCCACGCGCTGTTCGGCGGCATGGTCGGGGCGGCGCTGGCCGGCGGGACGACGGTCTACTGGGACGGGGTGCTGGAGAAGGTCGTCATCCCCATGTTCATCTCGCCGGTGGTCGGTCTGATCGCCGGTTACCTGGTGATGACCGCGATCCTGTGGATCTTCCGCAAGGCCAACCCGCACAAGGCCAAGCGCGGATTCCGCATAGCCCAGACCGTCTCGGCGGCCGGCATGGCGCTGGGGCACGGTCTGCAGGACGCGCAGAAGACGATGGGCATCGTGGTGATGGCCCTCGTCATCGCGGACGTCGAGGACTACGGCGACCCGATCCCGGTGTGGGTCAAGGTCGCCTGCGCGGTGATGCTGTCGCTGGGCACCTACGCCGGCGGGTGGCGCATCATGCGGACCCTCGGGCGCAAGATCATCGAGCTGGATCCGCCGCAGGGCTTCGCGGCGGAGACCACGGGCGCCACGATCATGTTCACCACGGCGTTCCTCTTCAAGGCGCCGATCTCCACCACCCACGTGATCACCTCGGCCATCATGGGCGTCGGGGCGACCAAGCGCGTCAACGCCGTGCGGTGGGGCGTCGCCAAGAACATCATCCTGGGGTGGTTCATCACGATGCCGGCCGCCGCGCTCGTCGCCGCCCTCTCGTTCGGGATCGTGAACCTGGCGTTCCTGTAGAGCGGACGGGCACGCCGACCAGCGGCCCGCAGCGCACACGAAGAGGCCCGCCCCTGGGAGCAGGGGCGGGCCCTTTTTCGGCCTCGCGGTGGCACCGCCATGCAGCACCGCGAGGAGTCTCGCGCCGGGTGGGCTCAGCCGAAGCGGCCGGAGATGTAGTCCTCCGTGGCCTGGACCGACGGGTTGGAGAAGATCCGCTCGGTGTCGTCGATCTCGATGAGCTTGCCGGGCTGGCCGACCGCCGCGAGGTTGAAGAACGCCGTGCGGTCCGAGACGCGCGCCGCCTGCTGCATGTTGTGCGTCACGATGACGATCGTGAAGCGCTCCTTCAGCTCGCCGATCAGGTCCTCGATCGCCAGCGTGGAGATCGGGTCGAGTGCGGAGCAGGGCTCGTCCATGAGCAGGACGTTCGGCTCGACCGCGATCGCCCGGGCGATGCACAGGCGCTGCTGCTGACCGCCGGACAGGCCCGAGCCGGGCTTGTTCAGGCGGTCCTTCACCTCGTTCCAGAGGTTCGCGCCCTTGAGCGACCGCTCGACGATGTCGGAGAGCTCGCTCTTCTTGTAGTTGCCGTTCAGCCGCAGGCCCGCCGCCACGTTGTCGAAGATCGACATCGTCGGGAACGGGTTCGGCCGCTGGAACACCATGCCGACCTCGCGGCGCACCGACACCGGGTCGATGCCGTTGCCGTACAGGTCCTCGTCGTCCAGCAGGACCTTGCCCTCGACACGGCCGCCCGAGGTCACCTCGTGCATCCGGTTCAGGGTGCGCAGGAACGTGGACTTGCCGCAGCCGGACGGGCCGATGAACGCCGTCACCGAGCGCGGCTCGACGGTCATCGAGATGTCCTCGATCGCCTTGTGGGAGCCGTAGTAGGCGGTCAGTCCGCTTACGTCGATTCGCTTGGCCATGATTGCTTCACTTCCAGACAGTCAGATCAGTCGCCGTGGCCGCTTCAGCGACCGGTCTTCGGGGCCTTCCAGCGGGCGATACCGCGGGCCGCCAGGTTCAGGACCATGATGAACGCGATGAGCGTCAGGGCCGCCGCCCAGGCCCGGTCGTACGCCGCGCCCGAGCCGCCGCTGTTGGCGTACTGCAGGTAGATGTACATCGGCAGTGAGGCCTGCGGGTCGCTGAAGGGGTTGGCGTTGATGAAGTTCGTACCCCAGACCAGCAGCAGCACGGGGGCGGTCTCACCGGTGATGCGCGCGATCGCGAGCATCACGCCGGTGGTGATGCCGCCGACGGACGTCGGGATGACGACCTTCAGGATGGTGCGCCACTTCGGCACGCCCAGCGCCAGCGACGCCTCGCGCAGCTCGTTCGGGACGAGCTTGAGCATCTCCTCGGTGGAGCGGACCACCACGGGGATCATCAGGATGCACAGGGCGAGCGAGCCGGCGAAGCCGGACGGGCCCAGGTCGAACATCAAGACGATGCTGAGGATGAACAGACCCGCGACGATCGACGGGATGCCCGTCATGACGTCGACGAAGAAGGTGACGGCCTGGGCGAGCCGGCCGCGCCCGTACTCGACGAGGTAGACCGCGGTCAGCACGCCGACCGGCACGGAGATCAGGGTGGCGATGCCCACCTGCTCCAGCGTGCCGAGGATGGCGTGGTAGATGCCGCCGCCGGGCTCGCTGTCGGCGACCACACCCATCGAGTGGGTGAGGAAGTACATGTCGAAGACCTTCACACCGCGCAGCACGGTCTCCCAGATGAGGGAGGCCAGCGGGATCACGGCGAGGAGGAAGGCGACCCACACCATGCTGGTCGCCGTCCGGTCCTTGGCCTGCCGCTTGCCCTCGACGGCCGCGGAGATGGCGTACGACCCGACGACGAAGAGGAGCGAGGCGATCAGGGCCCACTGGATGTCGCTCTGCAGCCCGGCGGCGGCGCTGATGCCGTAGCCCGCGGCGGCCGAGCCGGCGGCGACCGCCCAGGCGAACCACTTGGGCAGGCTCGCGCCGCGCAGGGAGCTCGGGTTCTTGGCCGGCTTGCCGGCGAGAGATGCGTTGCTCATGCGTTGGCCCCCGAGTACTCCTTGCGGCGGGCGATGATGAGGCGGGCTGCGCCGTTGACCAGCAGGGTGATGACGAAGAGCACGAGACCGGAGGCGATCAGCGCGTCCCGGCCCAGCTCGGTGGCCTCGTTGAACTTGCTGGCGATGTTCTGGGCGAAGGTGCCACCGCCCGGGTTGAGCAGGCTGGTGGTGATGTCGAAGGTCGGCGAGAGCACCATCGCGACGGCCATGGTCTCGCCGAGGGCGCGGCCGAGGCCGAGCATCGAGGCGGAGATGACGCCGGAGCGGCCGAAGGGCAGCACGGACATCCGGATGACCTCCCAGCGCGTGGCGCCGAGGGCCAGGGCGGCTTCCTCGTGCATCTGGGGGACCTGGCGGAAGACCTCGCGGCTCACGTTGGTGATGATCGGCAGGATCATGATCGCGAGCAGGATGCCGACGGTGAACAGCGAGCGGGCGGCGCCGCCGTTCCACTGGAAGACGCCGGTCCAGCCGAGGTAGTCGTCCAGCCAGCCGTAGAGCCCGTCCATCTGCGGCACCAGGACGAGGGCGCCCCACAGGCCGTAGACGATGGACGGCACCGCGGCGAGCAGGTCGACCACGTAGGCGATGGGGCCGCCGAGCCTGCGCGGCGCGTAGTGCGTGATGAACAGGGCGATGCCGACCGCGACCGGAACCGCGATGACCATGGCGATGATCGACGACACGATGGTGCCGAAGGCCAGGACCGCGATGCCGAAGACGGGCGGGGCGCCACTGGGGTTCCACTCGAAGGTGGTGAAGAAGTTGGCCTCGTCCTTGCCGATGGCGAGGACGGCGCGGTAGGTCAGGAAGGCCGCGATGGCGGCCATGATCACCAGCACGAGGATGCCGGATCCGCGGGAGAGCCCGAGGAAGATCCGGTCGCCGGGGCGGGTGGCGCCGCGTGCGGCGCGCTTCTGCTCGGCCGTGCCGGGGAGGGGGGACGTCGGAGGGGTGCTTGGCTTCTGTGTCGTTATGTCCATCGGGTTCTCCGGTCTGCGGAGCCGTCCGTGGTCCGGAGGGCTCCTGGCGGCG
The DNA here is from genome assembly GCF_040611555.1 of Streptomyces sp. NPDC006624. Classification (NCBI taxonomy): domain Bacteria; kingdom Bacillati; phylum Actinomycetota; class Actinomycetes; order Kitasatosporales; family Streptomycetaceae; genus Streptomyces; species Streptomyces sp. NPDC006624. Next base: position 434,313 of record NZ_JBEXOM010000006.1, on the reverse strand, counting down.
GTGCACCGGACGGTGCGGCCCGTCCCCGGTCGGGGCCGGGCCGCACGCTCGGGTCAGCTCAGACCGTTGACGGTCTCGCGGACCTTGGTGATGACCTCGTCGGGCATCGGGGCGTAGTCGGCGTCCGTCAGCACTCCCTGGCCGTCCTCGGAGGCCATGTAGTTCAGGAAGGACTTGACGGCGGGCAGGGTCTCGGCCTTGTTGCCCTTGTCGCAGACGATCTCGTAGGTCACCAGCGTGATCGGGTAGGCGCCGTCGGCCTTGGTCGCGTAGTCGAGCTTCAGCGCGAGGTCCTTGCCGGTGCCGACCTGCTTGGCGGCGGCGATGGCCTTGGTGGCGTTGTCCAGGGTGGCCTCGACCGGCTGGGAGGCGCCGGTGTCGATGCTGACCGTCTTCATGCCGTCCTTGGCGTAGGACAGCTCGAAGTACGAGATCGCGCCCTGGGTCTGCTTCACCTGCTGCGCCAGGCCGGAGGAGCCCTGCGCGGACTGGCCGCCCTTGGCCTCCCAGGCCTTGCCCGGCTCGTACTTCCAGTCGTTCGGCGCGGCGGCCTTCAGGTACTTGGTGAGGTTGTCCGTGGTGCCGGACTCGTCCGAGCGGTGGAAGGCCTGGATCTTGAGGTCGGGCAGCTTGGCGTCGGGGTTGAGCTTGGCGATCGCCGGGTCGTTCCACTGGGTGATCTTGTTGTCGAAGATCTTGGCGAGCGTGGCGGCGTCCAGCACCAGGCTGTCGACGCCCGGGACGTTGAAGCCGATGGCGATCGGCCCGCCGACCATCGGCAGGTCGATGGCCTGGCCGCCGGAGCAGACCTTCTTCGACTGCTCGACCTCTTCGGGCTTCAGCGCGGAGTCCGAGCCGGCGAAGGCGGTCTGGCCCTGCAGGAAGGCGGTGATGCCCGCGCCCGAGCCGGTCGGGTTGTAGTTGACCTGCACGTTCTTGCAGGCCGCGGTGTACTGCTTGACCCAGGCGTCGATGGCGTTCTTCTGCGCCGAGGAGCCCGACGCCTGCAGCTGGCCCTTGGCGTCGTCGCACTTGATGTTGCTCGGCGCCGCGTTGGAGGAGTCGCCGCCGGCGCTGTTGCCGCCGGTGTCGTCGGAGCCGCACGCCGTGAGGGCCAGGGCGCCGGAGACGGCGAGAGCACCGAGAGCGAGGGCCCGCCGGTTCATGCGCTGAAGCTTCACTTGAGTTCCTTCCAGGAGCCGCCGTCCTGATCGGCGGCGTGCGAAGTCTGGGTGTCGCTGACACGGACCCGCGCAGGCGCGGCTCGCGTCGTAAGGCCGAAATTAGGCAGATCAGGTGAAGCCGCCGATGGCCGCACATGAACGAGGGGTGAACCCCTGCCGACGGTGTGGTTAGGTCACGGAATGCTCACGGGGAGAACACGTGGGGATTCCGGTCGGCTGGTGTGTCGTGCCGTGCGACGGCGGACCGTGCTACTCCGGTCCGCCGGCCGGGCGGGGTCCGTGCAGCGCGTCGAGCAGGGCGTCGACGTAGGGGCGGTCGTGGGGCTGGGTGAGCTGGGCGCGGGCCTTCTCCGGTGACAGCCACAGCACCCGGTCCACCTCGTCCGTCGGGGTAAAATCGCAGGTCACGGCCTCGGCAGCCCAGTAGCGCACCTGCTTGGGGCGGCCGTTCGCCGTGTAGCGCACGGCCGGCAGCTCGGCGCCCGGCACGGCACGGCAGCCGGTCTCCTCCGCCACCTCGCGCAGCGCCCCGGCGCGTGCCTCCTCGCCGCGCTTGAGTTTGCCCTTCGGCCACGACCAGTCGTCGTATTTCGGCCGGTGGACGAGGCAGAGCTCCAGTTCGCCGGTGCCGGGGGCGCGGCGCCACAGGATGCAGCCCGCCGCCTGAACGGTGGTGTCCTCGGGGGTGCTCACCGGTGGGTCACCGCCTCCTTGAGTGCCGTGCCTGGTCATGACGCGCTGACGGTCTCCTTCTGCCACGCCTGCTGGAAGGCGAACCGGGCGGCCTCCACCTCGTGCCGCTGGTCGGCGTGGAGCACGCCGAGGGCGTACGCGGTGGCCGGGGCGATCCGGGGGGTGCGGGCCGCCTGCGCCGCCGCCGCTGCCGCCTCCGAGGCGTCGCGGTGCCGGTTCAGGGCCTGGCCGGCGGCGAGCAGGCGCGGTGCGGCGACGGGGTCGCCGGCAAGCTCCCCGCGGACCGCCTCGCGCGCGTAGCGGTGCAGGCGCAGCAGCAGGCGGACCTGGTGCCAGGGGGCGTCCTGGGGGTGCGGGACGGTGTCCGGGGAGAGGCCGTGGACGAGGGCCGCCGCGTTGTACGGGTTGCCCGCGGTGACGAGGGGCAGGGCGGTCACGGCGTCCCTGAGGCGGTCCTCGGCCGCGCCGGCGAGGGGGCGCAGGTCCGTGGCGGCCGCGCCGGCGGTGAGGGGGACCTCGCTGGCCAGGACCGCGACCCTGTCCGCGACGGCGTGGAAGCGGCTGGAGCCCAGGGCCTGCAGGGCGGTGGAGTGGGCCCGGGTGCGGGCCAGGGTGAGCTGGCGGTCCAGGAGGGCGCCGGCTTTGGCCGCGCCCACGGTCAGGTTGCCGCGCTCCGCCGCCGGGGCCGGGGGGTTGCGCGGCACGGTGGCACGACCGCCCGCGGCCGGGTCGAGGGCCGGGGACGGGGCGGGGACCGTCGAGCCCGACAGGCGGTGCAGGGCCGTCAGCAGCCGCTCCAGGCGTGCGGTGTAGGCGTGCTCCATGGCCAGGGTGCCCGACACCCAGGCCAGTTCGGGCCGCATCGCCTCGGACCACTCCGCGTCCAGCAGGGACTGGAAGGTGTGCAGGCTGGCGCTGATGCGGCGGGCCGAGCGGCGCAGGGCGCGGGCCGCGTCGGCGGACCCGTCCGAGCCGTTGGCGCCCGGGCCGGTCTCCCGGTGCAGGCGCAGCGCCCGGAGGAACTCCGTGGCCTGGGCCCGCAGGTAGCCCGCGAGGGTGTCCCCCGTGGGGGCGGGCCCGGTCAGGGGGTTCGTCGGGTCAAGGTGTCGCTGTGCCACGCCGGCGCCTCCGGGCGTCTATGAGCATCTCCTGGATATTGCGCAGGGGCTGGCCGTCCGCGTCGGTGGCGTGCCGGGTCCAGTCGCCGTCCGGGCCGAGGTGCCAGGAGGCGGTGGTGTCGGACATGCCGGTCTCCAGCAGCCGGTTCAGAGCCGCCCGGTGGGCCGGGTCGGTGACCCGGACGAGGGCCTCTATCCGGCGGTCGAGGTTGCGGTGCATCATGTCGGCGCTGCCGATCCACACCTCGGGCTCGCCGCCGTTGCCGAAGCCGAACACCCGGGAGTGCTCCAGGAAGCGGCCGAGGATGGAGCGGACCCGGATGTTCTCCGACAGGCCCGTCACGCCCGGGCGCAGCGCGCAGATGCCGCGCACCCACACGTCGACCGGCACGCCCGCCTGGGACGCGCGGTAGCAGGCGTCGATGACGGCCTCGTCGACCATCGAGTTGACCTTGATGCGGACGTGCGCGGGACGTCCGGCGCGGTGGTGCTGGATCTCCTTGGTGATCCGCGAGACCAAACCGTCGCGCAGGGACTTGGGGGCGACGAGCAGCCGGCGGTAGGTCTCGCGGCGGGAGTAGCCGGAGAGGCGGTTGAAGAGGTCCGAGAGGTCCGCGCCGACCTGCGGGTCGGCGGTGAGCAGGCCGAGGTCCTCGTAGAGGCGGGCCGTCTTCGGGTGGTAGTTGCCGGTGCCGACGTGGCTGTAGCGGCGCAGCGTCTCGCCCTCCTGGCGGACCACCAGCGACAGCTTGCAGTGGGTCTTCAGCCCGACCAGGCCGTAGACCACGTGGCAGCCGGCCTCCTCCAGCTTGCGCGCCCACTTGATGTTGGCGTGCTCGTCGAAGCGGGCCTTGATCTCGACCAGCACCAGGACCTGCTTGCCGGACTCGGCCGCCTCGATGAGGGCGTCGACTATGGGGGAGTCGCCCGAGGTGCGGTACAGGGTCTGCTTGATCGCCAGGACGTCCGGGTCGCCGGCCGCCTGCTCCAGGAAGGCCTGCACGGACGTGGAGAACGAGTCGTACGGGTGGTGCAGCAGCACGTCCCGCTCGCGCAGCGCGGCGAAGATGTCCGGCGCGGACGCCGACTCGACCTCGGCGAGGTCGCGGTGGGTGCCGGCGACGAACTTGCGGTACTTCAGCTCCGGGCGGTCCAGGGAGGCGATGCGGAAGAGGCCCGTGAGGTCCAGGGGGCCGGGCAGCGGGTACACCTCGGCCTCGCTGACCTTCAGCTCGCGCACCAGCAGGTCCAGGACCTCGCGGTCGATGGACTCCTCGACCTCCAGGCGCACCGGCGGCCCGAAGCGGCGGCGCATGAGCTCCTTCTCCAGCGCCTGGAGCAGGTTCTCCGCGTCGTCCTCCTCGACCTCCAGGTCCTCGTTGCGGGTGAGCCGGAAGGCGTGGTGCTGCAGCACCTCCATGCCCGGGAACAGCTCCTCCAGGTGGGCGGCGATGACGTCCTCGATGGGGACGTAGCGGCCCGGGGAGCTCTCCAGGAAGCGGGACAGCAGCGGCGGCACCTTCACCCGGGCGAAGTGCTTGTGGCCCGTCACCGGGTTCCGTACGACGACGGCCAGGTTCAGGGACAGGCCGGAGATGTACGGGAAGGGGTGCGCCGGGTCGACGGCCAGCGGGGTCAGCACGGGGAAGATCTGGTGCCGGAACAGGGTGAACAGGCGGGCCTGCTCCTTCTCCTGCAGCTCGCTCCAGCGGACCAGGTGGATGCCCTCCTCCGCGAGTGCGGGGGCGACGTCCTCGTGGTAGCAGGCGGCGTGCCGGGCCATCAGCTCGCGCGAGCGGGCCCAGATCATCTCCAGCACCTCGCGGGGCTGCAGGCCGGAGGCGGAGCGGGTGGCCACGCCGGTGGCGATACGGCGCTTCAGGCCGGCCACCCGGACCATGAAGAACTCGTCCAGGTTGCTGGCGAAGATCGCGAGGAAGTTGGCCCGCTCCAGCAGGGGCGTGTTCGGGTCCTCGGCGAGTTCGAGCACGCGCTCGTTGAACGCGAGCCAGCTGCGCTCCCGGTCGAGGAAACGACCCTGCGGCAGCTGGACGCCGTCGGTCCGGGACTCCTCGTACGCGTCGAGGTCGGCGTCGATGTCGGGTTCCAGGTCGGAGACGGCCGCTGCGACCGTGTGGGGCCGGTGGGCCGCGATGGAGCCCACGGAGGGCTGCGCGTGCTGGACCTTTGCCTGGGTGTTCGGCTGGCTCATGGATCCATTCTTCCGCGCCGCGAGCATCACGGGCGCGTCGGAAAGCGCGGGCGGGAGCGGGGGTGTCACATGAGTGCTCCCGTTTCCCTCCTGACCCTCGCGGGGCGGGGGAGGCTCTGGCACGGCGGGATTCATTGGCCGAGCGTCGCAAGCCCGTCTGAATCGATGGTTACGGAGACATGACGTGTGGGATAGCGCGGGGCGGCCCGCGGGGGTCTCGGGGCCCCTGTCCCGGGCGGCCGGGCCGCCCACAGGCTGTGGAAAATCCCCGTGACATGTGCCGTGCGGCCCGCGCGTCCATCCCCCCGTGGAAGGACGCGCGGACCGGGTTCAGGGGAGGCGGCGGGTCAGGAGCAGGAACGCGGCGGACGTCGCCGCGGCGGCCACGGCCAGCAGCAGGCCGGTCTCCATGAGCTGCAGGGGCCAGAAGTGGGAGGACGGGTGTTCGTGCATGAGCCTCGGGGTGCCCAGGGGCCACAGGCGCGGGCGAATCTCGTCGAGGACGTAGATCAGGCTCGACTCGGCCAGGACCGCGGCGGCGAGGGCGGGCAGCGAGCGGCGCAGCAGCAGGCCCGCCAGGACGCCGAGGGTCAGGGCGGTCAGGGCGTGGGCGGTGGCGAGGATGCCGTTGGCTTCGAAGATGCCGTCGTCGTGCCACGCGCGCCAGCCCAGGAGGTGCGCCAGGTGCTGGTCCGACGACCAGAGCGCGCGGTGCACCAGGGTGAGCGCGAGGGTGCCCGGCACGAGCAGCAGCGCCGGGACGGCGAGCTTGGCGGCCAGCCAGCGGGTGGGGGAGAGCGACTGGGTCCAGGCCAGCTGGGCGGTGCCGTTCTCCAGCTCGCGGCCGATCAGCGCGCCGCCCGCCCAGGCCGCCGTGAGCAGGGGCAGGAGCGAGAGGAGCCCGGAGCCGAGCGTCACGACCGTGTCGTAGCGCAGGCCCGCGGGGCCCGGGAGGTCGCAGCCCGGGGTCGGGGCGCCCCCGTCGCAGTTCATCGCCCGGTACTCGGCCCAGGTGCTGTCCCCTCCCGGGCCGAGCGCCCACAGCAGCGCGCCCGCGGCCACCGCCACCAGCCCCAGCCAGAACCACAGCGCCGACAGGTGCAGGCGGAGCAGGGCGCGCAGCAGGCCGCGCGAGGACGCCGCGCGGGCGGCGGCGGGTGCCTCGGAGGTCACGGCGGTCACGGCGGTCATGCGGCGGCCTTTCGGGTGTCGAGCAGCAGCGGCGGCGCCTCGGGCGCGCGCAGGTGGGCGAGGACCAGTTCCTCCAGGGAGGGGCGGTCCGCCCGCAGGCCGTCGCCCAGCGGGCCCGCGGGCCGGACCAGGGCGGTGAGCTGGCGGCCGGTGGTGCGGGACTCGACCACGGTGTGCGCGTCGAGGGGGGTGTCCGCCCGGCCCGTGACCAGGGTGTGCGCGGACAGCAGGTCGTCCAGCGGGCCGGCGAGCCGGACCCGGCCGGCGCCGAGCAGCAGCAGGTGGTCGCAGGCGCCCTCCAGCTCGGCGACGACGTGCGAGGACATGACGACCGTGGTGCCGCGCTCGGCGGCGTCCGCCATGAGGGCCGCCGTCAGCTGGTGCCGGGCGAGCGGGTCGAGGTCGGCCATGGGCTCGTCGAGCAGCAGCAGCTCCGGGCTCTTGCCGAGGGCCAGGGCGAGCGCGACGCGGGTGCGCTGTCCGCCCGAGAGCGAGCGGATCTTCGCGTCCGGGTCGAGATCGCCCTCCGCGACGATCCGCTCGGCGGTCCGGGCGTCCCAGCGGCGGGGGTTGAGGTCACGGCCCAGCCGCAGGGTGCCGGCGACGGTGAGCTGGGGGTGCAGGGGCTTTTTCTGGGCGACGTACGCCAGTCGTTCGCGGGCCGCCGCCGGGGGCCGGCCGAGCACGGTGATCGAGCCCTCGCCGGGCCTGAGCAGCCCGGCGGCCAGGGCGAGCAGCGTGGACTTGCCCGCGCCGTTCGGGCCGGTGAGGGCGCACACGCTGCCCGCGGGAAGCCGGAAGGAGCAGCCGTCCAGGGCCGGTCTGCGGCGGCGCCCGAACCTCCTGCCCAGCTCCGCCGCCTCGATGGCGGTGTCGGTCATGCGTCCCCCTTGGCGTGCGCGTCGAAGTGCGCGTCGAGTACGGAAGTGAACAGGGCGGCCACGTCCTCGCGTTCCAGGCCGGCCGCGCGGGCCCGGGCCGCCCAGGCGTCCAGCTCCGCGCGCAGCGGCGAGTCGGCGGGCGTCGTGCCCAGGGATCTGCGCACGAACGTGCCGAGCCCGCGGCGCGCCTCGACCAGGCCCTCGCGCTCCAGCTCCCGGTAGGCCTTCAGGACGGTGTTCGGGTTGATGGCGGTGGCCTCGACGACCTCGCGGGCCGTGGGCAGGCGGTCGCCCGGCTCCAGCAGGCCCAGGCGCAGGGCCTGCTTGGTCTGCTGGACGATCTGGACGTAGGTGGCCACGCCGCTGCGCCGGTCGATGCGGTACTCGACCACTGCTGGAACCACCCTTTCACTAATTGAGTAGTGAAAGGGTGGTGGAACGGGTGAGGGAAAGTCAAGTGCGGTGCGGTGAACCGTTCGAGCCGGCTCGTCCGATGAGGAGACGTGAGCGAAACGAGAAGCGACGGGGAGCTGCTGCGGGCCATCACCGCGGACGCCGACCGGCGCGCCTTCGAGGAGCTGTACCGGCGGTACGCGCCGTGGCTCCGGGCCCGGCTGCGCGGGCGCTGCGCCGATCCGGGCGTGGTCGACGACGTCGTGCAGGAGACGTTCCTCGCGGTGTGGCGGGGCAAGGCCCGCTACCGGGAGGACGGTTCCGGCGCGGACGCGGCCGGCTGGCTCTGGCGCATCGGGTCGCGGCGGCTGGTGGACGCGCTGCGCGGCGACGGGGCCCGGGGCCGGCTGCGGCAGGCCCTGGCGCGGCTGCGGCACCGGGACGAGGCGTCGGCGGAGGAGCGCGTGCTCGCGGGGGTGGAGCACGGGGACCTCGCCGGGGCGCTGGTCCGGCTGTCGCCGGAGCTGCGGGCGGTGCTGCAGGCGACCGTCGTCGACGGGCTGACGACCCGTGAGGCGGCCGTCCTGCTCGGGATCCCGCCGGGGACGGTCAAGACACGGGCGATGCGTGCCCGGAAGCAGCTGCGGGAGGCCCTGGCATGAGCTGGCACGTACCTGAAGAGGACTTGCGCGCCTACGCGCGGGGCGAGTTGGCGGCGCCCGCGCTCTGGTCCGCCGACACCCACCTCGCCTCCTGCGCCCGCTGCCGCGCGGCGCTGGCCGGCGTCAGCGACCCGGTCGCCCTGGACGCCGGCTGGGAACGGCTCGACGCCGAGCTGGACGCGCCCCGGACCGGACTGCTGGAGGGACTGCTGGTGCGGGCCGGGGTGGCCGGGCACACCGCCCGGCTGCTCGCGGCGGCACCGGTGCTGCGGCGGTCCTGGCTCGGGGCCGTGGTGGCCGTGCTGCTGCTCGGCGTGGCGGCGGGGCACGTCGTCGGGACCGGCGAGTCGCCCACCCTGTTCCTCGCGCTCGCACCGCTGCTCCCGCTGGCCGGGGTGGCGCTGTCGTACGGGCCCGCGCTGGACCCGACGTACGAGATGGCCGTCGTGGCGCCGATGCACGGGTTCCGGCTGCTGATGATCCGGACCGTGGCCGTGCTGACCGTCGTGCTCGCGCTCAACGGCCTCGCCACGCTCGCACTGCCCTCCTACGGGCTGCGGGCGCTGGCCTGGCTGCTGCCCGCGCTGGCGCTGACCGCGACCGGGCTCGCCCTGACCCCGCGTCTTGGCCCCGTGCTCGCGCCGTCCCTGGTCGGCGGGGCGTGGGCCGGGCTGCTGGTGCTGGCCGACGCCGTACGGGCCCGGGGCGATGTGCCCCTCGCGCCCTTCACCGCGGCCGGGCAGTCGGTGGCGGCGCTGGTCGCCGTCCTCGCCGCCGGGCTGCTCTTCCTGCTCCGTGACCGCTTCGACCTCTTCCAGGGACGTGCCGTATGACTCCCACCGTGTCCGCCTCCGGGCTGAGCCTCCGCTACGGCGGCACCCGCGCCCTCGACGACGTGTCGCTGCGGCTGACCGCCGGCGTCACCGGCCTGCTCGGGCCCAACGGCGCCGGGAAGACGACCCTGTTGCGGGTGCTGGCCACGGCCCTGCCCGCCGACCGGGGCGCCTTCACCGTGCTCGGGCACGACCCGGGCGGCGCCCGGGGACGCCAGGAGGTGCGCCGCCGGCTGGGCTACCTGCCGCAGACGCCCGGATTCCACCCGGACTTCACGGCCTTCGAGTTCGTCGACTACGTGGCGATCCTGAAGGAGATGACCGACCGGGCCGCCCGGCACCGGGAGGTGCGGCGCGTGCTCGGCGAGGTCGGGCTGGCGGACGTGCGCGGCACGCGGATCCGCAAGCTGTCCGGCGGCATGCGCCAGCGCGTCGCCCTCGCGGCGGCCCTGGTCGGCGACCCCGGCTTCCTCGTGCTGGACGAGCCGACCGTCGGACTCGACCCCGAACAGCGCATGCGCTTCCGGGAGTTGATCGCCGGGGCCGGCGAGGGCCGCACGGTGCTGCTGTCCACCCACCAGACGGAGGACGTGGCGATGCTCTGCCACCGGGTGCTGGTCATGGCCGGCGGCCGGATCCGCTTCGAGGGCACCCCGGCCGAGCTGACGGCCCGGGCCGCCGGGCGGGTGTGGAGCAGCGCGGAGCGCGACCCGGGCGCCAGGGCCGGGTGGCGCACCGGCACCGGCGCCTTCCGCAACCTCGGCGACCCCCCGGCCGGGGCCGACCTCCTCGAACCCACCCTGGAGGACGGCTACCTGCTCGCCCTCGACGCCGCCGCGGCGGAGGTGGCGGCATGACCACCCTCACGGAGAAGCCGGCCCTGTCCGGCACCCGGCCCGGGGCTGGCGGGCCCTGGAAGGCCGTGCGGGCGCTGGCGCTGTTCGAGTCCCGCCGGCTGCTGACACGCGTCCCGGTGCTCCTCGCCTTCGCCGTGTACCTCGGCTGGACCGTGTGGCGTGCGGGCCGGGCCTGGGGCGACTTCCCGGCCCTCCAGGACGCCGACCGCGCCACCCAGGGCCCGCCGATGCTCATCGGCCTCGCCGTCCTGCTGTCCGTCAACCAGGCGGCGCTGCGCTCCCGGCGGCACGGCACCGAGCCGTTCCTGGCGGTGCTGGTCCTCCCGCCGTGGGGCCGCACCGCCGCGCACGCCCTGTCGGCGGTGGCCGCGGCCCTGCTCACCGCGGTGTGCGTGGCCGCGCAGTTCGGCCGGGAGGCCCTGCGGCCCGGCGCGATCGGGCGGGGCTCGGTGGCCGAACTGCTCGCGGGCCCGCTGACGGTGCTGCTGTTCGGGCTGACCGGGCTGCTGATCGCCACGGTGGTGAGGTCGGCTCTCGCCGCTCCGCTGGTGATCGTGTTCTGCCTGTCCCTGTTCGTCGTCGGGACGGGCATGGGCGAGGGCTGGACGCAGTGGCTCATGCCCGTCGTCGGCGAGCCGACCGGCAACACCCTGCCCTCCCCCCTGATCGGCCGGCCCGCCGCCTGGCACGCCCTGTACCTGGCCGGACTGGGGCTGAGCATGGGCCTGCTGGCCCTGGTCGCCGCGGGCCTGCGCAGGCCCGCCGTCCTCGCCGGTACCGCCGGGGCACTGGCCCTGACGGTGCTCGGCGCGGTGGCCCAGTCCGGCGGCGACTCCGCCACACTCGTGAAGGCGCGCGAACGGGCCACGGTGGACCCCGGGCAGACGCAGTCCTGCGTCCGGCGCGACGGATCGGCGTACTGCGCCTTCCCCGAGTGGGAACCGCGGACCGCCGAGTGGGCCCGGGTCGTGGACCGGGTGCGGTCCCTGGCCGGAGGCGCCGCCCACGAGCAGGACGTCGTCGTACGGCAGCGGGTCGAGGCGCGCTACGGCCTCTCCGGCGACGGAGCGCTGGCGCCGCTGGAGCGTCCCCACGAGGTGACGGTCGGCACGCAGTGGGGCGGCAACCGGGTCCCGGAGTTCTCGGCCGCCGTGGCCGGGGTGCTCATCGCGGGCGACGAGAAGGCCGCGACCTCCGTCTGCGACGGCCGTGTCGTCACCGTCATGTGGCTCGCCGTCGGCTGGGAGTCCGACCCGCTCGCCGCACTGCGCCGGGTCCGGCTCGGCGACACGATCACGGGCTCCGACTCGGTGCTCCAGCCCACCGACGGTCTGTACATGACCGAGGCGCACACCGAGGTGCTGCGCGCCCTGCTCGACCTGCCCCGCGGCGAGGCCACCGCACGGGTCAAGGACCACTGGGACGCGCTGACCGAGCCCGGGGTCACGGCGGCCCGGGCCGCGCGGCTGCTCGGCCTGCCCGCGCCGGAGGGGGACGACAAGTGCCTGTGACGCGGGACCTGCTGCTCCCCGTGCACCGGACCGTGCCGTGGGGCGCGGTCGGCGCGGCCGGGGGAGCGGGACTGCTGCTCGCCGCGCTGACCCGGACCGGCGAGGCGGCGGAAGAGCTCACCCTGCACCTGCTGCGGGCCGCGGCCCTCGCCTTCGCGGTGGGGCTGGCCTTCCTCCTGGACGACCCGGCCCGGCACACCACCTCCACCGTGCCGACGCCGCGCCCGGTGCGCACCGCCCTGCGCGTGGCCCTGGCCCTGCCCGCCGCCGCGGCCTGGTGGACGGTGGCCCTGCTGCTCGTGCCGCCGGGCGCACGGCCCCCGGCCGGCGCCGTCACGCTGGAGGCCGGCGCCGCCTGCGTCCTGGCGGTGGCCGGCGCGGCGGCCGCGGTCCGCTTCACCGAGGCGGCCCGGCCCGGACTGCCGGTCGCGGGCGGTGTGCTGGTCTCGGCGATCCTGGCCATGCTGTTCTGGCCGGACCGCTGGGCGCTGTTCGTGGCGGTGGCGGACGAGCGCTGGGCGGCGGCGCACCAGCGCTGGGCGGTCGTGCTGGTGGTGGCGGCGCTCGCGGGGGCGCTCTGCGTACGGGAGCCCGTACGCCGCCGGGCCGGGCTCCGGTAGCAGTCGTACGCCGGATGGTTGTGCGGAGAGACGGAGACAACCGGTGGTAGCGGACTCTTGGCGGCGGTCCGACAACCACTGATTGTGGCGGCTAGGCTGCCGTTGTGGACCTCAAAGCCGTACGGGCCTTCGTGGCGATCGCCGACTCGGGGCAGTTCCAGAAGGCCGCCGTGGACCTGGGGCTCACCCAGCAGGCCGTGTCCAAGCGGATCGCCGCGCTGGAGAAGGACCTCGGGGTGCGGCTGCTGGTCCGTACGCCGCGCGGGGCGGACCTCACCATCGACGGGCAGGCCCTCCTGCCGCACGCCCGGGTCCTGCTCGGGGCGGAGGAACGGGCCGTGGCCGCCGTACGCCCGGGGGACCGCGCCCTGCGGGTGGACGTGGTCGGACGCCGGGCCGCCCCCGGCGGGCTGGTGCGGGACTTCCACCGGGCGCACCCGGAGATCCCGCTGGACGTCGTCACGCTGTTCGACGGGGACACGGCGGTGGCCGCCGTGCGGGACGGGGCCGTCGACGCCACCTTCCGTGCCGTCACCCTGCCGGGGCACCGGCTCCCCGACGGCATCGCGGCCCTCCCGGTCCTCGACGAGGCGCTGCGGCTGTGCGTCGGCCCGGGCCACGTGTTCGCCCGGGCCGCCTCGGTGACACCCGCGCAGCTCGCCGGGCACCGGATCTGGATGCCGGGCAACGTGCCCGGCACCGAGTGGCACGCCTACTACGAGGACTTCGCCGCCGCGTTCGGCCCGGCCGTCGACACCATCGGGCCCAACTTCGGCCTGGAGGCGCTCCTCGACACGATCGCCGGCTCACCGGACCTGGCGACGTTCCTCAGCGAACGGACCCCGCACGTCTGGCCGGCCGGCCACGACCTGCGGCTCGTCCCGCTGCGCGACCCCACCCCGGTCTACCCGCACTCCCTGCTCTGGCGCACGGACAACGCCCATCCCGGCCTCACGGCACTCCGCGAGCACCTGGTGGCGATCCGGCCGCGACCACCGGAGGGCGAGCTGTGGCTGCCGTCCTGGGCGAAGCGCCCACCCGGCCGAGCCGCTTCTCCGGCAGCGTGAAGGACTCGGGCGCCCCGCCGGGCTGCGGCTTGCCCTGCAGGGTCTGCCTGGGCGAGACCGCTCATGTCTCCGTCCGGTACATCAGGTCCACCTCGTGCGTGACGAACCCCAGCCGCTCGTACACCGACACCGCCGCCTTGTTGTCGGCGTCGACGTAGAGCATCGCGGTCGGCAGGCCCCGCCCCGCCAGGTGCCGCAGGCCGATGGTGGTGAGGGCCTTGCCGAGGCCGCCGCCCTGCGCGCCGGGGCCGACGCCGAGGACGTACACCTCGCCGAGGCCCTCCTCGGCGTGCACCTTGGTCCAGTGGAAGCCGACGAGTTCGTCGCCGCGGAAGGCGAGGAAGAAGCCCGCCGGGTCGAACCACGGCTCGGCCTTGCGGTCGTCGAGGTCGCGCTGGGTCAGCGAGCCCTGCTCGGGATGGTGGGCGAAGGCGGCGGCGTTGACGGCGAGCCAGGCCGCGTCGTCCTGGCCGGGCACGAAGGTGCGCACGGTGACGCCCTCCGGCAGCACCGGCTCGGGCGCGTCGAAATCGGCCAGCGGGCGCCGCATCTGACGCAGTTCCCGGAACAGGGTCAGGCCCAGGACCTGCGCGAGGTGCCGGGCGGCGGAGTGCCCGCCGTGCGCCCACACCCGCAGCCGCTTGCCGGACGCGGCCAGCAGCGCCGCCCCGAGCGCCCGCCCGTGCCCGTGCCCCCGGTGACCGGGGTGCACCACCAGCTCGGCGGCCGGCGGCTCCACCTCGTCCGTGTCCTCCAACTGGGCATAACCGACAAGTTCCCCACCGGCGGTGAGCAGCAGGTGGGACACGCCCTCGCGCTCCCCGCCGCGCAGCTGCAACCGCCCCTGTTCGGACACCGCCTGCTGACCGTCGACCCGGGCGGCCGCGTCCAGCAGCCCGAGCACGGCCTCGGTCTGCTCGGGTGTCAGCGCGGCGAGGGTCTCGATCGAGCGGGGGTGGCCGGGCCGTACGGTGTCGTCGCTGGTCATGCGTACGAGGGTACGGGGCGCGACCGGCAAATCGGCGGCAAAGAAGCAACCCAGATGTAACCACGAAACACCTGTCGTGCTACGCGCGTTGACTCTAGGCTGCGCCGGACGACATCCATGTCCCAGCAGAAACACAGGGGGGCGTATGCCAGCCACTTCCGCGGCGCATCCGGAGCGCCGGAGACGCCGTACGAACCGACTCGTCGCTCTTGCCGCCGGTGTCGTCACCGTCGGCGCGCTGGGCGCGGCGGCACTGCCGGGGTCGGCGACCGCCGGCGAGGAGCGCACCAAGGGCGGGCACTGGCCCGGGCGCTACCAGGACGTGCAGCTGCTGTCCTTCAACGACCTGCACGGCAACCTGGAGCCGCCGGCCGGTTCCTCCGGCCGCGTCACCGAGCTGCAGCACGACGGCACCACGAAGACCGTCGACGCGGGCGGTGTCGAGTACCTGGCGACCCATCTGCGCCAGGCCCGCCAGGGCGAGAAGTACTCCATCACCGCCGCCGGCGGCGACATGGTCGGAGCCTCCCCGCTCATCTCCGGCCTCTTCCACGACGAGCCGACCATCGAGGCGCTGAACAAGCTGGACCTCGACGTCACCTCCGTCGGCAACCACGAGTTCGACGAGGGCGCCAAGGAGCTGGGCCGGCTCCAGAACGGCGGCTGCCACCCGAAGGACGGCTGCTACACGAACGACGGGTTCGAGGGCGCCGACTTCCCCTACCTGGCGGCGAACGTCCTCGACGAGAAGACGGACAAGCCGATCCTCAAGCCCTACTGGGTGTGGAAGAAGAACGGCGTCAAGGTCGGCTTCATCGGCGTGACCCTGGAGGCCACCCCGGACATCGTCTCCGCCGAGGGCGTCAAGGGCCTGTCCTTCAAGGACGAGGTCGAGACGATCAACAAGTACGCCAAGGTGCTGCAGCGCCAGGGCGTGAAGTCGATCGTCGCGCTCATCCACGAGGGCGGTTTCCCGGCGTCGACGTCGTACAACTACGACTGTGACGCGCCGGGCGCGGGCGACGGCGTGTCCGGGCCGATCGTCGACATCGCCAAGAACGTCACGCCGCAGGTGGACGCGCTGGTCACCGGGCACACGCACAGCGCGTACGTGTGCAGCATCGCGGACCCGGCGGGCAAGCCCCGCATGGTCACCTCGGCCGCGTCCTTCGGCCGCCTCTACACCGACACCACGCTGACCTACGACCGCAGGACCGGCGACATCGCCCGTACGGCCGTGAAGTCCGCGAACCGCGTGGTCACCCGGGACGTCCCCAAGGCGCCCGACATGACCGAGCTGATCGGCAAGTGGAACACGCTGGCCGCGCCCATCGGCAACCGCGCGATCGGCCACATCTCCGGCGACATCGGCAACACCGGCACCGAGTCCCCGCTCGGCGACCTCATCGCCGACGCCCAGCTCGCGCACGGCAGGCAGCTCGACCCGGAGACGGACCTGGCGCTGATGAACCCGGGCGGCATCCGGGCCCCGCTGACGTACACGGCCAAGGCCGGTGAGGGCGACGGTGTGGTGACGTACGCGGAGGGCTTCACGGTCCAGCCGTTCGCCAACACCGTGAACCTGCAGGACTTCACGGGCGCCCAGCTGATCCAGGTGCTCAAGGAGCAGGTGTCCGGCGCCAACGCCGCCTCCCCGAAGGTGCTGCAGGTCTCGGCGGGTCTGACCTACACGCTGGACCTCACCAAGTCCGGCGCGGACCGGGTGGTCACGGACAGCATCAGGCTGAACGGCTCGGCCATCGACCCGGCGGCCACCTACCGCGTCGCGACGAACAGCTTCCTCGCGGGCGGCGGCGACGGCTTCCCGACGCTCGGTCAGGGCACGAACGACGTCGTCGGCGCCGACGACCTGACCGCGCTGGAGCAGTACCTGACGGCCAACTCCTCGGCGTCCGACCCGATCGACCCGCCGAAGGCGGACCGGATCACCGTCGTGAAGTAGGTCGCATACCCGGGGTCCGGTGCGGGTGTCGGGATCGGGGATCTCCATGGGCGGCTGACGGCGCCCGGGATCGCGATGGTGCCCCTTCCGGGTTCGGCGGCGGTCGTCAGCCGAACCCGGAAGGGAGCCTTCAGGACGCCGTGGGCGTCCAGCCCGCGAGCCAGTCCGCGATCTCCTGGTCGGCGGCCTGCGCGTCGCTCAGCTGCGGCCGGTCGGCACTCGCCGGACCGGAGCCCGCCCCGCTGTTGCGGTACTCGGCGAACCGGTCGTCCTTCCAGGAGAAGCCGCTCATGTCTGTCCAGGGCGTGGACTTCACGGCCGCGCTCAGGCTGGTGTTCCGGACGGTCGTCTGCGGATCGAGGGACGCGTCCCCGCCCGCGTGCCAGGGCCGCCCGAGGTGGAAGCTCCCGGCCGCGACGTCCCCGGTGACCGTGGAGTTGGCGATCAGGATGCCCTTGCGGTTCGCCGCGGTGCTCGGCGCCGTGACGTACCCGGCGGAGGTGCCGTTCCAGCGCTTCTTCAGCGTGATGACGGACCGGTCGACGACGGCCGTGGCCCGCCCGAAGATGAAGTCGACGTTGCCGATGACGTAGGAGTCGCCGACGTAGACCCGGCCCAGCCGGTCCTTCGCGGCGGTGTCGAGGAGCAGCGTGTCCTGGTCGCCGCTGACGATGATCCGGTCCAGGAACACCCTGTCGGCGGCGGTCCGCAGCGCCACGGCCTGGTGCCCGGAGAGGGACTGGTTGGCCGCCTCGTCGAAGTCGTTGGAGACGGTCAGGTTCCGGGCCTGGAAGTCGTCGGCCTCGACGGCGACGGTGGCGCTGCCGGAGGTGCCGTAGGTGCCGCCGCCGGGCTTGGGCGTGCCGGACGCGTTGTTGTAGACGATCGTCGTGTCCTTGCGGCTCGCGCCGGTGCCCTGGATGGTGACGTGCGGCTTGTTCGACGGCACCTTCACCACCTCCCGGTACGTCCCCGGCTTCACGGCGATGACGACGCGCGAGGGGTTGTTCGCGGGGACGGCGTCCACGGCGGCCTGGACGGTGCGGTACTGCCCGCTGCCGTCCTGGGCGACGGTGAGGGTGGTCGCGGCGGCGGCCTCGGCGGAGGCGGCGGCGGTCGTGCCGAGGGAGGCGCGGGGCCCGGCGCCGGCCTTGAGGACCGACGGCAGGTCGGCGGCCTTGTCGAGGGTGTACGGGTAGTACGTCTTCGGGTCGAAGGCGGTCCCGCCGCTCTCGTTGCGCCCGCTGGTGCCGGAGAAGACGCTGCCGCGCTGCACGACGGCGGCGCCGCTGTCCTTGATGACGGGGTTCCTGACGCCCTGGAAGTAGGAGTTCTCCAACACCATCCTGGTCGCGCCGCGCGAGTAGTTCCCGTACGAGGAGTTGATGGCGGTGCCCGGGGCGTCCTCCAGCCAGTTGTTGTAGAGGTGCGCGTGGGCGGCGTTGTCGGTGGAGGGGTTGCGCTGCTCGGTCTCGCGGATCCAGTTGTGGTGGATCGTGATGTCGGTCTTGACGTTCTCGGTCCAGCCGATGCCGAACGTCTTGTTGTTGTCGCTCAGCTTGTTCCAGGAGACCGTGACGTTCGTGCTGTCCTTGCGGACGTCGATGAGCCCGTCGGCCATGCGCCGCAGGTCGTTGTGGTCGATCCAGACGTGGTGGGCGCCGTCCATCTGGATCGCGTCGAAGTCGTGCTCCTTGTCGTTCCAGACGCCCTGGTACGCGTCCCGGATGGTCAGGTTCCGGATGATCACGTTGTGGACGCCCTGGCCCAGGAAGAACCCGCCGCCGACGATGTGCCCGGAGGTGCCCTGCCCCACGATGGTCTTGTCGGACTGGACCTTGATCTCTTTCCCGACCGGGTTCATGTCGATGACCCCGGCGACGACGATGACGTACGGCTCGGCGGCGGTGGCGTACTTCTCCAGCTCGGCGAGCGTCCTCACGGTGACGGTCCTGCCGTCCCGCCCGCCGTACGTCCCGTTCTGCCCGAGGGAGTCGACGGAGGCGAAGCCGTCGGCGGTGTCGGAGGCCCAGGAGGGGGTGGCGGCGGAGGCCTGCACCTGGGTGCCCGGGGCGACACCGTAGGCGAGGGCACCGGCGACGGCCAGGGCCAGGGGAATGCCGGTGACCAGAGCCCTGCGGGCTCGGCGGTGCCGGGACCTGTGCTGCGTGCGGGGCAGCTCACTCATGCGGCGATCCATTCTCTGGGTGGGGGGGGGATCGATCCGTGGGTGGGTCGCCGCGGGGCGGGGAAAGGTTGCCGGGGTGCGGCTCGATGGGGTGAAGAGGAACGGGGACGTGGTCGCATCGCACGGTGGTGTGAATACGGTGCGGCTGTGGCAGACAAGACGACCATCCGGGTGCCCCGCGAGACCCGCGACCATCTCGCGCAGGTGGCCAAAGAGCGGGGAGTCACTCTGGGGCAGCTGGTCGAGCAGTTGGCTTCCGCGCAGCTCACAGCGGCCCAGATCGCCGAGCACGTGGCCGCGACCAGGAAGATGCTCGGTGAGCGGATGGGCTGCACGCTGACGGACAAGGAGTTCGACGAGGGGCTGCACACCTCCGTGGACATCGATTCCCGAGGATGCTCGGCTTCCACTGACGTGTCACCCGTCCCCTCCCCGGATCCGCTCACCCCGGCTGACCGCGACGCGCACCACGTCCCCCAGTGACTCCACGGCTCTGACCAGGGCGAAACGCACGGCGTGCTCACCTGCTTTGGCGTCGTGGAGCACGGCCCTGGCCCCTTCGAGTACCTGCTCGGCGCAGGCGAGTTGAGCGGCCTCGATGTCGTCGGCGAGCCGGGAGAGGGGACTGCCGGGGTCGTCGGTGCTGAGGTAGCACGGCTTGCCGCCGGCACCGGTCCAGGGCAGCAGCCTCATGCGGAGACCTCCAGGGCGCGGAGGTAGGGGCGGACGAGGGGGGTGTCCATGAGGAGGGGTTCGACGGGGAGGGGGTCGGGGGCGGGTGGGGAGTCGGGAACGGCCAGCGGGTGTCGTGCGCGGTGTCGCCCCCGGGCGGGGAGCAGGAGCCGCACGAGGAGGAGCAGGACGGACTCGCAGACTTCGGCGATGCGCAGGCGCACGGAAGCGTCCCTTCTCAGGGCAGGGCAGGGGATTGACGAGCGGCGATTACCGTTCGTGCCCTCATCGTCACTGGTTGCCCGTACGCTGCGGAAGGGACCAGGTGTTGCCTGGCGGCTCAGACAACGGGGAGGGGTGACGTGGACCGAGTTGTTGACGAGGTGGAGGACACGGGACGGGCCGTCCTGGGGCGGACTCTGAAGTTCCTGCGAGAGAACGCCGGTAAGACGCTCGGGCAGTTGGCCGACGAGTGCGGTTATGACAAGAGCTACTTGAGCCGCCTGGAGTCAGGCGAGCGGTTGTCCAAGATGGCGGTCATGGAGGACCTGGACAGCTATTACGGCTGTGGCGACCTGCTGGTTCGCCACTGGAAGGTCGCTCGGTACGACGCCTTCAAGGACAAGTACAAGAGGTACATGGCGTTGGAGGCGACGGCACGGCTCCTGCGGGTGTACACGCCCAGCGTGCCGGGGTTGTTGCAGACGGAAGAGTTCGCCAGGGAGGTGTTGTCTGGCCCTCAGGCAACGATCGGCAATGCGGAGGAGATCGAAGAGCAGGTGGCAGCGCGCATGGGACGACAACTCGTGTTGCGCAAGGAATCGCCGCTTGAAGTCCGCTTCATCATCGACGAGTCGGCCTTGCGCCGCCCGTCGGCCAGCGCGGAGACCTGGAAGGGGCAGTTGTCGCGGATCGAAACTGCCGCGCAGGCGCCGAACGTGGTCGTCCAAGTGCTTCCCTTCTCTGCTGGCGTTCATCACCTTGTGGGCAAGGGATCACTGACCCTGCTGTGGCAGCAGGACGGAAGCGCTGTGGCTTATGCGGAAGGCCACAGCTTCGGTCAGTTGATGGACGATCCGGACGACGTCCTGCACCACCGTTTGTCCTACGATCGGTTGAGGGATCTGGCGTTGTCCCCGTCGGACTCATTGGCGTTCATCAGGGACGTACTGGAGGAGCACGGATCATGAAGCCCACGCTTGATCTCAGCACCGCCGTCTGGCGCAAGTCCTCCTACAGTGACGGGGGAGCGAACAACTGCCTCGAAGCCGCGGACAACTGCCCCGGCACAGTCCCCGTCCGCGACAGCAAGCTCCCGAACAGCCCGATACTCGTGTTCGGCGCGCGCACCTGGACTGAGTTCGTCAGAGGGGTCAAGGCGTCTCGGGCGGAGTGAGAGGAGTCCGACCTTGGCTGAGCACCCCACCACCGCGAAATGGCGCAAGTCCAGCTACAGCGATGGCGGCGACAACAACTGCCTGGAAGTCGCGGACAACTGCCCCCGCACCGTCCCCGTCCGCGACAGCAAGCTGCCCCACGGCCCGATACTCATGTTCGGCGTCAGCCGCTGGGCGTCGTTCGTCGTTGCGGTCAAGGGAGGGCTGCTCAAGGATGCGGGGACTGTGGACCCTCTCCTTGCCTCCTCGTAGCCGAGCAGCCTGCACGGCATCCGTATGCTCCCGGTCATGAGATTCTTCCGGCCGCGCGGCCGAAGCGACGCCGAACGCATGACGGGAACGCCTGTCGCTGAGGCCAAAGCCCTGTACGAGGCCGGGCGTTACGCCGAGGCGGCGGCCGAAGCCCGCGCCGTGGCCCGATCGCGGTCACGCGACGACGAGTACGCGGCCGTGGCGCTCAACATCGCCGCGCTTGCGACGGGCGCCCAGGGCCGCCACGCCGAAGCACTCGCCACCTACGACGAAGCGCTGCCTGCCTTCAGGAGGATATTCGGAGCCCACCACTGGCTGACCCTGAAGCTGCGCTCTGACCGCGCCCAGCAGATGATCTCGCTCGGCCGGCACGCCGAGTGCGAGGCGGAATGTGCGGCCGTCGCCGAGGTCGCGGACCGCGGTACCGGCCCGGAAATGGCATCCCTGGCAGCGGCTGCCCGCAATGGGCTGGTCTTCACCCTCAATGCGCAGGGGCGCCACCAGGAGGCCGAGGCACTCGCCCGCGAGGCCCTGGCCTCCTATCGCGTACGGGACCGGGTGTCACTCGTCCTGCGACTCGGCCTGGCCCGCAGCCTCAACGGCCAGGCCCGCCATGAAGACGCCCTCACCGAGGCGCAGAGCGCAAACGAACTGCACGGCGCCCTTCCCGAAGACCAGCGCCTTCCGGAGACGGGCGCCGTCGAACTGGCCTTTGCCACGGCCCTGTTGGGGTTGGGCCGCGCCCCCGAGGCCCGCCGCCGGGCTGCCGCCGCTCACGAGGCCTGCCTGGCCACCTTCGGCCAGGACCACCGCCGCACCGTCGAAGCCCGGACGCTGCTCGAGCAGATCGACGGCACTCGACCCTGAGCGCGCGCCCGAAGACGATAAGGCCGCCGCTGCCTGCCCAGTGAGCGGAGATCGAGGAGTTGCTGGACGTGTGGCCTGATCCGTGGCCGGTGGTGGAGGACTGTGATCGAGCGCAGTGGGCCAACACCGTTTACGACTGCGTTCCGGCCGATGAATGGCGTGTGCACTGAGCTCGGCCGCGCCAGAACCGGCCCCTGGGCCTCCTTCCTCACGCACCTCAAGAAGTAGAAGGAACAGGCCCCTCCGGCGGCGGCACCGCTGCTCCCGGCAGGCGGACCGTCGCCACCGTGCCGCCCCCCTCCGCCGGGGACAGGGACACCTCGCCGCCCGCCTGCTGGACCGTCCGGGCCACGATCGACAGGCCCAGGCCCGAGCCCGGCAGGGCGCGTGCGCTCGGGGAGCGCCAGAAGCGGTCGAAGACGTGGGGGAGTTCCTCGGCGGGGATGCCCGGGCCGTGGTCGCGGACCGTCAGCGTGCCGTCGGCCAGCCGCACCTCGATCGTGCCGCCGTCCGGGCTGAACTTCACCGCGTTGTCGAGGATGTTGACCACCGCCCGCTCCAGAGCCGACGGTTCCGCGCGGACGAACCAGGGCTGGACGTCCGCCGTGATCGTCAGCTCCGGGCCGCGCAGCCGGGCCCGCCGCAGCGCCGACTCGACGATGTCCTGCCAGGCCACGATCTGTGTACGGCCCGCGTGCTGGCCCGGGTCCGGGCGGGACAGTTCCTGCAGGTCGCCGATGAGCGCGGCCAGTTCCGTCATCTGCGCCTTCACCGACGCGAGCAGGGCCTTGCGGTCCGCCTCGGGGAGGGGGCGGCCCGTCTCCTCGCTGCGGGAGAGGAGTTCGATGTTCGTGCGGAGAGACGTCAGCGGCGTGCGCAGCTCGTGGCCCGCGTCCGCGATGAGCTGCTGCTGCAGGTCACGGGAGCTGGCCAGGGACGAGGTCATCGAGTTGAAGGAACGGGAGAGGCGGGCGATCTCGTCCTCGCTGTCGTCCTCCACGGGGATGCGGATGTCGAGATCCTCCGTGCGGGCCACGTGCTCGACGGCCTCGGTGAGTTTGTCGACGGGGCGCAGCCCGGCCCGGGCGACCGCCAGCCCCGCGGCTCCGGAACCCAGGACCCCGATGCCCGAGACCAGCAGCAGGATCAGGGCGAGATCATTGAGCGTGGCCTGTGTGTTCTTGAGGGGTACGGCGAGGATCAGCGCGGCGTTGGGCGCGTCGGGCTGTTCGGACGCCAACCGCAGGGTCATCACGCGCAGGGCGTTGCCGTGTTCGTCGGTTCCGTTGCGGACGATGCCCCGGCCGACGGGCGAGTTCCTGATCACGTCCTTGTCGTCCCCGGTCACCTTGACCAAGCCCACGGAGTCGGAGTGGACGCAGATCTCACCGTCCGCCTTGACGACCTCGAAGTAGGAACTGTTGCGGAAGCTGTCGCCGCCCTGCACGGTCTGCGTGCAGTTGTCCACCGCCTGCTGGATGGCGATGTTCTGCCCCGGCTTCTGCAGCATCCGCTCCAGGTCGTTGTCCACCTGGTCGTACAACTTCCCCTGCACGATGAACCAGCACGTCACCGACACCGCCGCCACCGCGAACGCCACCGCCGCCGCCACCAGCAGGGCCAGCCGGGAGCGGAGTGGCAGCGAGCGGAAACGGCGCACGAGCCTGCTCACTCCGCGCCGCCCTGCCGCAACACGTAGCCGACCCCGCGCACCGTGTGCACCAGACGCGGCTCGCCGCCCGCCTCCGTCTTGCGCCGCAGGTACATCACGTACACGTCCAGGGAGTTCGACGACGGCTCGAAGTCGAAGCCCCACACCGCCTTGAGGATCTGCTCCCGGGTGAGGACCTGGCGCGGGTGGGCCATGAACATCTCCAGCAGCGTGAACTCCGTACGCGTCAGCTCCACCTGGCGGCCGGCCCGGGTGACCTCGCGTGTCGCGAGGTCCATGCGCAGGTCGGCGAAGGTGAGCGCGTCGTCGTCGGCCGCGTCGGCCGCGGCCACGGCCGCCGCGTAGGAGCTGCGGCGCAGCAGCGCGCGGATCCGGGCGAAGAGTTCGTCGAGTTCGAAGGGCTTGACCAGGTAGTCGTCGGCGCCCGCGTCGAGGCCGGTGACCCGGTCGCCGACCGTGTCGCGGGCCGTGAGCATCAGGATCGGTGTGGTGTCGCCCGTGGCGCGGATGCGGCGCGCGGCGGTCAGGCCGTCCATGCGGGGCATCTGGATGTCGAGGACGACCAGGTCGGGGCGGTGGGCCGCGGCCTTCTCCAGGGCGTCCGCGCCGTCGACCGCGACCTCCGTCTCGTACCCCTCGAAGGCGAGGCTGCGCTGGAGTGCTTCGCGCACCGCCGGCTCGTCGTCGACGATCAGGATGCGCTGGGGGTCACGGTCGCCGTCTGCGGGGCTCATGCGTCGGGGTCCTCGGGGGTGAAGGGGCGGACGGGGTGCTCTGACGTTCTCAGCCTCGCACGTCGGCGGGACCGGGCGGCAGGAGCGTCGGCCGCGTCAGCCGCGTGCGGTGCGGCGGCGGGCCGCCGTGGCCCGGGCCGCCCGCCGCGCCGCCGGGGCGGCCACCTCGGGTGCCCGGCTCGCCGGCGGGTGCAGTGCGTGCGCCACCGCCAGGGCCAGCCCGGTCTCCGCCGGGCCGGTGCCGGTCCGGGCGTGCGCGATCTTCCGGATCATCGCCGTACCCCTCAGTCCGTCGAGCCGGCCCGCAGCTTCGCGAGGTCGGCCTTCACCGTGTTGACCGGAATCGCGAAGCCCAGGCCCACGCTGCCGGCCTCGGAGGACGAGGACGCCTGGCTCGTCGGCGAGTACATCGCGGAGTTGATGCCGATGATGTTGCCGTTCATGTCGATCAGCGCGCCGCCGGAGTTGCCCGGGTTGAGGGACGCGTCGGTCTGCAGCGCCTTGTACGTCGTGGTGTCGCTGCCGGTGTCGCCGTTGAACTGGCGCCCGCCGTACTCGAAGGGCCATCCGTCACCCTGCTGGAACCGCTGCTGGCCCTGGCTCTCGTCGGTGGGGACGGTGACGTCCCGGTCGAGGGCCGAGATGATGCCGCTGGTCACCGTGCCGGACAGGCCCTCGGGGGAGCCGATCGCCACGACCTGGTCGCCGACCTGGACACCGGAGGAGTCGCCGAGCGTGGCGGCCTTCAGACCGGAGGCGTCCCTCAGCTTGATCAGGGCCAGGTCCTTCTTGCTGTCGGTGCCGACGACCTCGGCGCTGTAGGTCTTGCCGGTGCTGGTGGTCACCTTGATCTGCGAGGCCCCGGAGACGACGTGGTTGTTGGTGACGATCTCGCCGTCACCGGTGATGATCACGCCGGAGCCGGTGGAGGACCCGGAGCCGGAGTCGGCGCTGATCTCGACGATGCTGGGGCTGACCGCCTTGGCGACCCCGGCGACCGTGCCCTTCTGAGCGGCCGGCACGACGTCGGTGCTGGTCGAGCTGGAGGCGACGGTGTCGCCGCCGGTCAGCTCCTGGATGCCGTAGGCGGTGCCGCCGCCGATCGCCGCGGCGACGATGGCCACGGCGGCTATCAGGGCCACGGGGCCGCGGCCGCGCTTCTTCGGAGCCTGTGCCGCCGGAGCCGGTGCCGGAGGAGCCTGTGCCGGGGCGTACGCCGGCGGGGGCGGCCACTCGGGGTTCACCGGGGCCTGCTGCTGACCCTCGTGAGGGTTCTGGTACTCGCCACTGCGGTGGAAGCTCTCGGTCATGTCACCGAGCTTGTCTCCCGACCATGAGAGCTTCCTGAGGCCCGGCTGAGAAGCCCGACAGAACCGCGTATGCCCGATATAAAGGCGGGCCCCGGGGATGCCGGGAGGGGCTACTCGCAGCCGCAGGAGCGGCGTACCACCAGCCGCGACGGGAAGACCTTCAGCCGCTCGCGCCGCGACCCCGCGACCCGCAGCCCGTCGTCGAGGACGAGGTCCACCGCCGCCCGGGCCATCGCCGGGCGGTCGGAGGCGATCGTGGTCAGGGGCGGGTCGGTCAGCGCCGCTTCCTTGATGTCGTCGAAGCCGGCCACCGCCAGCTCGCCGGGGACGTCGATCCGCAGCTCGCGGGCCGCGCGGAGCAGGCCGATCGCCTGGTCGTCGGTGGAGCAGAAGATCGCCGGCGGACGCTCGGGCCCGGACAGGATCTTCAGGGCCGCCTGGTACGCGTCGTAGCGGTTGTAGAGCGCCTCGAAGAGGCGGCCCTCCGTGGAGATGCCGGCCTCGTCCATGGCCCGGCGCCAGCCCTCGACGTGGTCGGAGACCGGGTCGCCGACCGCGGGCGTCTCGGCTATGCCGCCCATACAGGCGACGTACTCGTAGCCGTGCTCCAGCAGGTGGCGGACGGCGAGCTCGGCGCCGCCCAGGTCGTCCGTGGTGACGGCGACGTCGTCGATGGCCTCGGGGCGCTCGTGCAGCAGCACGACCCGGGCGTCCCAGGCCTCGATCTCGGCGGCGGCCAGGTCGTTCAGCGCGTGGCTGACCAGGATCAGCCCGGAGACCCGCATGCCCAGGAAGGCCCGCAGGTAGTGGACCTCGCGCTCGCCCACGTAGTCCGTGTTGCCGACGAGGACCATCTTCCCGCGCTCGGAGGCGGCCTGCTCGACCGCGTGCGCCATCTCCCCGAAGAAGGGCTGGCGGGCGTCCGGGATGATCAGGCCTATCAGGTCCGTGCGCCGGGAGGCCATCGCCTGGGCCACGCGGTCCGGCCGGTACCCCAGTTCCTTGATCGCGGCGAGGACACGCTCGCGCGTGGCCGGGGCGACCGGCCGGGGTCCGTTGTTGATGACATAGCTGACCACGGCAGTGGAAGTCCCTGCCAGCCGCGCCACATCATCCCGAGTCACCTTGGCCACGCGCGGAGTCTACGCGGATATACCCGCTCTGGGCAGGGCGTAAAGGGGGTTCCGTACGATATCCCGACCGGCGTCCGGGGGCGCCGGTCGGGGATGCGATGCCCGATCGGGCGCCGCCGTACGCCTCTCACGCCCGGGCGCGGGCCTCGGATGCCTCCACGGCGGCCGACTCGTCCGCGTTGTCCGGCTTTGCCTTGGCCGCCTTGGCCTTCGCCTCCTCGGCGGCGCGCTCCACCTTCTCCGGCGTAACGAATCGATAACCCACGTTCCGGACGGTGCCGATCAGCGACTCGTGCTCGGGGCCGAGCTTGGCGCGCAGGCGCCGCACGTGCACGTCGACCGTGCGCGTACCGCCGAAGTAGTCGTAGCCCCACACCTCCTGCAGCAGCTGGGCGCGCGTGAAGACGCGGCCGGGGTGCTGCGCGAGGTACTTCAGGAGCTCGAACTCCTTGAAGGTCAGGTCGAGGACCCGGCCCTTGAGCTTGGCGGAGTAGGTCGCCTCGTCGACCGACAGGTCGCCGTTGCGGATCTCCATCGGAGAGTCGTCGGTGACGATCTGCTGGCGGCCCATGGCCAGCCGCAGCCGCGCCTCGACCTCGGCGGGCCCTGCGGTGTCGAGCAGCACGTCGTCGATGCCCCAGTCCGCGGTGACCGCCGCGAGGCCGCCCTCCGTGACGACGAGCACCAGCGGGCAGCCGGGGCCGGTGGAGCGCAGCAGCTGGCACAGGCTGCGGACCTGGGGGAGGTCGCGCCGGCCGTCGACGAGGATGACGTCGGCGCCCGGGGTGTCGACGAGGGCGGGGCCCTCCGCCGGAGCCACACGCACGTTGTGCAGGAGCAGGCCGAGGGCGGGGAGCACCTCCGTCGACGGCTGGAGGGCGTTGGTCAGGAGCAGCAGAGAACTCATATGTCTGGTTCCTCCTCGGTCCCTGCGAGGACGTTTGTTGGCACAGCACTGCTCTGCGATCCCGAAGGCCCGTACACCTGCGGTTTCCCGCGTCGTATACAACGCTTCCGAAAGCACAAAAGGACCCGGGGGCGTCGCTGCCCGAGTCCTCTGCCCAGCAGAATAGCCCACATGAGCTCTGGTCCGGCAGGTCATGTGGCGCGTTCCACCGATCGTCCGCACAGTGAGACGGTCGAGGGAACGCCTGTACGGAAGCCCCTGAGGACGTTTCTGCGCGCCTCCGACGGCGTGCCGATCGAGGCCGTGTACGACCCGGGGACCGCCGCGCACGACGCCTCCCGGACGCCTTCCGGACATCCCGTGTTCGTCGTCGCGCACGGTTTCACCGGCGCCGCCGACCGGCCGCACATCCGGCGCGTGGCGCGGGTCCTCGCCCGGTACGGGGCCGTGGTCACCTTCTCGTTCCGCGGCCACGGGGCGTCCGGCGGGCGGTCCACGGTCGGGGACCGGGAGGTGCTCGACCTCGCCGCGGCGGCCGACTGGGCGCGCCGGCTCGGCCACGCGCGCGTGGCCACGGTCGGGTTCTCCATGGGCGGCTCGGTGGTGCTGCGGCACGCCGCGCTGCACGGGGCGGCGACGGACGCGGTCGTCTCGGTGAGCGCGCCCGCCCGGTGGTACTACCGGGGCACCGCGCCGATGCGCCGGCTGCACTGGATGGTGACGCGGCCGGCGGGCCGGGTGGTCGGGCGCTACGGCTTCCGTACGCGCATCCACCACCGGCACTGGGACCCGGTGCCGCTGTCGCCGGTGGAGGCGGTGCCGAGGATCGCGCCGACGCCGCTGCTGATCGTGCACGGCGACAGCGACGGCTACTTCCCCGTCGACCATCCGCGGATGCTGGCGGCCGCCGCCGGTGACCAGGGCGAACTGTGGCTGGAGCCGGGCATGGGGCATGCCGAGCACGCGGCGGGCGACGAGCTGCTGGCCCGCATCGGGGAGTGGGTCGTCCGCCGGGCGGGCTAGCCTGGCGTGGTTCACCGTCCGGTGAGCCCGTTGTGAGTCCGCCGCGCGTCCGCGGCGACTGTGCGATTGAGGAAGCAGATGCCAGAGGTCACGGTGCGCTACTGGGCCGCCGCCAAGGCCGCGGCCGGGGTGGCCGAGGAAGCGTACGAGGCGGCCACGCTCGCCGAGGCGCTCGACGAGGTGCGCGAGCGGCACCCGGGCGAGCTCGAGCGCGTGCTGCGGCGATGCTCGTTCCTCGTGGACGGCGACCCCGTGGGCACCCGCGAGCACGAGACGGTACGGCTGGCCGACGGCGGCACGGTCGAGGTGCTTCCGCCGTTCGCAGGAGGATGAGCGCATGACCGACCAGCCGTACGACGGCGGCAGCGGGGGCAAGGGGTACGACGGGTACGACCGGTACGACGGTCACGAGCCCTATGGCTCTTACGGTCAGCAGCAGCCTCAGCAGCAGCCGCAGCCTCAGCAGCCCGCGCAGCCGTGGCCCGGGCAGGAGCAGCAGGGGTACCCGCAGCACCAATACCAACAGCAGCAACATCAGCAGTACCAGCAGTACCAGGGGTACGAGGACCCGCACGCCGCTCAGCAGTACACGCAGCAGTGGCAGGGACAGACCTGGGAGACGCAGACGCAGCAGGCGGTGTCCGCGCCGGCCGCGCCGGCCGCCGAGACGGCGTATCTGCCGCAGCAGGGCCACGCGACGCCGCAGCCCGCCCCCGTACCCACCGTGCCCGCCGCCGGGGACGACACCGGGTACGGGCCCGCCACCCTCGCCGGGAACCCCCGGGTCACCGACGCGCAGCGGGCCCGCGCGGAGGGGCGCTCGCCGATCATCGAGCCCGGGATGCAGCCGGCCGGGCTGACGGCGCTGCTGGGGCTGCTGCTCGCCGGTGCGGCGGCGGTCGGGACGTACGCGCTGCTCGTGCCGCTGGTCGTGCTGCAGGCCGTCACCGCGGCCGGCTGGTTCCGGCTGAACGGGATGTGGCCGGCGCGGCAGGGCATCGCACTGGGCTTCGCCGGGGCGCTCGCCGCGGACGCGGCGCTGCTGGTGTCCGGCCGGTCGCCGGCGGCGATCCTCGGGACGCTCGGCGTGTGGGTGCTGCTGGCGCTGGTGCTGCAGCTGCGCTCGCACGCGGATCCCGACGAGCGGATGTACGGCCTGATGGCGACGGTCGTGGCGGCGGCGCTGGCGATCGCGGCGGGCGGCTACCTCGCGGCGGACGCGGACGCGGTCACCGTCGGCGCGGTCGCCGTGGCGGTCGCGGCCGTGGCGCGTGCGCTGCCGTTGCCTACGGCGGCGTCGGTGGCGGTGGCGCTGCTCGCGGCGGCGGGCGGCGGTGTCGCGGCCGGGGCGATGACCGGGCTGGGCGCCTCGGGCGCGTTCCTGGGCGCGGGCGCGGCGGTCTGCGCCCTGATCGGCCACCGCGTCGCCGCCTACGACTACCCGTCCCGCTTCGTCCACTTCACCGCGGGAGTGGCCCTGCCCCTGGCGGCCGCGGCCCCGGCGGTCTACGTCCTGGGGCGGGCACTGGCGTAGCGCCTGCGGTGGCCTGTGCGGCCTGTGCGGCGTGGGTGGGGGTGCGCGTTGCGCGTTGCGCCGGGTTGTGGGGCGGGGCCGCGCCGGGGGGTGTCCGTCCTCGGATCGGCGCGATGGGGTTGCGTGCCGACTGACTGTTCTTTGACGCGCCGACCGCTGCGGGCGGACACCCCCCGGCACGTCCCCTTCCGTGCGTGCGCGGGTGCGGGTCCGCCCCGGCGGCGGTGCCGCGCACCCTGTCACAGCTGATCGACAATTCGCCGGTCCCCCTTCCCCGCGGAGTTACGCTCACGCAAGGCGGCCACCCGGTCGTCAGGGACCGTTGTCGAACGACTGGGTGGGGGAACACACCGGATGCGCGCCCTGCGAATACTGCTGATCTTCGTCGTGATCCTGGGCGGACTCTTCGTCCTCGCCGACCGCCTCGCCGTGGGCTTCGCCGAGGACGAGGCCGCCGACCGGCTGAAGACGACCGAGAACCTCTCCACCACGCCCGACGTCTCGATCAAGGGCTTCCCGTTCCTCACCCAGGTCGCCGCCGGCTCCCTCGACGACATCGAGGTCGGCATCGACGCCTACGAGGCCGCCGCGGGCGACGGCGCCCGGAAGATCCGTATCGACGACCTCCGCGCCGACATGAAGGGCGTCGAGTTCTCCGGCGACTACAGCTCCGCGACCGCCACCAGCGCCACCGGCACCGCGACCATCTCCTACGACGAGCTGCTGAAGACGGCGAAGTCCGAGCCCACGCAGGTCGCCCCCGGTGTCACCGCCCGCGTCCTCGGTCTCTCCGACGGCGGCAACGGCAAGATCAAGGTCACCGTCGAGGCCACCGTGCTCGGCACGAAGCTGCCGGAGCCGGTCTCCGTGCTCAGCACCGTGACGGTCGACGGCGACACCGTCCGGGTCAAGGCCGACGGCCTGCCCAGCTTCGCCGGTGTCGACCTCGCCGAGAACCGCGTCCGCGCCATCACCGACTTCCAGCAGGTCGTCGACGGCCTCCCCGGCGGCATCGAGCTCGACAAGGTGCAGGCCGCCCCGGACGGCGTCGAGATCGCGGTCAAGGGTTCCAACGTCCGCCTCGCCGGGTAGGTAGGGGCACGGCGGACCCCACCTGCGATGTCCGGTGGGCGAGACGGCTGTGTCCGCAGCGTAGATGTGACGGCGGATACAGCCGGGCGGAATCCGGGCGGGAAGCGCCCCTGTGGGGCCTCGATCCCATATGGCGGATCATCCTGTCTCACTATGCGACACACCGGTGACACGCGCGCCCTGCCGTCCCTACGATCGACGGCATGAAGCGACAGGCGGATCTCACGAAGCGGCGGGCAGTAGACCTGTGCCGCGTCGCCGCCATGCTCTGTCGCACCTTCTGAGCGACCGCGTCGGCACTCGCGCCGACGCGCGCATTCCCGCCGCCCTGCATCCAGGGCACCCGTGCGCCGCCCCCGTCTTCGGGCGCGCGCTCCGCAGATCTCGCACGCCCCGCCGCAACTGCCCCGGAGGAGAAAGAGCATGAGCCGCAACGACGTCCTGGTAGACGCCGATTGGCTCCAGGAGCACCTGGACGACCCGACCATCGCCATCGTCGAGGTGGACGAGGACACGTCCGCCTACGAGAAGAACCACATCAAGAACGCCATCCGGATCGACTGGACCCAGGACCTGCAGGACCCGGTCCGCCGTGACTTCGTCGACCAGGAGGGCTTCGAGAAGCTCCTGTCGGAGAAGGGCATCGCCAACGACCACACCGTGGTCCTGTACGGCGGCAACAACAACTGGTTCGCCTCGTACGCCTACTGGTACTTCAAGCTGTACGGCCACGAGAACGTCAAGCTCCTCGACGGCGGCCGCAAGAAGTGGGAGCTCGACGCCCGCGAGCTGGTCGCCGGCGACGAGGTGCCCGAGCGTCCGAAGACGGACTACAAGGCCAAGCCGCAGGACACGTCCATCCGCGCCTTCCGCGACGACGTCGTCGCCGCCATCGGCGCGCAGAACCTCGTCGACGTGCGCTCGCCCGACGAGTTCTCCGGCAAGCTGCTCGCCCCGGCCCACCTGCCGCAGGAGCAGTCCCAGCGCCCCGGCCACGTGCCCAGCGCCCGCAACATCCCGTGGTCGAAGAACGCCAACGACGACGGCACCTTCAAGTCGGACGAGGAGCTCAAGGCCCTCTACGAGGAGGAGAGCGTCGACCTGGCGAAGGACACCATCGCCTACTGCCGCATCGGTGAGCGCTCCGCGCTGACCTGGTTCGTGCTGCACGAGCTGCTCGGCGTCGAGAACGTCAAGAACTACGACGGCTCCTGGACCGAGTACGGCTCCCTCGTCGGCGTGCCGATCGAGCTCGGCGCCGGCAAGTAACCGACCCCCACCGACCTTTCCAGACCTCTCTTCAGGAGTACGACATGTGTGGTGCGAAGGCCGGCGGCCCCGACGCCTCGACGATCAAGCCCGGTGAGACCACGATCCAGGGTCAGGTGACCAAGGACGGCGAGCCCGTGGTGGGCTACGTCCGTCTGCTGGACTCGACCGGCGAGTTCACGGCCGAGGTGCCGACCTCGGCGACCGGACAGTTCCGCTTCTACGCGGCCGAGGGCACCTGGACCGTCCGCGCCCTCGTGCCCGGCGCCACCGCCGACCGCACGGTCGTCGCCCAGCAGGGCGGTCTGGCGGAGGTCGCGATCGCCGTCTGACGGCGACCGGTCCTCGAGGGGCCGCACCCACCGGGTTGGACGCCTGGGGTGCGGCCCTTCGGCCTGCCCGGACCTACGCTGGAGTCATGTACGCACGACGGCGGCGGACGTACTTCGCGATGATGGGCGGCTGCATCGCCCTCTTCGTGCTGGCCTGGGGCGTCGTGCGGCTCTGGTCGGTCCCCGTCGCCGTGGGCATGTGCGTGGTGGCCATGGTCATCCCGCCCGTCGCCGCGATGGTCGCCAACCGCCGGGGCCCGGACGACCGCTGGTGGGACGACCCGTCCGGCGATCCGCAGTCCGACGAGTGGTGGGACGAACTGGACGGCAAGAAGCGCCGGCGGTGAGCCGGACCCCGCCGCAGCCGTCTCAGTAGACGAGCGCCTGCGTCCCGTCCCCCAGGGCCTCCTGCACGAAGACCTGCGCACCCGCGATGCGGACGCCCTCGATGACGTCCTTCTCCGTGATCTCGCGGCGGGCCGCGCACTGCGTGCACAGGGTGACCCGGCCGCCGGCCAGCAGGGAGTCGAGCAGGTCGGGCAGGGGCGCCGCGTGCGGCAGCTCGAACTCGGCGGCCCGGCCGGGCAGGGCGAACCAGGCCGACTCGCCGGTCAGCCAGAGGGAGACGTCGACACCGCTGGCCACGGCCACCGCCGCCACCGTGAACGCCTGAGAACACCGCTCGGGGGCGTCCGCCCCGGCCGTCACCTTGATCACCAGCTTCTTCGCCATAGCCGGAATCGTAAGGCCGAAACGGCCCGCGTAAGCTGGGCTCGGCCCTGTGCAACCGTCCGCATCCCGCTCAAGGAGCACCCCGTGGAGATCTTCTTCGAAATCCTGCTGGTCCTGGTCTGCGTCGGCGTCCTCGCCTTCGCCGGACTGACCGTGAAGAAGCTGTTCCAGGGCCAGCGCTGACCCACGTCTAGGACATTCCCATGATCGAGATCCCCTCCGACCTCCACAAGGACCTCGTCCCGCTCGCCTTCCTGCTCGGCAACTGGGCCGGTGCCGGCGTGCACGACTTCCCCGGCTCCGAGAAGTGCAACTTCGGGCAGGAGGTCGCCTTCACCCACGACGGCCGGGACTTCCTGGAGTACCACTCCCGCAGCTGGGTGCTGGACGGCGACGGCAACAAGGTCCGCCCACTGGAGTCCGAGCACGGCTACTGGCGGATCGACGGCGCCCGCAAGGTCGAGGTGACGATGACCCGCGACGACGGCGTCATCGAGATCTGGTACGGCGAGCTGGCCGACAAGAAGCCGCAGATCGACCTGGTGACGGACGCGGTGGCCCGCACCGCCGCCTCCCGGCCCTACAGCGGCGGCAAGCGGCTGTACGGCTACGTCAAGAGCGACCTGATGTGGGTCGGCGAGAAGCAGACCCCCGAGGTCGAGCTGCGCCCCTACATGTCGGCCCACCTGAAGAAGGCCGTCACCCCGGAGGAGGTCGAGCGCTGGGCCAAGGCCCTGCCCGACGACCTGCCGGACGACGGCATCGCCTTCTTCAAGTAGCCGGACGCCTTCCCCGGCCGGTCGCCCGCGAGTCGGCCTAGACTCATGGTGTGGTGAGCACCGACTGGAAGAGCGATCTGCGGCAGCGCGGCTACCGGCTGACCCCGCAGCGGCAACTCGTGCTCGAAGCCGTGGACACCCTGGAGCACGCGACCCCCGACGACATCCTCGTGGAAGTGAGGAAGACCGCGTCGGGGGTCAACATCTCCACGGTGTACCGGACGCTGGAGCTCCTGGAGGAGCTCGGCCTGGTCAGCCACGCGCACCTGGGCCACGGCGCGCCGACGTACCACCTCGCGGACCGGCACCACCACCTCCACCTGGTCTGCCGCGACTGCCAGAACGTGATCGAGGCGGACGTGTCCGTGGCCGCGGAGTTCACGGCGAAGCTGCGCCAGACGTTCGGGTTCGACACCGACCTGAAGCACTTCGCGATCTTCGGCCGCTGCGAGGACTGCACGCTCAAGGCTTCAACTACCGAGTCGTAGGCTTACGGATATGAAGAGCCCCCTGCTGACCCTGCCCGGCGCCGTCCCCGCCGAGGGCGTGGACGAAGGCGTCGCCGCCCACTACGGCGACCTGTTCCGTGAGCAGCGCGCCCTCGCCGACGGCGCCGGTTTCGTGGACCTCTCGCACCGCGGGGTCGTCACCGTCACCGGCGAGGACCGTCTTGCCTGGCTGCATCTGCTGCTCACCCAGCACGTCAGCGAGCTGCCCCCGGGCGAGGCCACCGAGGCGCTGATCCTCTCCGCGAACGGCCACATCGAGCACGCCCTGTACCTCGTCGACGACGGCGGGACGGTCTGGGCGCATGTCGAGCCCGGCACCCAGGAGGCGCTGATCGCCTACCTGGAGTCGATGAAGTTCTTCTACAAGGTCGAGGTCGCCGACCGGACGGCCGACATCGCGGTCGTGCACCTGCCGGCCGGTTCGATCGCCGAGGTGCCGGAGGGCGTCGTCGTCCGCGAGACGCCGTACGGCCGTGATCTGTTCCTGCCGCGCGCCGATCTGGAGGCCTTCGCCGACCGGTCCGGGCCGCCCGCCGGGATCCTCGCCCACGAGGCGCTGCGCGTGGAGCAGCACCGGCCCCGGCTCGGCTTCGAGACCGACCACCGCACCATCCCGCACGAGCTGGGCTGGATCGGCTCGGCGGTGCACCTGCAGAAGGGCTGCTACCGGGGGCAGGAGACGGTCGCCCGGGTGCAGAACCTGGGCAAGCCGCCGCGCCGGCTGGTCTTCCTGCACCTGGACGGCAGCGAGGTGCACCTGCCGGCGGCCGGGACCGAGCTGCGGCTCGCGGAGGACGGCCCCGACGGCCGGAAGGTCGGCTTCATCACGACGTCCGCGCGCCACCACGAGCTGGGTCCGGTGGCCCTCGCCCTGGTGAAGCGGAACGTCCCCTTGGACGCGCCGCTGGTGGCCGGGGACACCGCCGCCGCCCAGGAAGTCGTCGTCGAGCCGTAACGCTTGTAGACCTTTCGGGTCAGATTTCGATCAGCACGGTGAACGGGCCGTCGTTCGTCAGTGATACACGCATCGCCGCCCCGAAACGGCCCGTCGCCACCGTCGCGCCCAGCGAGCGCAGCCGGGCGACCACCTCGTCCACCAGCGGCTCGGCGACGTCGCCGGGGGCGGCGGCGTTCCAGGTGGGACGGCGGCCCTTGCGGGCGTCGCCGTAGAGGGTGAACTGGCTGATCACCAGGAGCGGGGCGTCGATGTCGCTGCAGGACTTCTCGTCGTGCAGCATGCGGATCGACCACAGCTTGCGGGCCAGCTGGGCCGCCTGCTCCTTGGTGTCCTCGTGGGTCACGCCGACCAGGACGCACAGCCCCTCGCCCTCGATCGCGCCCACCGTCTCGCCGTCCACGACGACGCTCGCGCCGTCCACCCTCTGCACCACAGCTCGCATGTGTCCATCATGCAGGGCGGTGACTTCCGCGCCGCGAGCGGTTCGCGCATGGCACGAAAGGGTGGTTTGCTGTGGACGCCAACAGGCCCTGAGCGACCGTATTTTGCTGCTTAACCGCCCATCTGGGGTCTATCGGGGGCACTCGTTCCCATAGCGGCCACCTGGGGTGGCACGATGCTGGCACACACCGGTCGAGGGGACGGTCGAGCACATGAGCACATCAAGCACCGGGCAGCAGTCGGGGGCTGTCCGGTCGGCATACACGGGGATCGGGGCGCCGGAGTACCACCGGCCGCCCACGCAGCGCACGGACAGCCCGCGGCTGCCCTCGAACACCCCCGAGCACGAGCTGACCGCGCTGAGCCTGCCCGAGCTGCGCACGCTGCGCGGGAGGACCCGGCGCGACGAGGCCGACCTCAGCTACGTGCGGCGGCTGCTGCAGGGGCGGATCGACATCCTGCGCGCCGAGCTGTCCCGGCGCGCTCCGCAGGACGCGGCGTCCGTCGCCGTCACCGCGGAGAGGTCCGTCGTGGAGCGGCTCGCCGACATCCTGCGCGACGCCCCGGCCCGGCAGCGCTCCTCCGCCCGGCACGTGACGCTGGGGACCCCGCAGGGCGAGGAGTACCGGCGGCTGGCCGCGGAGATGCTCGGCGAGGTCGAGCTGTCGGACCTCCGGGCGCGCACGGACGCGGAGCTGACCACGGGCATCGGGCGGCTCGTGCGCTACGAGCAGCAGGTCTCCCGGCGCCGCCGGCGGCTGCAGCGCACGGCCGACGAGTGCAGCGCGGAGATCGCCCGCCGCTACCGCGACGGGGAGGCACAGGTCGACGACCTGCTGGTGTGATCCCCGCGGCCGCGGGGCCGGGCCGGGCCGGTCGGAAATCGGCGCGACACCGACCGGCCCCGCGCCTAGCGTGTCCCCATGACCCCGCGTGCCGACGCCGACGTACGTCCCATCACCGAGGCCGAGTTCCCCGACTGGCTGCGCGCCGTGAAGACCGGCTTCCTGCAGACCCCCGACCTGACCGAGGAGGAGGTCGAGGGGCGCCGCGCACGGTTCGTCCCGGGCCGCTACCTCGGCGCCTTCGACGCCGGGCGGTGTGTGGCGACCTTCCGCTCCTTCGACCAGGAGCTCACGGCCGTGGGCGGGGCGAGAGTCGCGGCCGACGCGGTCTCGGGCGTCACCGTCACCGCCACGCACCGCCGCCGCGGGCTGCTGACGCGGATGATGGAGCGGGACCTGACGGCCGCCAAGGAGCGCGGGGACGTCGTCGCGACGCTGGTCGCCGCCGAGTACCCGATCTACGGCCGGTACGGGTTCGGGCCGGCGACCCGGGCGTCCGAGTGGACGGTCGACGTGCCGCGCGCCGGGCTCGACGCCCGCTGGGCGGGACCCGCGGACGGCGGGCGGATCGACCTGGTGGAGGCCGAGGACGTCCGCAAGCTCGGCCCCGACCTGCACGAGCGGCTGTGCCGGGTCCAGCCCGGCGCCATCGACCGCGACGAGCTGTGGTGGAAGGCCAACACCGGCGCCGTACGGCTCGAACCGTCCTGGAAGCAGCCCTTCTTCGCCGTGTACCGCTCGGCGTCCGGCGAGGTCGAGGGCATGGCCGCCTACGAGATCGACGACCACTGGGGCGACGCCAAGCAGCCGCTGAACACGGCGAGCGTGCAGTGGCTGACCGGCGTGACACCGGCAGCGGAGCGCGCGCTGTGGCAGTACCTGTGCTCCATCGACTGGGTCGTGAAGGTGAAGAGCGGCCGGCGGGCGCCCGACGACCTGCTCCCGCACCTGCTGCCGGACCCGCGGGCGGCCCACATCACCTCGCAGGCGGACTGGCTGTGGGTGCGGATCCTGGACGTCGTCCGGGCGCTGCAGGCGCGCGGCTACGAGGCCGAGGGGTCACTGGTGCTTCAGGTCGCCGGGGTGGACGGGCTGACCGGCGGGCGCTACCGGCTGGAGGCCTCCGCCGAGGGCGCCTCGTGCGCACCGACGCGCGAGAGCGCGGAACTCACGCTCGGGATCGGGGACCTGGGAGCGCTGTGGCTCGGGGACGAGTCGGCGGTGCGGCTGGCGGCGCTGGGGCGGATCGGGGAAGAACGAGCGGGCGCCGCCCGGAAGGCCGACGCCCTGCTGCGTACGTCCAGGCGGCCGTGGTGCCCGGACCTGTTCTGAAGCCGCTCCCTTCGCCGGCTGACGGGGACCCGCATCCGTAGCGAGCTGTTCGGTTGTGGTGGTGCGCCGGGGCTCCCGGCTCCCCTCCGGAAGGGAGCCCCTGAGCGGCAAGGCCAACCCCCTGAAGGTCTGACCATGTTGCCGAAGTTGGCGACCAACTTCACTGTACTTATCTCCGCCGGGAAGCGGCTCATAACCACCTTCCGCTGAACTGCCGCAAGTTGGCGGGAAGTTGTAGCGTTGACATGTGGACCCGGAACACACCTCCGTCCGTGGACGGAAGAGGTCGCAGCGGCCACAGAGGACACATCACGAGGTGGCCGAGGAGCTGCGCGCCCGGATCAGGTCGGGGGCGCTGCGCCCGGGTGAACGCATGCCCACCCAGGCACAACTGGCCCAGGAGTTCGGTGTGGAGCGCGGCGCGGTGCGCCGGGCGCTGCGCATCCTGCAGTCCGAGGGGTTGCTCACCCACGTCTCCAAGGGCAGCCCGGCGACCGTCGCCGCCGATCCCGTCGGGGCGCTGACCGGCCCGGAAGCCCTGCCACTGCCGACGACCGTGGCGCTCGCGCCCCGTATCGAGGCGGCGTTCGCGGCGGAGCACGTGGAGATCGACGCCGTGTGCCTGACCTCCGTGTCCCTCACGCTCGCCATCGGGGAGCCGCTCAGGCAGATCCACGCGGGGCGGCTGAAACCGGCCAAGGTCGACGTCCGGGTGCTGCTGCCCGGCCGGGACATCGACCTCGCCTTCCCGGTGCCGGTGGCGGGGAGCGGCGACGAGGACCGGGTGCACGAGCGGTGGCTCGCGATGCGCAACGCCCAGGGGCAGGTGCTCCGGCACAACCTGCTGACGCTGCGCTCCACGCACGGCATCGACGTCCAGGTCACCTTCCGGGCGCTGCCGTTCACCCCGCCGGTGAAGCTGTACCTGCTCAACAACGCGGAGGCGCTGTTCGCGTACTACACGCTGACGCGCCGGGAGGCCCGGATCGACCAGCGGCCGCTGCAGATGTACGACGCGCAGGGCACCCGGTCGATGCTGTTCTCCTTCCGGCAGGGCCCCGGCCTGCGGGACACCACGTTCGTGGAGCAGTCGCACCTGTGGTTCAACGCGCTGTGGGAGACGATCAGTTCGGAGCTGGTGCTCACGAGCTGACCGCGGGTCCCGTCATCAGCAGCGCGAGCACGACCGCTCCCGCGGAGCTGACGGCCGGGCTCTTGGCCTTGACGCCCACGGTGAGCAGGAGCAGGCCGACGATGCCGGCCGGGCCGTACTTCCACTGCACGAGCTGTTCGAAGCCGACGACGAAGGCGGCGGAGAGGAGAGCGAGGGCGGGCATCGGAGTTCCCCCTTCGGAAGTTCGGAAGCAAAACTTCCGCCAACTCGATGAAGTTGGCAACCAACTCTGCTTAAGTTGTCCCCACTTGGTCCCTAGTCATAAACTACTTTCCAACAACTCCCTTCAGATGGATCGGAGTTGTAGCGTTTGGTCGTGGCCCAGGAGAGCGTGGCGGACAACGTGGCGGACAACGTGGCGGAGAACGCGGCAGTGAACGGCAGCAGGAGGTCCTCGCCCCAGGAGATCGCCGACATCCTGCGGGAACGTATCCGCACCGGCGAGCTCAAGCCGGGGGACCGCCTGCCCACCCAGGCCGAGCTCGCGGAGGAGTTCGGCGTGGAGCGCGGCGCCGTCCGGCAGGCCCTGCGGGCGCTCCAGGAGGACGGGCTCCTCACCGACGTCAGCAAGGGCAGCCCCCCGAGGATCGCCGCGCCCGCCCCGGCCCGGGGCGAGCCGCAGCCCACGATGGTCAGTCTGGCGCCGCGCCTGGCGGAGGCGTTCTCGGCGCCGGCCGTCCGCGTCGACGTGGTCTGCCACACCTCGGAGACCCTGATGGTGGCCCTCGGCGAGCCGCTGCGCCGCATCCACGAGGGCCGCGTCCGCCCCGCCTCGATCGACCTGCGCGTCCTGCTCCCCTCCCGGGAGATCAACCTCGCCTTCCCCCGCCTGGTCGAGGAGCAGGAGGAGGACGACGCGGTGCACCAGCGCTGGCTGGAGATGCGCAACGCCCAGCTGCGGGTCCTGGAACACAACCTGCTGACCCTGCGCTCCACCCACGGCGTGGACGTCCACGTCACCTTCCGGGCGCTGCCCTTCACCCCGCCGGTGAAGCTGTACCTCCTCAACGGGCAGGAGGCGCTGATCGGCTACTACATGCTGACCCGGCGCGAGGAGGAGTGGGGCGGCCGGGCGCTGGACATGTACGACGTCCTCGGCTCCAAGTCCGTCCTGTTCTCCTTCGTGGAGCGGGCGGGGCTGCGGGACGCGGCGTTCGTCGCGGAA
Source organism: Streptomyces sp. NPDC006624 (assembly GCF_040611555.1). Taxonomy (NCBI): domain Bacteria; kingdom Bacillati; phylum Actinomycetota; class Actinomycetes; order Kitasatosporales; family Streptomycetaceae; genus Streptomyces; species Streptomyces sp. NPDC006624. Next base: position 393,823 of record NZ_JBEXOM010000006.1, on the reverse strand, counting down.
TCGCAGAAGTGGTTCGACGCCCTCTGGGAAACCATCACGACGGACCTGACACTCTCCTAGTGACTCCTGATACGACACAGACCGGTGCGGCGACGGCATCGACCGAGGAACTGCGGAAACTGCTCGCTCCTGTCCGCTACGTGCTGTGGGACCTGGACGGGCCGATCTGCCGGCTCTTCGCGGGACACCCGGCGGACGCCGTGGCGCGCATGCTCGTGAGGAAGATCCAGGAGCTCGGCCTCGGCGCCCTGCTGCGCGAGGAGGAACGTTTCCACCGGGATCCGCAGGCGGTGCTGCTCGGCCTCAACGAGCGGCATCCCGACAGCGACCTGATCACCCAGCTGGAGGAGTGGCTCACCCAGCAGGAACTCACCGCCGTCCCCAGCGCGCTGCCCACGCCGTACGCCGACCCGCTCATCCGCACCTGGTCGGCCCTGGGCGCCCGGTTCGCCATCACCACGAACAACTCGGCCCGGGCCGCCACCGCCTACATGGAGACCCGGCACCTCGAGGGCTGCTTCCCCTTCGTCTACGGCCGCACCAAGGACCTCGACCGGATGAAACCGCACCCGCACTGCCTCGCCCAGGCGCTCAAGGCCCTGGGCGCGGACCCCTCCCGGGCGCTGATGCTGGGCGACGCCGGCACGGACTACCAGGCGGCGCACAAGCTGGGCGTCCCGTTCCTGGGCTACGCCCGCGCCGAGAGCAAGCTGCCCCCGCTGCTGGAGGCGGGCGTCGACCGCTCCCACATCGTGACCTCCCTGGAACAGGTGCTGGACGTGCTCAGGGAGAAGCGCTGACCCTGCCGTCACGGTTACCCCATTGAGACCACGGATCACCCGGCTCAAGTCGTGCGGGCACCGGCGCGACGCTAGGCTCTGAGCCACTTTCCAGAGCGTTGCACTTTGATCCAGGAGCAGCCGGTGCCCCCGCTGGCGGTTTCCCCGCCTCCCTCCGGGAGGTTCCCCGCGCGCGATCCTTACGGGGAGTTCGTGCGGCGGGCGACGACGGACGGCGTGAGGTACGACGGCCGTCACAACCGGAACTTCGTCCTGCCCCTGACCGAGCCCATGGCGCGGTACGTGGGGCGTGCGGCCGGCACCCCGGCGATAGTGCGGCTGCGGGCCCCGAACGTGCTCCCCGTGGTGATCCGCACCTGGCAGGAACCCGACGTGCTCGCCGCGATCGGCGGCGCGCTGCCCGGGGCCCCGGAGTGCCTGGCCAGGCGGAACGGTTCGGCGGTCCACAGCCATGTGGAGGGCACCCCGCTGCGCCGCCTCAGCCGGGACGGCGAGCCGGTCGATGCACGGCTGGTCGGGTCCCTGATGCGGACGGTCGCGCGGATGGCGCAGATCCGCAAGGAGGCCCTGCCGCCCCTGCCCGGCGCACGCCCGGGCGGCGACAAGGACAGCCGGGGCTTCCTGCGCACCCTGGCGCACCTCGCCGACCGGCAGGTCCGCCAGCCCAACTGGGCTGAGTTCGGCGGGCTGTTCGAGGCGCTCGGGGTGCCCGCCGACGCCCTGACCCGGCTGGCCGAGCGGGTCCCCGCCATGGCGCGCCGGCCGTACACCCTGCTCCACACCGACCTGCACCGCGGCAACCTCATCGTCTCCGCGGACGGCCGGTCCGTGGCGGCCGTCGACTGGGAGCTCGCCACCTACGGCGACCCGCTGCACGAGCTGGCCACGCACCTGGTCCGGATGCGCTACCCGGCCGCGCAGTGGGAGCAGGTGCGCCAGGCCTGGGCGACGGCCATGGAGGAGTCCCGGCCCTCGGCGGTGCAGGGCCTGGCCGGGGACCTGCGCCACTACGTCGCCTTCGAGCGGGCCCAGTCGGTGTATCCGGACGTGATGCGGGCCGCCAGGTCGCTGGACGACAGGCTCGACGACCAGAGCCTCGCCGAGGCCACCGCCACCGTGCACCGGGCGCTGGAGGCCGCCGCCGAGCCGCTCGGGTTCGCCAGGGTGCCGTGCCCCGCGGAGATCGAGCGGGTGCTGATGCGCCGGCGGGACTCCCGGCACCGCAGGCCCACCGCCTTCCGGCCGGTCCCCGCCCTCGACTGGGTCCCCGACAAGCGCGTCCCGGAACACCCCGGCTTCCCCCGCGACGCCGTGCGCGACGCCCTGGTCGCGGAGGGCTCGGCCCCGGCCGGCCGGGTCTTCAAGGGCACCGCCCACCTCAACTCCGTGGTCCGCGTGCCGCACCTGGACGTGCCCGTGGTGGTGCGGCGCAAGGTCGCCTCGTTCTGCCGCCGGGAGCCCAGCCACCTCAGCGAGCACGCGGTCCTGCAGGCCATCGCCCGCTCCCGGGTCGACGTCACCGCCCCCAGGGTGCTGGCGCTGGGCACGAGCCACGGCGGGGACACCTTCGCCATCCACACCTACGCCGGCCCCCCGCACGGCGACCGGCCCCCCGGCCACCCGGTGAACGGCCTGCTGCCGCACGAGGCCGACGGGCTGGTCTACCAGCTCGGCCAGCTCACCCGCGTCGACCACGCCGGGCTCGACCCGCTCCCCGGCACCTGGGACTTCTACACCTGGCTCAGTCAGCAGCTCGTCGACCTGGTGCGCGGACTGCCGCGGGAGTCCCGGCAGGTCGCCAAGGCGCTGGGGCTGCCGGACGCGGCCCGGCTGAGCGAGATCCTCGCCCGGCACCGCGTCACCCCGCGCAGACACGCCCTGCTGCACGGCGACCTCAACCCCTGGAACCTGGTCCGCCACACGCAGCGCGACCATCTGGCCCTGACCATCATCGACTGGGAGATGGCGATGGTCGGCGACCCGCTGTACGACCTGGTCCGGCACATCCATCTCACCCCGACCCGGCCCGAGATCCGCGACCGCATGGTCCGGCAGTGGGAGAGCGTCCTGCCGCCCGAGTACACCCGGGACTGGCGCCGGGACTGGCGGGTCTACCGCTGGGTGGAGATCGTCCGCTCCGCCTACGTCGACCTCGACCGGCTGGTCACCGGCGCCGGCCTGGACGCGCCCAACGTCCGCCGCGCCGTCGACTCGTACGCGATGACCCTCGCCGCCGCCACCGCCTCCCTCGGCCTGCCGGCCCGTGCCACCGCGAACCCGTACCTCGTCCGCGCCTTCGCCTAGGCACCGCCGGGCCCTTCGCCGCACTGCGTAGGCTCGCCCCATGAGCGAGCCGGGCCTGCGGGAGCGCAAGAAGCAGCGGATGTACGAGTCGGTGTCGGACATCGCCGTCCGGCTGTTCCTGGAGAAGGGGTTCGACGCGGTGTCCGTCGCCGAGGTGGCGGCGGCGGCCGAGATCTCCAAGCCGACGCTGTTCCGGTACTTCCCCGCCAAGGAGGATCTGGTGCTGTACCGGATCGCCGACCACGAGGGGGAGGCCGCGCGGGTGGTGGCCCGGGCGCAGGAGCCGCCCGTGGAGGCGCTGCGGCGGCACTTCCTGGACGGGCTGGAGCGGTCCGATCCCGTGACCGGGCTCAACGACCGTCCCGAGGTGCTGGCCTTCCACGCCCTGCTCTACGGGACGCCCTCCCTGGTCGCCCGGGCGCACCGCCACCAGGAGCGGTCCGAGGCGGCGCTCGCGGAGGTGCTCGGGGGTGATCTGGACGCGCGGCTGGCGGCCGGGCAGATCACGGCCGTCCTGCGGGTGCTGGCGCTGGAGAACTGGCGGCGGGTCGCGGCGGGGGAGCGGGCGGCGGACGTGCGGCCGGACGCGGTGGCCGCGGCGGAGCGGGCGTTCGGATGGCTGGCGGCCGGGCTGCCGCCGGGCCTCCGTGACCGAACCCGGTAAATTATTTAACTCGGTCACATTTTCCCGGTAGGCTCGGTGGAATGACCGACACCGAGCCCGCGCTCCAGGACGCCCTCGACCGGGAACGCGCCCACCACGAACGCTGCCGGACCGCCCTCGCCGCGATGGTCGAGGGCGCCGGCGAACAGGTCGTCGCCGGGGAGGACGTCTCGGCCTCCGGGGCCGACGCCGAGGTCCTCGGGTACCGGCTGCGCAGCCGGGCCAAGGCGCTGCGGGAACTGCCCGAGGGCCCGCTGTTCTTCGGGGCCCTGCTGGGCGGCGAGGAGCGGTTGCACATCGGACGGCTGCGGATCTGCGAGCACCCCGCCGAACCGCCCCTGGTCGTCGACTGGCGCGCCCCCGTCGCGCGCGCCTTCTACCAGGCCTCGGCGCGTGACCCCCGGGGCGTCGCGGTGCGCAGGCGGTTCGGGTGGGCGCCCGGCAGCCGGGGCGACTCCGCCGATCTCACCGGCCTGGAGGACGAGCACCTGGAGCGGGGGGAGACACGCGGCAGCGAGATCGTCGCCCGGGAGATCGAACGGCCCCGGGTCGGGCCCATGCGGGACATCGCCGCGACCATCCAGCCCGAGCAGGACGACCTCGTCCGGGCGGACCTGGCGGCGTCGGTGTGCGTGCAGGGCGCGCCCGGCACCGGCAAGACCGCCGTCGGCCTGCACCGGGCCGCCTATCTGCTGTACACCCACCCCCAGCGCATCCGGCGCGGCGGTCTGCTGATCCTCGGCCCCCACCGCGCGTTCCTGTCGTACATCGCGGAGGTCCTGCCGGCCCTGGGCGAGACGGGCGTGCGGCAGTCGACGCTGCACGAGGAGATCGCGCGGTGCGAGGTGCGCGGCGTGGACGACGGGCCCGCCGCCCTGGTCAAGCACGACGCCCGGATGGCCCGGGTGCTGCGGCGGGCGCTGTACGCGCGGGTGCGCACCGGCGGGGCCGGACCGCTCGCCGTGCCGGACGGGTCGTACCGCTGGCGGGTGCCGGAGGCGGAACTGGCGCGGATCGTCGCGGACGTACGGCGCGAGGAACCGCCGTACGGGGTGGGACGGGAGCGGGTGCGGGCGCGGATCGTGCGGTGCCTGCGCGAGCAGGCCGAACGGCGGGCCGGACCGCCCCCGAACGCCTGGGTGCGCCGGATCGAGCGGTCCCGGCCGGTGTCGGCATACGTCGACGCCGTCTGGCCCCGGGTGCGCCCCGAGGAGGTCGTGGCCGAACTGCTGTCGGACGAGGGGGCGTTGGCGTCGGCCGGCGACGGGCTGCTGGACGCCGCCGAGCAGCGGGCGCTGCGGTGGCCGAAGCCGCCCCGGTCGTGGAGGTCGGCGCGCTGGGCGGCGGCCGATCTGGTGCTGCTCGACGAGGTGGCCGGGCTGATCGAGCACCCCGAGGGGTACGGGCACGTCGTCGTGGACGAGGCGCAGGACCTGTCCCCGATGGAGTGCCGGGCGATCGCCCGCCGGGCCCGCTTCGGTTCGCTGACGGTGCTGGGGGATCTGGCGCAGGGGACGACGCCGTGGGCGGCCCGGTCGTGGCGGACGGTCCTGGCGCACCTGGGCGAGCCCGACGCCACCGTGGTGGCGCTGACCACCGGCTTCCGGGTGCCGCGCGCGGTGGTCGGCCTGGCGAACCGGCTGCTGGAGCGGCTGGACGTGGACGTGCCGGCGGGCCGTTCGCTGCGCCGGGACGGGGAGGTGCGGACGCGGGAGACCACCCCGGACGCGGTGCCCTCGGCGGTCGTGGCCGCCGTACGGGACGCGCTGGGACGGGAGGGCTCGGTCGGGGTCGTCGCGGCGGACGCGGACGTGCCGCGGGTGCGGGAGGCACTGGACGCGGCGGGCATCGCGGCGGCGGGACCGGAGGAACCGGGCGCGCGGGTGTCCCTGGTGCCGGCGAGCGTGGTCAAAGGGCTGGAGTACGACCACGTGGTGGCCGTCGAGCCGGCGGCGATCGCCGAGGCGGAGGAGCGGGGGCTGCACCGGCTGTACGTGGTGCTGACGCGGGCGGTGTCCCGGCTGGAGGTGGTGCGGGGGAGGCCGCTGCCGTTCTGAGCACCGGCCTCCCGCCCGGGCACGCTCCCGTCTCACCGCCGGGCGATGACCTCCGCGATCCGGATGAAGCCGTCCCGGCCGTGGCCGAGCCCGATGGCGCGGCGGGCCATGCCCTCGGCGGCGCGCATGACGCCGGCGTCGATGCCGTGGGACTCGGAGAGGTCGACGATGTGGGCCATGGACGACACGGCCGAGGTGAGCGGGTTGCCCTCCCCGGAGTAGGTGCCGGCTTCGGCGTCCGCGGCGGTCTCGGCGAACAGCGGCGGGAGGATCGCCCCGATGCCCTGCGCGAAGGGCGCGAGCTCGCTCGGCGTGACGCCCTCGGCCCGGGCCACCGCCAGGGCGTGCGCCCAGCCCGCCATCGCCGTCCAGAAGACGTCGAGCAGCGCGACGTCGAAGGCCGCGGCCCGGCCCACGTCCTCGCCGAGATGGGTGTGGGTGCCGCCCAGCGCCTGCCGGAGGTGCGCCAGCTCCCGGTAGGGCTCCTCGGGGCCGCTGTGCAGGAACACGGCGTCGGCGGTGCCGATGGTGGGCGTCGGGGTCATGATCGCGCCGTCGAGGTAGCGGATGCCGTGCGCGGCGGCCCAGCCGGCGGTCGCGCGGGCCCGGGCGGGGGTGTCGGCGGTGAGATTCAGGACCGTACGGCCCTTGAGCGCGGTGGTGACCTCCTCGGCGCGCAGGATCGCGTCGGCGGCGTCGTAGTTCACCACGCAGACGACGGTCACCGCACTGGCGGCGACCGCCTCGGCCGCGGACGCCGCGCCGGCCGCGCCGCGGCCGAGGAGCTCCCGGTCCCGGCCGGGCGTGCGGTTCCAGACCGTGGTGCGCAGTCCGGCGTCCAGGAACGCCCCGGCCAGTGCCCGGCCCATCGGGCCGAGTCCGAGGACGGTGACCGTCGCGGTGCCGCCGGCGGACGGCCGGCCGGAATGCCCGGGGGACGGGGAAGTGCTGTGTGTGGACACGTGAGACTCCTCGATACCTGTTTCGAACCGTGACACATGGGGTGAGCATGACGAGCCGACGCCTGGACCCGAACGTCTGCGGAGTGACCGCGGCGATCGCCGTGATCGACGGCAAGTGGAAGACGGCCCTGCTCTGGCTGCTGGAGTCGGGGCCGCACCGCCCTGCCGAACTGCGCAGACGGCTGCCGGGCCTCACCGAGAAGGTGCTCACCGAGGCGCTGCGGGAGATGGAGGCGGACGGACTGGTGCACCGCGAGGTCCACGCTGTGCTGCCGCCGAAGACGGTCTGCTCCCTGACCCCCTTCGGCCGCGAACTCTCCGAGGCGCTCGCCCCGTTGTCCGATTGGGGGCACCGCCGCCTGGAGAAGCTGGCCGGGGAGGCCGAGGCTGCCGGGGTGGCCGGGGCGGCTTCCTGACGCGCGTCACCTCCGTCCTCTCCGCGTCCGGCGCCTCACCGCCTGCTCGTCACCAGGCTCTCCCGGGGGCGGTGGGCTGCCAAGTACGCACAAAAAAGTGGGTGTCGGGCCGCAGCGGAGGTGCCGGCGGTTCGTCTCAGGCACTCGCGGAGAACGGGCCTGACTCGTTGAAGGCGTGGGCGGCGAAGCGCTCGCCGATGCGGCGGTGGGTCGCGGCGTCCGGGTGGACCCGGTCGGGCAGGGGGAGTTCCGCCGCGTCCTGCGCGCCGTAGAGGGTGAGGCCGTCGAGGTAGTGCAGGTGCGGGTCGTCGGCCGCGCGCTGCTTGACGATGCGGGCGAGTTCGTCGCGGACGACGGTGAGCGTCAGCTTGCCCCCGGCCGTCTCCGCCGGGTCGCCCATCGGTGCGAACAGCATCCGGCCGTTCGCGATCGCCTCGCGGTCCGGTGCCGTGGGGCCGGGGGTGTCCTCGTGGATGGCGCAGTGGATCGGCGAGACCAGCACCAGCGGGGTGTCAGGGTGTCCCTCGCGGATGGTGTCGAGGAAGCCGTGCACGGCCGGGCCGAGGACGCGCAGCCGCATCGCGTCCTGGTTCACGAGGTTGATGCCCATCTTGACGCTGATCAGGTCGGCCGGGGTGTCCCGCATGGCACGCGCGGTGAACGGGTCGAGCATCGCGCTGCCGCCGAGCCCGAGGTTGATCAGCTCCACGCCGCCGAGCGACGCGGCGACCGCGGGCCAGATGCCCGTGGGGCTCGCGGCGTCCGTGCCGTGGCTGATGGAACTGCCGTGGTGCAGCCACACCCGGCGTCCCCGGTCCGGCAGGGGCTCCACGGGCGCGTCGGTGCGCAGCGCGACGAGCTCGGTGGTCTCGTTGTGCGGCAGCCAGATCTCGACGTCCTTCGCGCCCTCGGGCAGGGCCGTGAAGCGGACCGTGCCGACCGGGCCGGGCGTGACCTCGCCCTGCCAGGTGGACAGGTCGATCGAGAGGACGTGCCCGCCGTTGGCCGCCGCCTGCCTGGCCGGACGCCCGTCGACGACCAGGTCGTACAGCCCGTCGGGGCGGGGCGGGAAACCGGCGTAGTCGCGCTTGGTGCGCAGGATGTCCAGCTCCACGGCCGTCGCGGCGGTGCGGAAGGCCAGCCGTACGCCGGAGGGCTGTGCCTCGGCCATGGCCAGCTGCTGGTCGGTGTTCTGGGCCCGGGCCGCTGCGGGCAGCCGGTGCGGGAGCAGGCCGTGTTCGGTGTGTTCCACGTCGAGCGCGCCGCGCAGCAGCTCGGCGGTGAGGGGGGTGGTGATCCAGTCGTGCTCGGTGTGCATCGTGTGTCAGCCTCGGGGGTCCGTAGGGGGTGCGGGCCAGTTCCGCAGGAGCGTGTCGAGGGCGTCGAGGATCCGGGCCCAGGTGGTGTCGGTGTCGGGGGCGCTGTGGCTGAAGCCGCCGCCCAGTTCCAGGCTCACGTACCCGTGGAAGACGCTGCCGAGCAGCCGCACCGCGTGGGTCTGGTCGGGTTCGGTGAGGTCGTAGCCGCGCAGCAGGGCCCTGGTCATCCGCGCGTGCCGGACCCCGGCGCTGGCGGCGGCGGTCTCGGGGTCGAGCCGCAGCTGGGCGGCGGCGTAACGGCCGGGGTGTTCCCGGGCGTAGTCGCGGTACACGTTCGCCAGGGCGGCGAGCGCGTCCTTGCCGGCCCGTCCGGCCAGGGCCTCGGCGGCCCGGTCGGCGAGCTCCGTGAGCGCGAGCAGGGCGATCCGCGTCTTCAGATCCTGCGAGTTGCGCACGTGCGAGTAGAGGCTCGCGACCTTGACGTCGAACCGGCGGGCCAGTGCCGAGACGGTGACCTGGTCGAACCCGACCTCGTCGGCGAGCTCGGCGCCGGCCAGGGTCAGTCGTTCGGGTGTGAGTCCTGCGCGTGCCATAAGGAACCTTCCTTCTGCCTGAAGGAAGTGTGCATCTGCCTAACACCTTTAGGCAAATGGGTTCAGGTATGGCTTCAGGTATGGGTTCAGGTATTCCTCGCAACCCCCCGCGCGGACGCCCGCAGCCGCCGGCCCCGCTTGGTCGGCCCCCACGGCTTCAGGACGGAGATCACAGTCATGAACACGTAGGCGGACAGCGAGACGACCGGTCCCATCAGCACCTCACTCGCGTCGGGCAGCGGCCCGCCCGCGGCGACGGCGGTGACGGCCTCGTGCACGCCCGGACGCAGCGCGAAGGCGGTGGCGGCGGTCGTGGCGAGGGTCAGCCAGAACTTCGTCCAGACCCACCGGTGGCGCGCGAGCCCCCACGGCGTCCCCAGCGCCAGCACCAGACCGCTGCCGAGCGTGAGGAACGCGACGGGGAGCAGCAGCAGGTCGGCGAACAGCCCCATGGACCGGACGGACGCCGCCACGGCCGCGGGATCACCGCTCCCGGCCGCGGTGATCCCGAGGGCGAGCAGCCCGAGCGTGAGCCCGAGCCAGCTCGCGGAGGCGACGACATGGACGACGAGGACGGCTCGCCGGGCGGGCCGGCGGAGCTGCGGGACCGCTCTCGCCGCCGGCGCCACGGCCGGCTGCGGGGCGGCTTGCGCTCGCTGCGGCTTCGGATCGCTCTGCATGGACACCACGGTGCCGGGCGCGGCCGCCGCGGGCGTCCCACAGCGGGAGTAACCCGGCGTACCCGCCTGGGCGTACGGCGGGGGGCGTACGGCGTGCGGCCGCCGGAGGGGTGTCAGTGCCGTCGCCTACGGTCACGTCCGGCGTACCTGCCTGGGCGTACGGCGGGGGGCGTACGGTGGGCGGCTGCCGGAGGGGTGTCAGTGCCGTCGCCTACGGTCACGCCATGACCGAACCCGCCCACCTCGCCGCCGTCCGGCGGTCCTACGACACGGTCGCCGCGGCCTACGCCCGGCGCGTCCCGGCACCGGCCGGCCTGGACCCGGTCTCGCGCGCGATGCTGGCCGCCTTCGCCGACCTGGTACGGCCCCCGCACCCGGGCCCGGTCGCGGACCTGGGCTGCGGCCCGGGCAAGGTGACGGCGCACCTCGCCGCCCTGGGAGTGCGGGTCTTCGGCGTGGACGTCTCCCCGAAAATGATCGAGCTGGCCCGGGCCGCGTACCCGGACCTCCGCTTCCGCACCGGCTCGATGACCGCCCTGGACATGGGCACGGACGAACTCGGCGGCATCCTGGCGTACTACGCCACCCACCACACCCCGCCGCACTGCCTGCCCACGGTCTTCGCCGAGTTCCACCGCACCCTCGCCCCGGGCGGCCACCTGCTCCTGGCGGGCCACGTCGGCGACGACGAGCACCTGCGCCCGACCCGGGCCTACGGCGACCACCCCGTGTCCTACGAGTCGTACCTCCTCCCACCCGAGCGGATCGCGGCACTGCTGGAGCAGGCCGGACTGGTGGTCACGACGCGGATGGTGCAGGAGCCGCAGGGCGGGTCGGGGAGGCGGGCGGGGACGGTCCTGGCGTACAAGCCGACCAGGCCGCAACTCCCGTAGATTGCCCGGGAGATGAGCGTCCCACGACGCTCGGCGACCGCCGGCCCCGCCTACCGGAAGGACACGCGCCCGTGACCGCTCCCCCCGTTGCCGCCGACCGGGCCGTCGCGCTCCTGCGCGAGCTCGGCGCCGCCGGCATCGCCCACCCGGGCGGCACGCTCCTCGCCCATCTCCTGCGCGTACAGGACCGGCTCGCCGCCTGGGGCGCCCGCCCGGCCCTCCAACTCGCGGGTCTGTGCCACGCGTTCTACGGCACCGACGGCTTCCCGGACGCCCTGCTGCCGCTGGACCGCCGGGCCGAACTCGCGGCGGCAGTCGGCGTCGAGGCCGAGGCCCTGGTGTACCTGTACGCCTCCTGCGATCGCCGGGCCACCTATCCGACGCTGGCGGACCCGGACGGGCCCTTCCGCGACCGGTTCACCGGCCAGAGCCACGTCCTGGATCCGCGGTCGCGGCGGGACTTCGCGGAGCTGTCCGCGGCGAACGAACTCGACCTCGCCCGCACCGACCCCGCCTTCCGCGACCAGTGGGGCCCGGAACTCCTCACCCTGTTCACGCGGATCCACCCGCTGCTGAGCCGACGTGCCTGGGCGGACACGCAGGAGGTGCTCGCCGGATGAAGCTGACCGCGATCACCCTGGATTGCGCGGATCCGCTCGCGCTCGCGGCGTTCCACCAGCAGGCCACCGGCCTGGCCCCGCACCCGGAGTCGAACCCCGAGTTCGCCGCGCTGGGCGGCGGGGAGGACGGCCCCGTCCTCGGCTTCCAGCGGGTCGACGACCACCGGCCGTCCAGCTGGCCGGACCAGGGGGTCCCCCAGCAACTGCACTGCTGCTTCAGGGTCGCCGACCTGGACGAGGCGGAAGCGCGCCTGGTCGAACTGGGCGCGGGCAGACCGGAGTACCAGCCGAACGCGAGCCGGTGGCGGGTGCTCACGGACCCGGCGGGTCATCCGTTCTGCATCGTCCCCGGCGGGTGAGCGGGGCGGATGGGCGGGCTGCGCGGCGCCCTCAGGCGGGCGGTTGGGCTTCGCCGGGGGTGGGGTCGGACGGCCGTTCGGTGACGAACGAGCCCTTGCCTCGCACGGTGACGATCAGGCCGCGCTCACGCAGTTCCTGTGCGGCCCGCCTCGCGGTGAGCCGTGCGACGCCGTACTCGTCGGCGAGGTGGTTCTCGGACGGGATGGGCCGGTCCGGCACCAGCTCTCCGGACGCGATCTTCCCGGCGATGACGTCGGCCAGCTGCACGTAGAGCGGTCTGGCGCTCATCGGGTCCAGCGGGGTTTTCGACGCGTCGTTATCGCTCATACGTCCAACGTAGAGCGGCTATGTCCTCCACGATCGAGTGGCTCCCTCTGTACTTGTATGTAGAGGGCTATGCCCGGGTGTAGCGTCGCGTACAAAGAGACCCCGGCGAGGTGGCTAGACCTCCCGGGGCATGGCCAACGCTTACTCGCAGGAGCGTCGACGTGCCCGACCTTATCCCCCGCGCCCTCCGACGGCTGCGCCTTCTCCTCGCTCCCGGCAGCGGGAAACGGCGTCGTGGCGGCCGCCCGCGCCCCCACCTCACCCCCGTACGCCTCCCCTCCGCGCCCCCGACCCCGCCCCTCCCGCGTCACCGCTCCCCGTACGGCCTCCCCACCCCCCTCGACGGCGCCGCCTCCGCCCTGGTCCGCCCCTACCTGGACCGGCACCCCTTCACCGAACAGGAGGTCGCCGCCTGATGCACCACGCCCCTCGCCTCCTGCCCTGGCTCTCCCCGGACGGCAAACCCTGCTACCTGGTCACCGGCGACGGTGGCGGCTACCTCTCCCGACTGGCAGACGAGTTGGAGGCCCTCCAACTCGCCACCGGCGCCGACGTGCTCGGCCTGGCCCGCAAGATCCTGGACGACACCGCGTCGCCGTACACCGAGGTCCGCTACGCAGGCCTCCGCCTCGCCGAGTGCCTGACCGACGCCCTGCGCGTCGCGGAGTCGCGCGGCATGCGTGTGCCCATGTCGGACGCCGAGGGCGCCGAAGGAGCCTGCGGACAGGTCCCGCACGATGGAGGGGGCGGACTATGGTCGTAACCACGACGCGTCGAAGGAGTTCACCGGTCATGACCGCCCACGCCGCCGAACCGACACCGGCCGTCCCGCCCATGCCCGAACGGACCCCGAAGGCCCTGCGGGAGGCGATCGCCGAACACGCTCCTCAGCTGCTGTCCGACTTCGACGAGCACTGGAAGTGGGCTGTCGCCGACTCCTACGACATCAGCACGGTGCCCGCGTTCATGGCCCGCTGGTGGGGGCAGTACGCGATCGCCCGTGATCCGAGGCTGGATGCCCATGTGACCGATCTCGAACAGCGTGCGTCGGAATGCGCCGACATCAACGAGGCCAAGGCACTCCTCGAAGAGGCGTCCAACATCCGCCACCAGGTGCGGCGGCTGGAGCCCGGCCAGTGACCGAGGACGGATTCATGGGTCCGCCATGGCAGATGGACTGGACGCTCAAGGCCCAGGCCGCCCGCGACGCCCTGCCTGAGGATGTGCGGAAAATGATCGATGCCGCCCGCGCCGAGCTGGTGACGGCGACAGATCCCTACTTCAGGGGTGTCGAAGCCGATCGGGACCTTCCCTCGGGTATGAAGGTCGCGCCGGTCCAGTCCAGCAAGCCGAAGGGGGCTCGGGTTCTCCTCTTCGACGGCGGGCACGGCTGGATGACGTACACGTTCGTCAGGCGTACCGAGGATCCTCAGATCGTCGTCGAAGAGGTCTTCTGGCAGTGATGGCGGACGCAGCCAGGGCGTCCAAGAAGGACGTGGTCCATGCCGCTCTTCGTGGGTACGCCGACCGCCATCAGAGGGCCGCGCTCGTCGCCAAGCACTTCCATGCCGCCCAGCAGTGGGACTACGAGGGATGGCAACGGCGCCGCTTCGGAGGGCAGACAGAGTAGGGCGTGTCTACCCTCTGCTCCCCACACTCACCGCGCCTGCGGCTACGGCCGCCCGCAGAACTACGGGCCGGCCACCTCGCCGATCCGGTGACCGGGCGGGCGGCCGGGGAGGAACCCGTGGCCGCCCGCCCGTCGCCGCCGCACTCAGACCGCCGGCTTGGCGGAGTACACGACACCGGGCAGGTTCTGAGCCGCGGAACCCCACACCTGGTCGTACAGCGAGGAGTCGACGCCGAGCGTGTACAGCAGCCAGGTGGTCGTGATGCCGTAGGTCAGTTTCAGCTGGGCGGCGCGGGTGATGGTTCCGCTGTCGCAGCCGAAGCCGGAGCTGTCCTCGAAGCCGCAGTGGAACCCGCCGGTGATGACGCGCAGTTGGGTGGCGGACGGCTTGGCGTCGTACATCTTCTGCTGGTGGCCGGCGACGCCGGCGATGCTGTCGGCGCTGCCGCCGACGTACTGCACGGGGATGCCCAGCAGGCGGGAGGCGCTGACGGCGGAGGGGTTGGTCTCGGCCGCCGCGAGGGTGGAGACGGACTTGACGGCCGCGTTCCGGCTCGCGGCGAGCAGCGCCGCGCCGCCGCCCATGGAGTGCCCCGAGACGGCGAGCCGGCCGGTGCTGACCGCGCCCGCGAACCGTGAGCCGGTGGTGCCGTTCTGGGTGGTGAGCCAGGTGAGCGCCGCGTTCAGATCGTCGGCGAACGCCGAGTGGCTGGGGAAGAGACCGCCCTGGGACTTGGGCGCGACGGTGATGACACCCCAGGAGGCGTAGTGCTTCAGCAGGCTCTCGTACTGGGTGATGGCCTGGAAGAAGCCGTGTCCGAAGGCCAGGCCGGGGTGAGCGCCGGGGGCGACCGGCGCGTTCGCCCCGGCGGTCGTGCCGGGGTACCAGACCCGTGCGCTGAACGAGCGGCCCGCGGCGGAGACGGTGAGGTCGGTGTGGGCGACGGGGAACGAGCCCGGGGCCGAGGGGTCCGCCGCCGCCCGGGCCGGGGCGGCCGCCTCCGCCGGATGGGCGGTCGGTGCGAAGGAGAAGGCGGCTGCCGCGCACAGCAGCAGCGCGGTCGAGGAACGCAGGAGTGTACGGAACACGAGATCACCTTTTCTGCGGGATGAGGCAGTGATGTCCGGTGGTACGTCTCCGTGCTGTGCGGGTGTTTGCGGACTCCGGGGTCAGAGGCCGTTCCGCCGCGGGCACACCCGTGAGCCCGAGCGGTGTCCAGGGTGCGGCCCGACGATGCCGCGGGCGGGCTCCGTCATCGGTCGTGCCGCGCCCGGAAGTCGGCGAGCAGCGGGACGACGAGACGTTCGAGGTTCTCGCGCCGGACCTGGGGGCCGACCCCGGTGAGCCGCACCGGGCTGTTCGGTGTCGGCACGTGCGCGACGAGGGCCAGGTGCGGCAGGAGCACCAGGAGGAGGGAGAGCAGCGCGTCCAGGTCGGCGTCCTCGCGCAGGTCCCCGGCCTCGACGGCCCGGTCCAGGAGCGGACGGAGACCGGCGAGGTACATGGCGTTCACGGGCCGCCTGACCGCGTCACGGACCGCCGGGTCCATCTCCATGTTGGTGGCGGCGGCGATCCCCCGCTCGAGCGGATGCCCGGCGAAGTAGTCGAGCCAGGACTCCAGCGCGTCGACGAGGTGCGGGGTGAAGCCGCCGGTGCCGTCGTAGCCGTCGAGCCAGGGCCGCATGTGGGCGTAGACCCGCAGTGAGGTCTGCTCCGCCACGTAGGAGAAGAGGTCCAGCTTGCCCGAGAAGTACTGGAACAGTGAGCCCTTGGCGACCCCCGCCTCACGGGCGATGACGTTCAGGCTGCCCGTGGAGTAGCCGTGGGTGCCGAACTCGTCCATCGCCGCGACCAGGACCCGCTCGCGGCGGGCGGGCGACAGCCGGGTCCAGGTGGGAGTGGGCATGGACACTCCTTCATGTGACCGGGCGGTCATGTGACCACCCGGTCATGGTGGGGGCGTTCCTGTCGCAAGTCAACGTGTCCGGCGGGGGGGCTGTCACAACCGGCTCCCGCCCCCAACCCGCTCCCCGTGGCCTGGCGCACTTTTGCAAGCAGGTGCTTGCAATAGTTAGCGCGATGTTGCACTGTGGAGGCATGGCATCGCTCAACGTCGGCAATCTCGGTGACTACCTGCGCGAGCAGCGGCGCAACGCGCAGCTGTCGTTGCGGCAGCTCGCCGATGCCGCCGGGGTGTCCAATCCGTATCTGAGCCAGATCGAGCGCGGGCTGCGCAAGCCGAGCGCGGAGGTGCTGCAGCAGGTCGCCAAGGCGCTGCGGATCTCCGCCGAGACGCTGTACGTCCGCGCCGGGATCCTCGACGCCGAGCGGGACCGCGACGAGGTGGAGACGCGGGCGGTGATCCTCGCGGACCCGACGCTGAACGAGCGGCAGAAGATGGTGCTGCTGCAGATCTACGAGTCCTTCCGCAAGGAGAACGGCTTCGGGACCGACGAGGACGTCCCGGACGCCGGCAGCGGGATACGGCCCGCCCGCGCGGTCGACGGCGTCGCGGGCGGCACGGACACCGGCGTCACGCCGATCAGGAACGACGGCGGCACGACCGCCACCCGCCGCCCCCGCGAGAGCGCCGGCGGCAGCGACACCGATCCGCAGCAGACGGCCGGCTGAGCCGGACCAGGGCACCGGCCGTCGTGCTGCGGACCACACAACCCTCAGCCGAACCCTCAAGCGAACAAGAATCCGGGAGGACCATCACCATGGCCATCACCGACGACCTGCGCAAGACCCTCAAGGACCCGACCCCGCTCTACTTCGCCGCGGGCACCGCGGACCTCGCCCTTCAGCAGGCCAAGAAGGTGCCCGCCCTGGTGGAGCAGCTCCGGTCCGAGGCGCCGGCGCGGTTCGAGGCCGTACGCAACACCGACACCAAGGCCGTCCAGGAGAAGGCGTCCGCCCGGGCCAAGGAGGCCTCCGCCCGCGTCAAGGAGACGCAGGAGAGCCTGCAGAGCAAGGTCACCGGGTTCATCGGCTCCCTCGACGCCGACATCAAGAAGATCGGCAGCACCCTCGACGCGGACCTGAAGAAGTTCGGCGAGACCGCCCAGGACCTCGCGCTGCGCGGGGTCGGCGTGGCCGCCGAGTACGCCGTCAAGGCCCGGGAGACCTACGAGAAGGTCGCCGAGCACGGCGAGCAGGCCGTCCGCACCTGGCGCGGCGAGGCCGCCGAGGGCATCGAGGACATCGCCGAGGGCGTGGAGGAGCTGGCCGTCGCGGTCGAGCCCAAGCGCGAGCCGGTCGAGGTCAAGGACGAGCCGGCGAAGCCCGCCCAGGTCATCGCCTCCGAGGCCAAGGCCGCCGCCGCGGCGAAGAAGGCGCCCGCGGCCAAGAAGGCACCGGTCCGCAAGCCCGTCACCGCCAAGAAGACGACGCCGCCCGCGAAGTGAGCGGCACAGACCGGCCCGGGCCGGGCACCCTGGGGGTGCCCGGCCCGTTGTACGGGTACGGTGACCGCGTAGGGACGAGCCGAGCCGGGTGGTGGACGTAGTGCTGATGCAGGGCTTCCAGAACTTGTTGTGGCTGCTGAACCTGGCCCTGATCGTTTTCAGCGGCTTCGCGTTGATCGACGCCGCCACGCGCCGTGAGGACGCCTACCGCGCGGCCGACAAGAAGACCAAGCCGTTCTGGCTGATCATCCTCGGACTCGCCTTCGTGGTGAGCCTGATCTTCAACATCCTGTCGTTCCTGCCCATCATCGGCCTCATCGCGACCATCGTGTACATGGTCGACGTGCGCCCGGCGATCCGGGCCCTGCCGGGCGGGGGCCGCAGCCGGCGCGGCGGCTCAAGCAGCGACGGCCCGTACGGACCGTGGAACGGCGGCCGGTAGCCCGAGCGCCCGGCCCACGCTCCCGATGCGGCCGGTAGCCCGCGCCCGGTCCACGCTCCCGGTGAGGGCTACGGCACCCGGTCCAGCAGCAGGACCGCCACGTCGTCCGTCAGCTCGCCGCCGTTGAGGTCGCGGACCTCGTTCACCGCCGCCCGCAGCAGTTGCTCGCCCCGCAGGCCCTCGGCGAGCTGGCGGCGGACCATCTCCGTCATGCCCTCCTGGCCCAGCCGCTCCCGGCCCTCGCCGACGCGGCCCTCGATCAGGCCGTCGGTGTAGAGCATCAGGCTCCACTCGGCGCCCAGCTCCACCTGCATCCGCGGCCAGCGCGCCCCGGGCAGCAGCCCGAGCGCCGGGCCGTTGTTGTCGTACGGCAGCAGACGGGCCGGTATGCCCGGGCGGGCCAGCAGCGGCGACGGGTGGCCGGCCAGGCACAGGCCGGCGCGGCGCCCGTCCGGCGCGATGTCCACCGTGCACAGGGTCGCGAAGATCTCGTCGTCGGCCCGCTCGTGCTCCAGCACCTGCTGCAGCGTGCCCAGCAGCTGGTCGCCGCACAGGCCCGCCAGCGTCAGCGCGCGCCACGCGATGCGCAGCTCCACGCCGAGGGCGGCCTCGTCCGGGCCGTGGCCGCAGACGTCGCCGATCATCGCGTGCACGGTGCCGTCCGGCGTACGGACGACGTCGTAGAAGTCGCCGCCGAGCAGGGCGCGCGAGCGGCCCGGCCGGTAGCGGGCGGCGAACCGCAGCGGGGAGCCGTCCAGCAGCGGCGTCGGCAGCAGGCCGCGCTCCAGGCGGCGGTTCTCCTGGGCGCGCAGCCGGCCCTCCGCGAGCCGGCGCTCGGCCGACTCGGAGCGCTTGCGCTCCACGGCGTAGCGGATCGCGCGGCTCAGCAGCCTGCCGTCCAGCTCGTCGCGGAAGAGGTAGTCCTGGGCGCCGACGCGCACCGCCTCCGCGCCGCGCTCGGCGTCGCCCGAGGCGGTCAGCGCCAGGACGGCGTGCCGGGGCGCGAGCTCCAGCACGTGCTTGAGCACGGCGAGCTCGTCGTCGGAGTCGCTGCGGCCGGGCGCGGGCAGCGCGAGGTCCAGCAGGATGCAGTGGACGTCGTCGGTCAGCAGCCGCCCGGCCTCCGTGAGGTTGCGGGCCGTGCGGACGCGGATCGGCTTGCCCGCCTGGTCGAGCATGTCCGGCACGATCGGCGAACCGGCCGGATCGTCCTCGATCAGCAGCAGCGTCAGGTTGGTGTGGACGGTGGTGTTCTCCGCCTTGTCCGTCTTGTCGGTGGTGGTGCCGGCGGTGTGCGGCGTGCGAGCGTGGGCCGGGGCGTCCGTGACGGACTCCTCGGCGGATCCGCCGCGCGGGGACGCGGGCTGCGCCTGACCACTCTCCGCGGCCGGGATCGCTCTCTGCCGCGGTATGGGTACGGGCATCGTCCTGGTTCCTTCCCTCCCCCCGAGGGCACGGTGGGGCGAGGGACCTCGACCCACCGAGCGGGACCATAGCGGGTGTCGGCGCCGCAGTGGAATGGTGTGAGCCATGCCGCGGTGCCACCGGCCAGTGTCATATGCCGCGATATGTACCGCAGTTGGACAGCCCGGAGATGCCGCGGGGATGACGAACGTCACGTCGGCGCGCTGGCGGGGCGGGTGTTGCGCGTGCGGTGGGTCACGTGGCCCAGGTCACCGCGGCCGCCCCGGGTGACGTGGGCCCGGTGTCCGATATCCGGTGTGCGGCGGGTGGTTCAGCCGGCGTCGGGCCGCACCACGCCGAGGATGGGCATGGACCCCGCGCCCGCGATGGTCACCGTCCGCCCGGGCCGCGGGGCGTGCACGATCGCCCCGTCGCCGATGTACATCCCGACATGGCTGGCGTCCTCGAAGTAGATGACGAGGTCGCCGGGCCGCATCTCGCGGACGTCGACGCGCCGCAGCCGCTTCCACTGCTCCTGCGAGGTGCGCGGGATGCCGCGGCCCGCCGATGTCCAGGCCTGTGAGGTCAGTCCGGAGCAGTCGTAGGTCTTCGGGCCCTCGGCGCCCCACTGGTACGGCTTGCCGATCTGCGCCGTGGCGTACTTCACGGCCTTCCTGCCCTGCTCGGAGGCCTTGGCGTCGAGCTCGTCGAGGACGCCCGAGCCGAGCCAGGCGGCCTGGGCCTTGCGCGCGGCCTCCTGCTCCAGCTCGGCCAGGCGCTCCTGCTCCTCCTCGCGCAACTCGGACTCGAGCTTCTCGGCCTGCGCGATCTGCTTCTCGATCTTCTTCTGGGCGGCGGCCTTGGCCTTGCGGCCCGCCTCCAGTTTCTTCCACTGCGCGGAGGCGTCCTCGGCGTACTGTTCCAAGTCCTCCTGGGCGCGGGTCAGTTCGCCGAGCAGGCCCTTCGTCGCGTGGTGGCCCTGGCGGACCAGGCCCGTGCCGTCGAGGAACTCCTGCGGGTCGTCGCTCAGCACGAGACGGGCCTCGGGCGGCAGTCCGCCGCCGCGGTACTGGGCGGCGGCCGCGGCGCCCGCGCGGTCCTTGAGCTTCTTCAGCCGCTCCTTGCCCGCGACGATCTTCTTGGCCAGCTCGACGATCTCGGCGGACTGCCGGTCCGCCTTCTCCTCGGCGGCGTTGTACTCGTCGGTGGCGCGGGCCGCGGCGCGGTAGAGCTCGTCGAGCTGCTCGCGGACGGCTTCGAGGTCCCTGCCGGGCGCGGGCGGCGCGCTCGCGCCCGGGGTGGGGGAGGGCTCGGGGCTCGCGAACGCCGTGCCCGGTGCCGCCAGCACGGTGACCGCGCAGACCACGGCCACGGCCGTCGCGATCAGGCCACGCTTGCCCGTACCCATACCTCAGCCCCCAACTGGTTAACCGTCAGTAACATCCGGTCCGTCAGGGATGCTGCCACGCCGGCAGGCAAAACGACAGGGGTAGTGCTTCCCGCCGCCCCCTCGCCGGTATGCACCGGCGTGACGATCTCCCCGCGTGTGTGACGAACGCCACGCGGAGATCGTTCCCGGCCACGCGGAGATCGTTCCCGGCCGGGCGGGGATCGTTCCCGGCCGGGCGGGACCGGTTCGGGCCGGGCGGGACCTCGGGCCGGGCGGGATCGGGTTGCGGCCGGGCGGGATCTCGGGCCGGGCGGGATCGGGTTCGGGCCGGGCGGGATCGGGTTCGGGCCGGGCGGGGCCTCGGGCCGGGCGGGATCGGGTTGCGGCCGGGCGGGACCTCCGGCCGGGCGGGAACGGGTTCGGGCCGGGCGGCGCCTCCAGCCGGGCGGGAACGGTTCCGGAGGAGTGCCGTCCGCCCCGGCGTTCAGCCCTTGGGGGCCAACGCCTCCCACCGCAGCGTCACTTCGCCCTGCCGCCACCGCACCGGCCCGTCCGTCACCGGCCAGTGCGCCGACAGGTCCCGCACCGTCCGGATCCAGCGCTGCCGGGCGCCGTAGGAGGCGTAGGGCGCGGC
Organism: Streptomyces sp. NPDC006624; assembly: GCF_040611555.1. NCBI lineage: Bacteria > Bacillati > Actinomycetota > Actinomycetes > Kitasatosporales > Streptomycetaceae > Streptomyces > Streptomyces sp. NPDC006624. The sequence goes on along the minus strand of NZ_JBEXOM010000006.1, from coordinate 372,920 downwards.
GGCGGCCCAGGCGCGGTCGAAGTCGCGCAGGAAGGCGTGCACCGGCTCGCCCGGGACATTGCGGTGGATGAGCGCCTTCGGCAGGCGTTCCGCCAGGTCGGAAGGGCGCTCCAGGGAGCCGAGACGGGTCGCGAAGGTGACCGTGCGCGGTCCCTCCGGGCCGAGCGCGACCCACACGTGCCGCCGTCCGATCTCGTCGCAGGTCCCCTCCACCAGCAGCCCGCCGGGCGAACCGGCCGCCGGGTCGGCCGGCGCGAGCCGCGCGCACAGCCGCCGCCACACGGCCGCGACCTCGCCCTCCTCGTACTGCCGCAGCACGTTCGCGGCGCGGATGAGCAGGGGGCGCTGCGGGACCGGGATCTCGAAGCCCCCGTGCCGGAAGACCAGCCCCTCCCGCTCGTACGGCAGTGCCGCCGCCACCCGGGCCGGTTCGATCTCGACGCCGACGACCCGCGTGCGGGGCGCGACCGTGCGCAGCCGGTGCAGCAGTTCCACGGCCGTCCAGGGGGCGGCGCCGTACCCGAGGTCGACCGCCACCGGGTCGGCGGCGCGGCGCAGGTGGGCGCCGTGCGTGGCCGCGATCCACCGGTCCATGCGGCGCAGCCGGTTGGGGTTGGTCGTCCCGCGCGTCACCGTGCCGATGGGGAGGGCGGCGGCGCGGGGTGTCATACGTACGAGGTTAAGCGGCCCGCGGGACCCCCTCGCCCGCCCACCCGTCCGGCCGGCATCCGCCCGCCCATCCGCCCGCCCACCCGTCCGGCCGGCATCCGCCCGCACACCCGCGCGCCCCCTCGAACGCCCTTGATCGACGCCCCCACGCCCGCGCCGCTCGAACGGTTGAGCGACGAGCGGCAATGATTCGGTAAAAATCGCGAATCGGGAAATGGAGCGCACTCCTCCGATGTTGCACCGGGTCGGAGGGCACCGAGCGCCCTGCGAAAGGCATGCCCGGAGCGAGGAGGAACGCCACGTGAGCCAGTACATCGGCAGGCTCGGGCGGCGCGCCGCGTCCACGCCCGCGCGTCTGCGGCTCCACCGCAGGCCCCGCCGGGTCGCCATGCTGTCCGTGCACACCTCCCCGCTCCACCAGCCCGGCACCGGCGACGCCGGCGGCATGAACGTCTACATCGTGGAGCTCGCGCAGCGCCTCGCCGCCCTGGGCATCGAGGTGGAGATCTTCACGCGCGCGACCGCCGCCGCCCTCCCGCCGGCCGTGGAACTGGCCCCCGGCGTCCTCGTCCGGCACGTCGACGCCGGACCCTACGAGGGCCTCAACAAGGAGGACCTGCCCGCCCAGCTGTGCGCCTTCACGCACGGCGTGATGCAGGCCTGGGCCGGACACCGCCCCGGCCACTACGACCTGGTCCACTCCCACTACTGGCTCTCCGGCCACGTCGGCTGGCTCGCCGCCCAGCGCTGGGGCGTCCCCCTCGTGCACGCCATGCACACCATGGCCAAGGTCAAGAACGCCAACCTGGCCCACGGCGACACCCCCGAACCGGCCGCCCGCGTCATCGGCGAGACGCAGATCGTCGCCGCCGCCGACCGCCTCATCGCCAACACCACCGAAGAGGCCGACGAACTCGTCCAGCACTACGCGGCCGACACCGACAAGGTCGCCGTGGTCCACCCCGGCGTGAACCTCGGCCGCTTCTCGCCCGCCGACGGCCGCGCCGCCGCCCGGGCCCGCCTCGGCCTGCCCCAGGACGCCCTCATCCCGCTCTTCGCGGGCCGCATCCAGCCCCTCAAGGCCCCCGACGTGCTGCTGCGGGCGGTGGCCGTCCTCCTCGACCAGCGCCCGGAACTGCGCTCGCGCATCCTCGTGCCCGTCGTCGGCGGCCCCAGCGGCAGCGGCCTCGCCAAGCCCGAGGGCCTGCAGAAGCTCGCCGCCCGCCTCGGCATCGCGGACGTCGTAAGGTTCCGCCCGCCCGTCGGCCAGGAGCAGCTCGCCGACTGGTTCCGCGCCGCCTCCGTCCTCGTCATGCCGTCCTACAGCGAGTCCTTCGGCCTGGTCGCCATAGAGGCCCAGGCGGCCGGCACCCCGGTGCTCGCCGCCGCGGTCGGCGGGCTGCCGGTCGCCGTGCGCGACGGCCACACCGGCTTCCTCGTCCGCGGTCACGATCCGGCCGACTACGCGCGCGTGCTGCGCGACTTCGCCGACGACCCCGGCCTGACCCCCCGGCTCGGCGACCGGGCCGCCCGCCACGCCCAGTCCTTCGGCTGGGACACCGCGGCGGCCGCCACGGCGGACGTCTACACGGCCGCGCTGCAGGCACACCGCCGTCGCGTACGCTCGCCGCATGGGTGAAACCGATCGGGAACAGCGCGCGGCACGGGTCATCGAGACCGTCCTGAAGGACGCCGACCTGGAGTGGGAGAGCCCACAGCCCGGCACCTACGTCGCCCAGCTCCCCGGCACGCGCAAGCTGAAGACGACGCTCTCCCTGCGCGTCGGCCGCCACTCCCTGTCCCTGAACGCCTTCGTCATCCGCCACCCCGACGAGAACGAGCAGGGCGTCCACCGCTGGCTCCTCGAACGCAACCTCAAGCTCTACGGCGTGAGTTACGCCGTCGACCAGCACGGCGACGTGTACGTCACCGGCCGCCTCTCCCTGGCCGCCGTCACCCCCGAGGAACTCGACCGCCTGCTCGGCCAGGTCCTGGAGGCCTCCGACGGCGGCTTCAACACCCTGCTGGAGCTGGGCTTCGCCTCGGCGATCCGCAAGGAGTACGCATGGCGCGTCTCGCGGGGCGAGCCGACCGGCAACCTGGAGGCGTTCGCGCACCTCACCCAGCGCCCGGAGCGCTGACCCGGCCCGCCGGCCCGCCGGCCGGCTTGCGCGGAGCCGGCTCACCCCGCGCGGTAACGCCCCGGCGGTACCCCCACCAGCCTGCGGAAGTGCCGCGTGAGATGCGACTGGTCGTAGAAGCCGGTCGCCGCCGCCACCTCCCCCGGTGAGCGTCCCTCCAGCAGCAGCTTGCGGGCCCGCCCCACGCGCAGGGACGTCAGATACCGGTGCGGGGCGATGCCGTACGCCGCGCTGAACACCCGTACGAGATGGGCGGGATGGGCGTGCAGCAGCGCGGCCGCCTCGCCCAGGGCGACGCCCGCCACGACCCGCTCGTCGAGCAACTCGCGCAGCCGCCGGGCGAGCACGGGGTCGGCGGGCCGCGGGGGAGGGTCGTCACCCCGCAGATGCCCGCGCAGCCGCTCCCCGACGAACATCAGCCTGCTCTCGGCCTCCAGCTCCTCGCCGGGCCGCAGCAGCGCGCCGTGCAACTGCCCCACGCGCCGCCGCAGCAGCGGATCGCGCAGATCGGGCCGGTCGACGGCGGCCCCGATGAGTTCGTCCCCGAGATACGTCCGGTCCAGATACAGCACCCGCTTGCGGAACCCCTCCGGCGTGACGGGGGAGCCGTTGTGCGGCACGTGCGGCGGCAGCAGCGACACCGTGTCGTGCGGGGTGCCGTGCTCGTGCCGGTCGAGGTCGTAGCGGACGGCGCCGGTGTCGACGATCAGCAGCGTCCAGGCCTCGTGGACGTGCATCGGATAGGCGTACTCGGTGAAGCGCGCGTGGAAGACCTCGACGACGCCCGGGACGGCGGGACGCCAGGCGGACACGGTCCGGGAGGAGTCGGAGGCCATGCAACAAACGTACAAGACCCCGCCGATGCCCGCCGGGCACGCTCGGATCATGAACACCCCACCGGTCACCGCACCCGATTCCTCAGCCGTATCCGCACCCGCACCCGCACCCGCCCCGATCCGCTTCGACACGAAGATCGCCGTGCTGCTGCGCGAGGACCTGGAGCCCTGGCAGCGTCTCAACGTGACGTCGTTCCTGGTCAGCGGCCTCGGCACCCAGGTCCCCGAGGTGATCGGCGCACCGTACGAGGACGCCGACGGTGTGCCCTACCTGCCGATGTTCCGCCAGCCCGTGCTGGTCTTCGAGGCCACGAAGGAGACCCTGGCCGGCGCCCACAGCCGCGCCTTGTCGCGCTCCCTGCCCCGCGCCCTGTTCACCTCGGACCTCTTCGCCACGGGCAACGACCGCGACAACCGCGCGGCGGTCAGGGCGGTGCCGACGACGGATCTGGACCTCGTGGGCCTCTGCGTGTACGGCCCGAAGAACGCGGTGGACAAGGTGGTGAAGGGGGCGCGGATGCACCCCTGAGCCGTCCGCACCGTCGCCGTCGCCGTCGCCGTCGCCGGCGACCAAGTGGTGAGAGCTTCGGTGAAGGCCGTGGTGGGAGCCTCGGCGGGAGCCGCGAGCACCGGCCGGACCGGGTCACGGAACTCGCCGAACCGGCCTGGGTCGTCGTACAGGTCTGCCGAGGAGTGCAGGCCGCCGCGTCAGGGAGTTGGGGCTGCGGCGTCAGGGAGTTGGGGCTGCCGCGTCAAGGAGCGCGGGCCGCCCCGTCAGGGAGTGCAGGCCTCCGCGATCGAGACGCTGTTCTCGTAGAGATGGTGCCGGGTGATCCGCCCGTCCTCGACGGTGAGCCGCAGCGCGAAGGGCCCGGAGAAGGACTTCCCGGTCGCCCGGACGGTCCCGGACAGATGCCCCGTCAGCACGGCGTCGGTGCCGTCGACGAGGAAGGCGTCGACGGAGGCGCGGGCGTCCTCCGCGACGGTGTACCGCGCCAGGTCCTCGGCCTGCGCCGCGCACTCGGCCGCGGTGGACCGGGGCCGGATCCAGGGCACGACGGGGTTCTCGGCGAGCATCCAGTCCACCTTGTCGGCGAACAGGGCGGTGAGTCCCTCGGTGTCGCCGGCCAGGCGCAGTTCGAGGAACTTCCGGACGGTGGCTCGGGTGGCTTCCGCGGTGGTCGTCATGGGATCAGCCTGCCGGGCCGGGGGAGGAGGGTCGATGACGCCGGAGGTAAAGGGCCGGGCCGAGTGCGGCGCTCACTGCCCCACTCGGCCGTCGATCCGCTCGCGGAGCAGGTCGGCGTGGCCGCAGTGGCGGGCGTACTCGACGATGTGGGCGAGCAGGATGTCGCGCAGCTGGAGCCGGCCACCGGGTTCGGGGCCGAGGTCGGAGAAGCCGGCGTTGTACGCACCGAGGTCGGTGGCCCCGGCAAGGTAGCGGTCGGTCAGCTCGGCCTCGGTCCGCCACTGGCGCCAGGCGTCCTCCACGACCGCCTCGTCTGGCAGGGCCCCGGTGAAGGCGCCGTCACGGTCCTCGGGCGTGCGGTACAGCCACGGCGTGTCCTCGCCGGCCATGACCCGGCGGAAGTGGCGTTCGTCCTCGGCCACGTGCCGCAGCAGCCCGAGCAGGGACATCGTGGACGGCGGGACGGACCGCCGGGCCATCTGCCCGGCGTCCAGCCCGGCGCACTTCATCTCCATCGTGAGGCGGTAGTTGCGCAGGTAGTCGAGGAGGATCTCGCGCTCGTCACCCGGCACGGAGTCGGTCTCCCGCGGGTCGTCGCCCGGGTCGACCCACATGTCGGGGTAGACGGTCGCCGCCGTCCACCGGGTCGTGGTCTCCGCCTCCGGGGACGTACCGCTCGTCGATCGTTCGCCCGTGTGCTCACCCGAGTCCATGCGGGCATGGTGGACCCTGCGGGGCGTACCCGCCATCGAATATCGGGCCTCGGCGGGTCCGGGGCGGGCGGCCTGCCTCTGTCGGACCTCGGCGGGTCCGGGCGGGCGGCCTGCCTCGGACGACCCTCTCGACGCGCGACCGGCGGGAAACGGCTTTACGGTCGAGTCGAGCGGCGGGGGCCCCGCACGTCCCACAGGGACCCGTGCCCCGGGCCTCCCGCCGGTCCCCTTCCGGAACCCCACACCACCAAAACAGGAGACGACCTGTTATGGCCACAGCCTCAGAAACCCCGGTCCTGGACACGCTCGCCGCGATGACGGTCGACTCTGTCGAGCGGTGCGGACTGGCTCCCGAGACGTTCATGCTCACGCGCATCGCGGCCCTCGCCGCCTCGGACGCCCCGCCGATCTCCTACATCGCCCACATCGACCCCGCCATCCAGTCCGGGGTGACCGCGGAGCAGGTGCAAGACGTCCTGGTCGCCATCGCGCCCGTCGTGGGCACGGCCCGTGTCATGACGGCGGCGGGCAACATCGCCAAGGCCCTGGGCATCACGATCGCGGTCGCCGACGCGGAGGACCAGAAGCGGGCCTAGGTCCGCGTGACCGACGGCGCGACCGGCGGCGTGTCCGACGGCGTGTCCGCGCCGCTGTGGGGCTCCACGGGCTTGCACGCCCGACGAGGAGCCCCACAACCGGCCTTCATCTCATCCCGAGTGCCCACCGGAGGACCCCGTGAAGGACCTCAAGTTCGAGCAGAAGCGCTCACTGTCCCGTCATGAGGCCGCCGACCGGCTCACGGCACTCGCGGACGCACTGCGACAGGGCGGCGAGGCCGAACTGGACCTGCGCCCCGGCACACTGAGCCTGCGCTTCCCCGACAACCTCCGCTACGAGGTGGAGGTCGAGGTCGGCGGCGGGGAGATCGAGCTGGAGATCGAGTTCACGTGGTCCACCGCCCCGTCGGAGTCGGCGCCACCCCGCCAGGATTCCGGCACGGACCAGCCCTCACGGCGCAAGCCCGCGCCCACCGCTCCGGACCGCGGCGGCACGAGCACGACCAAGGGCACCGGTACGTCGAAGGGCACGAGCGCGCCCAAGGGCACCGGCACGTCCAAGGGCACGAGCACGAAGCGCCCGGCCAAGAAGACGGCCTGACTACAAGCCGCAGGAACCGCGGTCGAGGTGGAAGTAGCGGGCGTTGGCCCAGCGGCTCAACCGGATGCCGACGATGACGCCGACGATGGTGACCAGGGCGGGCAGGTAACCACCGGCGACCTGAACGATCGGAATCGCCGGGCACCCCCCGGAGATCGCCCAGCCCGTACCGAACAGCACGGCGCCGGGGATCACTCCGGCGTGGATGCGCCCCGGGGTGCGGCGGACCCGCAGCAGGACGAAGGCGCACACGATGATCCCGACGGCGCCCGCGAAGGACAGGAGCATGCGCAGGTCCTGGAACGTGAACATGCGGTTCAGCTCGGTGTAGTCGCCGAAGCCGATGTTGGAGACGGTGTAGCCGAGGGCCAGTCCGGTGATGACGTTGGCCAGCAGAATCGCGCCCCGCGTACGCATCAGATCACCTTCCACAGCAGGAACGACACCGCGACGGCGGTACCGAAGAACACGGCGGTCGCCACCAGGCTGACGGGGCGCAGCCGTCCGCAGCCGTTGAGTCCGTGGCCGGAGCTGCACCCACCGGCCAGCCGGGTGCCGAAGCCGACGAGCACGCCACCGACGAACAGCACGACGACCATGACGGTCGGATCCGCCGTGACCACGTTCTTGAAGCCCGGGCCCATGTCGAGGCTGAGGTGGAACCGCCCGGAGGTGACCGCGGCGATCAGCCCGCCGAAGAAGATCGACAGCAGCAGGGCGGCCTGAGTGACCAGCGGGGCGGGACCGGGGCCCGCCGCCGGGGTGTCCTCGCTCACCGCCGGTTCGACGTGCGTGTCGAGCGTCTCCGAAGGACCGTGCGGAGCGTGCGGACCGTGCGGACCGTGCGGCGCGGTCGTCGTGGTCGTCGTGGTGGTGGAACCGGTGCCGAAGTGCTCCGCCGTGGCTGCGGCGAGGGCGTCAGCGAGCGCGCGTTCGTCGGCGAACTCCTCGTCCATCCGCTCGAGGCGGCGCTCCCTGCGCCAGTGCAGCACCCGATCCCACGCGGACGACACCCCGAAGGACCGTTCCGTGGTGAGGGTGTAGTTGACGGTGATCAGAGCCAGCCCGACAGCGCCGGCCCACCAGGGCCAGTAGCCACTCATGCGGGGCCTCCCATCCATTCGGTGAACCGAGCCCACCAGCCGCGCTTCGACCTGGGATTTCTCCCTGTGTGTCGGGTCGGTGCGTGTGGCGGCCCGGAGGTCTGTGGGGCCTGCGACGGTCGGTGATGCGAGCCCGCCGGCACCATCGGGGACGAGGGCCCGAAGTCAGCCGCGGCCTGCCATCCCATGGGCACGGGCTGCGACCACTGCGCGGGCTGTGCGGGCTGTACGGGCTGTGCGGGTGCAGGCTGAGACCACGAGGCACCCCCCGGCGCCCAGGACGTGTCCTGCACGGGCGGCTCCTGACGGGGTCTCTGTTCCTGGCCGGCGGCACCGGACCGGTCCACGCCGACGGCCGCGTTCTCGAGGTGGCGTGCGTAGGCCCCGTTGGGCAGCAGACTGATCGGCACCCGATCACCCGTGAGCGACATCTGGTAGCGCGCACAGCCGAGCCACTGATCCTCGCTGTCGCAGTAGTAGTCGCGCCAACCTTGCAAGCTCGCCCTGAGCAACGGGAAGAGGGGACATCCTGCGGCATGCGAGCAACCCACGTTGCTCCCTTCTGACCGGCGCCCACCGCCTGTTCCGTGAGGGCGGTTGCCGTTCTCGGTCTCGTGCCCTCGCCGCGCCCGGGTCGACGATGTCAAAAGGAGCGGTGACGGCCTGTCATGTGCGGGGTGGTGTGGTGCCTCCCTTTCTCGACCGGGCGTGATGCAACCACTCTTTCGGCGTCCCGAGCAACCTCGGAGCGATTTCCTTCGTCACCCCTTGACAACGCCAAGTGACGTGGACCACGCGACATTTACGACCTCACGCCCTCGCGTTCGGGTGTTCCGCAGAAGGGCGGCGGCGTCCCGTGGAAACAGTGCGCGTACGGGCCGTGATTGTGGTGAATCCGTGAATTTGACTGTGACGAAACTGTTGATATTACTGGGGCGTTCATGCGGGAGCCGGTGGAGGGGAATCATGTGCCGACGTGTTGTGTGCCAGTCATGCCGGAAGGCGACCTATGAGGGCTGCGGGAATCACGTGGAGGAGGTGCTCGTCGACGTGCCACGGCACCAGCGGTGCACGTGCGACACGGCGCAGCGCGAGCGGCTGCACCCGGCAGAACCGGCGCCCCGCACCGGGCCGGCCCCGGACGAACGCTGGTGGGCCCGGATCATCGCCTGGATGAAGTCCCCGGCGTGAGGCCAGCGCACGCGGCGACGCTTCGCTCGCTGGATGCCGGACGTGAACCGACCGGCCCGGCTCAAGGACTGTGATCAACCGATCCGGTGACCGATGACGTTCCAACGGTCACGTCGATGGTGGAGTGGTACTCGCCGTTTCCGGGCCCCACCACGTCGATGCCGAAGAAGAGGGCACCCGTGGCCGTGGCCGCACGGACGGGACGGGAGCCATAACCGTCCCACGGGATGACGTTCTGCTGGCACTTTCTGTCGATTTGCAGCTCCCGGCCGTCCGAATCAGCCGTCACCGTGATTTCAGGTCCTGTTCGTTTCACTGGACCCGCTCCCATTGTCGATCATCCGTCCGACGCCCGGCAGCATTTCCTGCGTCGTCCGAGAGCAGCCGGGTTCGCGAGAATGGCAGGCACGTCCTCCGCCCTTCTGCGCCGCGCTGCTCTGGGACGACCCGTCTAAGGCGCGGTGCTCATCGGAGCGCCGACGCCGGGGCGGAGGGGAGGCGGGAGCCGGAGCCCGAAAAGACACGGCCCCATCGCCTCCGACGTTCGACAGACGGCCCAGGCACACCGAAAAGCCCCCTGCCGACGGCGAGCCGCAGGCAGGGGGCTTCTTCAGCGCTGCTTACTTCTTCTTCCCCTGGTTCTTGACCGCCTCAATCGCAGCCGCAGCCGCCTCGGGGTCCAGATACGTCCCCCCGGGATTCAACGGCTTGAACTCGGCGTCCAGTTCGTACGACAGCGGGATGCCCGTCGGGATGTTGAGGCCCGCGATGGCCTCGTCCGAGATGCCGTCCAGGTGCTTGACCAGGGCGCGCAGGCTGTTGCCGTGGGCGGCGACCAGGACCGTGCGGCCCGTCAGGAGGTCGGGGACGATGCCGTCGAACCAGTACGGGAGCATGCGGACGACGACGTCCTTCAGGCACTCCGTGCGGGGGCGCAGCTCCGGCGGGAGGGTCGCGTAGCGCGGGTCGGAGAACTGGGAGTACTCGGCGTCGATGTCCAGCGGGGGCGGCGGGGTGTCGTAGGAGCGGCGCCACAGCATGAACTGCTCCTCGCCGAACTCGGCGAGCGTCTGCGCCTTGTCCTTGCCCTGCAGCGCGCCGTAGTGGCGCTCGTTCAGGCGCCACGAGCGGTGGACAGGGATCCAGTGGCGGTCCGCGGCCTCCAGGGCCAGCTGGGCCGTGCGGATCGCGCGCTTCTGGAGGGACGTGTGGACCACGTCGGGCAGCAGGCCGGCGTCCTTGAGCAGCTCACCGCCGCGGACCGCCTCCTTCTCGCCCTTCTCGTTGAGGTTGACGTCCACCCAGCCGGTGAACAGGTTCTTCGCGTTCCACTCGCTCTCGCCGTGGCGGAGGAGGATCAGCTTGTACGGTGCGTCGGCCATGCCTCAGAGCGTAATCCACGCTTTCGCCCGTTCGCGTGGCTGCCCGACAGGCGGACGTTTGACTGGATCTGTTAATTGAGTGGTCCCTGACAGCCCCGCGTCGGTAACTTGCGGCTACCTCAAGCGCCACTTACACGGGGGAGTCCATGCCCTACGCCATACGTGCCCGACGAGCCGTGCGGGAGACGGTCTCGGGGCTTCCCCGGGAGTTCTGGTGGCTGTGGACGAGCACGCTCGTCAACCGGCTCGGCGCCTTCGTCGCGACCTTCATGGCGCTGTACCTGACCCTGGACCGCGGCTACTCCGCGACGTACGCCGGTGTCGTCGCCGCCCTGCACGGGCTCGGCGGGGTGATCTCCTCGATCGGCGGCGGCGTGCTGACCGACCGGCTCGGCCGGCGGCCGACGCTGCTGATCGCGCAGGCCTCGACCGCCGTGTCCGTCGCGCTGCTGGCCTTCGTGCGCGACCCGGTCGCGATCGCCGGGGTGGCCTTCCTCGTCGGCATGGCGAGCAACGCCTCGCGGCCCGCCGTGCAGGCGATGATGGCCGACATCGTCCGGCCCGAGGACCGCGTGCGCGCCTTCTCCCTCAACTACTGGGCGATCAACCTCGGCTTCGCCGTCTCCTCCATGGCCGCCGGGTTCATCGCGGAGGTGAGCTACCGCGCCGGGTTCCTGATCGAGGCGGGCATGACGATGGTCTGCGCGGTCCTGGTCTTCCTGCGGCTGCCGGAGTCCCGGCCGGAGCAGACGGCGGGGACAGGGGAGGGAGGGGGCACGGCGGGCTCCTCGCCCGGCGGCCCGGTCAGCCTCGGCACCGTGCTGCGCGACGGGCGCTTCATGGGCGTCGTCGGGCTGTCCTTCCTCGTCGCGCTGATCTTCCAGCAGGGGTCGGTGGGGCTGCCGGTGGCGATGGGCGCTGCCGGGTTCAGCCCGGCCGAGTACGGCCTCGCGATCGCGGTGAACGGCGTCCTGATCGTCGTCCTGCAGATCCCGGTCACCCGTTTCATCGAGCACCGGGATCCGCGCCGGCTGCTCGTCCTGTCGTCCGTCCTCGCGGGGTACGGCTTCGGGCTGACCGCCTTCGCCGGCTCCGTCTGGGTCATCGCCCTGACGGTGTGCGTGTGGACGCTCGCCGAGATCGTCAACGCGCCGACGCAGACGAGTCTCGTCGTACGGCTGTCCCCGGCGCACGGGCGCGGCCGCTACCAGGGCATGTACACGATGTCCTGGTCCGTCGCCGCGCTCGTCGCCCCGCTGCTGTCCGGGTTCGTCATCGACCGGTTCGGGGCGGAGTGGCTGTGGGGCGCCTGCGCGGTCCTCGGGACGGTCGCCGGGGTGGGGTACGGGGTGCTGATGCGGCGGCTGCCGCAGGAGAAGCCGGCACCGGCCGGGCCCGACGTGGGGGTGCGGCCGCAGCCCGAGGTCGGGGCGGGGTGACGCGCACCCCCCGATGAGCCCCTTCGGGCGAGTGCGGAGTCCGGTCGGCGCAGCTTCGGTTGCGGTGACGGATCAGGCCGGGAGCATGGTCGGTAAAACGATCTTTTCCGCACGAAACGGAGCGATTCCTTGCAGCAAGCCGCGCGGATCTCACCTCAGGTCCTGGAGTCGCTCTCGACGCCCGAGCGGATCGAGACGCACCTGGGCACCCTCGAATTCCCGCTGGGCGTCCCCACCGACGAGACCGCCGACCGCCTCTACGACCACCTGGACCACCTGCACGCCGTCCGCGGGTTCCTCGACGCGTACTCCGGGGTCAACGCGTGGGCCGCCCGCAAGGGCTTCCTGGAGGCGGGGATCAACGACCACGACGTCCTGCTCTTCTCCGAGTTCATGGACCCCAAGACGGTGCTGCTGACCGGGAACGCGGACACCGTCTACTTCGTGACGTTCCTCGACCTGACCGAGGGACCCCTGGTGGTGGAGATGCCGCCCCTTGCCCTCAGCTTCGTCAACGACATCTGGTTCCGCTATGTCACCGACCCCGGCATGCCCGGACCCGACCGCGGGACCGGCGGCTCCTACCTCTTCGTACCGCCCGGGTACGACGGCCCGCTGCCCGAGGGCGGGTACTTCACATACCGGGTCCGCACCACGCGGCTCATCCTGGGCGGGCGGGCGTTCCTGGAGGACGGCGACCCGACGCCCGCGGTCGAGCGCGTCAAGGAGCGGCTGCGCATCCACCGCTACGTCCCGGGCCTGTACGGGACGAGTGTCGCGGAGATCGTCACCGGCGGCACGGCCCCGCCGCTGCCGTGGACCGCGGAGACCTGGACCGCCGCGCTCCGCAGGGCCGACCCGCCGCGCTTCGTCGAAGGCTCCGGGCTCCCCGTGAACACGGTCCCTCCGGCGGACGAGACGTACTTCGACTTCGCGAACGAACTGGTGCAGGACCAGTCGGCCGACGCGCTCGACCCCGAGATCGCCGGGCCGCTGGCCGCGGTCGGGATCGTCAAGGGGCAGCCCTTCGAGCCGGACGCCCGGATGCGGAAGATCCTCGCCGAGGCGGCCGCGGTCGGGAACGCCACGGCCCGTACCCTCGCCTGCCGTCCACGACTCAAGGAGGGGGCGCACTACTACGGCCCGTCCTCCCAGTGGGTCAACGGCCTCCTCGCGGCAGGCTACGACTTCATGACCCCGCCCGCCGACATCACCGACAGCGGCGTGGAGCCCCGGCCCAGCAGCGGTGCCCGCAAGCTCAACCTGCGGTCCTGGTGGTGGTACGTGGGCGTGGGCATCAGCCCGACGTTCACCACGCGCCTGACCGGGGTGGGCTCGCAGTACCTCTTCTCGTTCGGGGACCAGGAGGGCCGGCCCCTCGACGGCGGCAGGCGCTACCGCCTGGTGCTCCCGCCGGACATCCCCGCCGCCCGGTTCTGGTCGGTCACCGTCTACGACAACCAGACCCGGTCGATGATCGACACCCCCCAGCGGTTCCCGCGGGCCGGCAGCCAGAGCTACCCCACCCCGGCCGCGGCCGCCGACGCGGACGGCACGACCACGGTGCACTTCGGTCCCGACCGGCCCGACGGCGTACCGGAGGGCAACTGGATCCAGACCCTGCCGGACCGCGGATGGTTCGTGGTGCTGCGGTTCTACAGCCCGCTGCAGCCGTTCTTCGACAAGACCTGGCGGCCGGGCGAGATCGAGTCGGTGGACTGACCCGGCCCCACGGCACGGCGACGGCACGGCGACGGCACGACGGTCCGGACGGTGAGGTGGCCATGGGCACGACCCCGCTGGGGAGCTGGAGGGACGGCGCCGCGAAACGGGCGATCGTCGAGTTCGTGACGTCCGCGGCGGCGGAGGGCTCGCCCGGCTTCGTCGCGCCGGCGGACCGGATCGCCGTGTTCGACAACGACGGCACCCTGTGGGTCGAGAAGCCCCAGCCGGTGCAGATGCCGTTCGTCCTCGGGAAACTCGCCGAGCGGCTGGCGGCGGACCCGTCGCTGTCCCGCGAGCGGGCCTACCGGGCGATCGCCGACCGGGACGCGTCGTACTTCCGCGCGCTGAACGAACAGGACGCCGACGCCGTCGCGTCGATGGTGGAGGCCATCGGCGCGGCCTGGGAGGGCACCACCCTCGCTCAGTTCGAGGCCGAGGCCGCCCGGTACCTGGCGTCCTGGCGGCACGAGCGCTTCGGCGTGCCGTACTCCGGTCTCGTCTACCAGCCGATGCTGGAGCTGTTCGACTACCTCCGGGCGCACGGCTGGCGGCTGTTCGTCTGCTCCGGCGGCGGGCGCGACTTCATGCGCGTGATCTGCGAGGACGTCTGGGGCCTGCCGCGGGAGAACGTGATCGGCTCGGCCCCGGAGTTCGCCTACCGGAACGGCGAGCTGGTCCGCCGGGCGACCCTGCACGGGCCCCTGGCGCTCGGGCCCGGCAAACCGGAGTACGTCCTCGCCCGCACCGGCCGGCTGCCGGGCTTCGCGGCCGGCAACGACGACGTGGACGTCGAGCTGCTCGAATCCGCGCGCTTCGCCCTGCTCGTCGTGCACGACGACGACGTCCGGGAGTACGCCTACGCCGACTGCGCCGGGCGGGCACGCGCGGCGGCCGAGCGGTCCGGCTGGACCACGGTCAGCGTGCGCGACGACTGGAAGACCGTCCTCACAGGACATCCCGCATAAGCCCGTTCAAGGAGGAGACACGGTGGCACAGGTCAGCAGCGCCCCCAGCCCGGGCACATCGGCCGACACCTTCACGTCCATCTGCAGCCCGGACCGGCTGGAGACGCTCTTCGGCACGCTGGACTTCTTCGACGGCATGCCCCTGCCCGAGACGATCACCCGCAGCTACGACGCGCTCGATCTGCTGCGCGGGATCGAGGTGTTCCTGAACTGCGTGCCCGGCGCCGCGATGGTGGCGATGCGGCGCGGTCTGCGCTCCATCGGCGTCGACTCCCGCACGATCGGCTGCCTGTCCCCGCGGTGCACCTCGGCGCCGCTGGTGCTCACGGCCAACACCGAGACCACGTACGGGATGACCTGCCTGGCCCTCGCCCAGGACGGGCCCACCGTGATCGAGGCGCCGGGGAACTCGCTGTGCTTCGTCAACGACCTGTGGCAGCGCCATGTGGCCGACATGGGCATCGCCGGACCCGACAAGGGCCGGGGCGGCAAGTACCTCTTCCTGCCCCCCGGCCACGACGGCGACGTCCCCGACGGCTACTTCGTGGTGCGGCCGCCGACCTTCTCCTCCTGGGTGCTGCTGCGGGCGCTGAACGGCATGGAGGGGCTGCTCCAGTCGAGGATCTATCCCCTCACGGCCGCCGCGGACCCGCCCGAGCAGCGCTTCGTCAACTTCGCCGAGTCGGACTTCAACACCATCCACGCGAACGACTTCTCGTTCTTCGAGGAGATCGACACCATCGTCCAGGAGGAGCCGCCCGAGGCGCTCGACCCGGAACGGGCCGGCCAGCTCGCCGCGATCGGCATCGTGCCCGGCAGGCCGTTCCGGCCGGACGACCGCATGCGCTCGATCCTCGACACCGCCGCCAGGATCGCCTCGGGCCTCGTCCGGACGCTGTGCTTCAAGCCGCGCGACCCGGCCTTCTACGTCTATCCCGGCGGCTCCTGGAAGAACCCCTGGCCGTCGCACAACCACGAGTTCCTCTCCCCGGACGGGGCCCGGCTGCTGGACGCCCGGGCGATCTACCACTACTTCGCGGCGGGCACCTCACCGGCGATGGCGGCGGCGGCCGTGGGGGCGGGATCGCAGTACGCGTACACGGCGGAGGACTCCACCGGCGCCCTGCTCGACGGCGGCCGCGCCTACACGCTCACCCTGCCGAGCGACATCCCGGCGAAGAACTTCTGGTCCGTCACCGCCTACGACCCCCAGACCCGGTCGCTGCTGCGGACCGACGACCCCTACCCGAGCGTGAACAGCCTCTCCGACGCCGTGCGGACGGAGGACAGCGGCGACACGGTCATCCACTTCGGCCCGACCGCGCCGCAGGGCAGGGAGGGCAACTGGGTCCGGACGGTCCCCGGCAAGGGATGGTTCACCGTCCTGCGGCTCTACGGTCCGCTCGAGGGCTGGTTCGACCAGAGCTGGCGGCCGGGCGAGATCGAACCGGTGTGAGGCGGGGGCCGTGGGCGAGGCGATCGGTCAGATTCTGTCCTACGGGGTCGGTGTGGCGCTGAGCCCGTTCCCGATCATCGGCGTGGTGCTGATGCTCGCCACCCCCCGGGCGCGCACCAACGGGCCCGCGCTGCTGCTGGGCTGGGTGCTGGGCCTGTCCCTGGTCGGCACGATCGTGCTGCTGGTCTCCGGCGGCGCGGACCCGGACGACCAGGGGCAGCCGGCCGTCTGGGTCAGCGCGCTCGACCTGGCGCTGGGCGTGCTGCTGCTGTGGGTGGCGGTCTCGGAGTGGCGCCACCGGCCGCGCGGCGACGAGGAGGTGAAGCTGCCGAAGTGGATGCGGACGGTCGACTCGTTCACCCCGGTCAAGGCGGGCGCGCTCGGCATGGCGCTGTCGGCCGTCAACCCGAAGAACCTGCTGCTCGTGATCGCCGCGGCGGAGACGATCGCCCGCACCGGCACCTCCGGCGGCGATCAGGCCGTGGCGCTCGCGGTGTTCGTGGCCATCGGGGCGCTCGGGCCCGGCACACCGCTCGTGCTCTACTTCGCCCTCAAGGAGCGCTCGAAGCACATCCTCGACGGCCTCAAGTCCTGGATGGAGAAGAACAACTCGGCGATCATGGCCGTGCTCTGCCTGATCCTCGCCGCGAAGCTGATCGGCGACGCCGTCAGCGACCTCTCCTCCTGAGGGCGGACGGGCGGACATGGGCCGGCTGTTCCCCTCGCTGCGGGGGTACCGGCGGCAGTGGCTGGGGCGCGACGCGCTGGCGGGGGCGACCGTGTGGGCGATCCTCGTGCCCGAGGCGCTCGCCTACGCGACCATCGCCGGTGTCTCGCCCGTCGTCGGCCTCTACGCGGCCCCCGCGGCCCTCGTCCTCTACGCCGTCTTCGGCAGTTCCCGGCACCTGGTCGTCGGACCCATGGCGGCGACGGCGGCCCTGTCGGCGGCGACGGTCGGGGACGTCGCGGGCGGTTCGGACGCGCGCTTCGGCGCGCTGACCGCGGCCCTGGCCCTCATGGTGGGAGCCGGGGCGCTGCTCGCCGGGCTGCTGCGCCTCGGGTTCCTCGCCGATTTCATTTCGGAGCCCGTCCTGAAGGGCTTCATCGTCGGCCTGGCCCTGACGATCATCGCGGGGCAGCTGCCGAAGCTGTTCGGGGTGGAGGGCGGGTCGGGGGACTTCTTCGAGAAGATCTGGCACCTGGTCGCCGACCTGGGCGGCACCAGCGGCACGACCGTCCTGGTCGGCGCCGGCAGCCTGGTGCTGATCCTCGGCCTCAAGCGGCTCGCCCCCGCGCTGCCCGGCTCGCTGATCGCGGTGGCGCTGGGGATCGCGGCGGCAGCGGCGTTCGACCTGGAGGACCACGGTGTCGCGGTCGTCGGCCGCATCGACACCGGCCTGCCCCCGTACGGCTTCCCCGACGTCTCGCTCGACGACCTCGGCGCGCTCGCCGCCGGGAGCGTCGGCGTGCTGCTCGTCGCCTTCGCCGAGGGACTCGGGGCGGCCAAGACCTACGCCGCCCGCGACCACTACGAGATCGACGCCGACCGCGAGCTGATCGGGCTCGGGGCCGCCGGGCTGGGCGCCGGCCTGTCCAGCGGCATGGTCGTCAACGGCAGCCTCTCCAAGACCGCCGTCAACCGGTCCGCGGGGGCGCGCACCCAGCTCTCCGGGATCTTCGTCGCCGTCCTGACCCTGGTCACGCTCCTCTTCCTCACCGGCCTGTTCGAGAAGCTGCCCGAGGCGGTGCTCGCGGCGGTGGTGATCGCGGCGATCGTCGAGCTGGTCGACGTCCCGGCGCTGGTCGCCCTGCACCGCGTCTTCACCCGCAGGCTCGGCCGGGCCTACGGCGTCGCCGCGCGGCCCGACTTCCTCGCCGCGGTCGCCGCGCTGCTCGGGGTGCTGGCCTTCGGCACGCTGCCGGGGCTGTTCATCGGCATCGGCGCCTCACTGCTCCTGCTGCTCTACCGCTCCTCGCGCCCGGTCGTCAGCGAACTGGGGCAGCTGCCCGGCGACGGGCACTTCGCCTCACTGGAGCGGCACCCGGAGGGCCGCAGGATCCCGGGCGTGGTGGTGCTGCGCGTCGAGGGCGGCATCTACTTCGCCAACGCCGAACGGATCCGCTCCCTGTTCCGCGAGGCCGCCGTCCGCGAGGGCACGACGGCGGTCGTGCTCGACGCCGAGACGGTCTCCTTCGTCGACGTCGGCGCCGTGCGCATGCTCGACGCGCTGGCCCGCGACCTCGGCTCCCGGGGCGTCCGCCTCCTGCTCGCCCGTGACGTGGGACAGGTGCGCGACGTGCTCGGTGCCGCCGACGCCGAGGACCAGCTCAGACGCGTCTACCCGACGGTGCGGGCGGCGGTCGAGGCGGCCAGGACCGGCACCTGACCGGCGCCCGGTGTCACTGCACGACCAACGGCACCGGATGGATCTCGTCCGCCTTGTGCCCGGCCCGCTCGTGGATGCGCTGCACCGCCTCCGCCGAGGGAGCCTCCGACAGGCAGTAGACGAGACCGGACTCCGGATCCGCCCAGGCCTTCTCGAAGTGGACCTGCTCGTCGCCCTCGATGGCGAGGTCCGCGTCGTGGGCCTCGCGCAGCTGCTCCTCCGTGATGCCCTTCATGCTGTGGTGGACGTCCATGAACTTGGCCATGACCCCGCGCCTTCTTCCCCTGCCGTGCCTTGTACGGTCCACCTCCCATGGTCCGCCCGTACGGCCGGACCGGCGACCGCGTGGCCCGGACGCCGCAGGGCTCCGGCGGCGAACCACCGGAGCCCTGCGGCATGCCGTGACGGGTGCCGGCGTCAGCCGCACTGGCAGGGGCTGCCCGACTGGCACCCGCAGCCGCAGCCCGAGCCGCAGCCGCAGGCGGCGATCAGGGGCAGGCTCCTGATCTCGGCGGGCTGCTCGGTCTCGCTGTGCTGCGTGGGGTCGGGCATGGTGCTGGGGGATTCGGCCATGGGTCCCTCCTCGAGGCTGGTGCCTGTGCCCATTGGACGCCCGGGGTGCCGGGCGCATCAACGGCGCACGGAGGCGCCCGAGCCCCACGGCCGTCAGGCGCTCTCCGCCCCCGGCACCGCCTGGATCTCCGGCTGCACGTCGGTCTGGATCTCGTCCGCGTGCTCACCGGTCACCAGGTAGACCACACGCTTGGCGACCGACACCGCGTGGTCGGCGAACCGCTCGTAGTAGCGGCCGAGCAGCGTGACGTCCACCGCGGTCTCGATGCCGTGCTTCCAGCGGTCGTCCATCAGGTGCTGGAACAGCGTGCGGTGCAGCAGGTCCATCGCGTCGTCGTCCTGCTCCAGCTGCAGCGCCAGGTCGACGTCCTTGGTGATGATCACCTCGGCGGCCTTGGCCATCAGCCGCTGCGCGAGCTGGCCCATTTCCAGGATCGTCGCGTGCAGGTCGCTCGGGACCGCCCGGTCCGGGTAGCGCAGCCGCGCGAGCTTCGCCACGTGCTGGGCCAGGTCGCCCGAGCGCTCCAGGTCGGCCGACATCCGCAGCGACGTGACGACGATGCGCAGGTCCGTCGCCACCGGCTGCTGCCGCGCCAGCAGCGCGATGGCCCGGGCCTCCAGCTCGTGCTGGAGCTCGTCGACCTTCTTGTCGGCCTCGATGACGTTCTCGGCCAGCTTCAGGTCCGAGTCGAGCATGGCCGTCGTGGCGCGCCCGATCGCCGACCCGACCAGCCGGGCCATCTCCACCAGACTGTCGCTTATCGAGTCCAGTTCCTCGTGGTACGCGTCGCGCATCAACGTTCCCTCTCGTGCGTCGTGTCGGGGTTCAAGGGCCGGGGCCCACCGTACGACCGGCGGTACGACCGTCGTACGACCGACGATCCGAACCCCACGCTCCCACGTTCCGGCTCCTACGCGTCCGTTTCCGGCATCCCAAATGAACCAATACTGGCTCCAAGGTGAACTCTGGGCGACGAGTGTTCGAGCTCGCACCCCGACGGCTGTGGAGGGTGCCCGAGCCATGCCTAACCTGGGTGCATGGACGTGAACGCGGCGGTCGCCGCAGCGGCAGCGATCGCCGGGGTGCTCACCGGCGTCATCGCGATGCTGGCGTTCCGCTGGAGTGAGCGCGAGCAGAAGCGCCCCACACGTACCTCCCTGCACACGGACCCGGTGCTCCCGCCGGGCGTGGACACCGTCCTGTCGGTCCTCAGGTCCTCCGCCGTCGTCCTGGACGAGGCGGACGGCGTGGTCAAGGCCAGCTCCGCGGCGTACGCCCTCGGCCTGGTCCGCGGCGGCAAGCTCGCCGTGGAGCCGATGCTGCAGATGGCCCGGGACACCCGCCGCGACGGGGAGATACGGCAGGTGGAGCTGGACCTGCCCCGGCGCGGCACCGGACGCGGAGAGGCCCTGGCCGTCTCCGCGCGGGTCGCGCCGCTCGGCTCCCGGCTGGTGCTGCTGCTCGTGGAGGACCTGACCGAGGCCCGCCGCATCGAGGCGGTCCGGCGCGACTTCGTGGCCAACGTGAGCCACGAGCTGAAGACGCCGGTCGGTGCCCTCTCGCTGCTGTCCGAGGCCGTCATGGACGCCTCCGACGACCCCGAGGCCGTGCAGCGGTTCGCCGGGCGCATGCAGATCGAGGCCACCCGCCTGACCAGCCTGGTCCAGGAGCTCATCGACCTGTCGCGGGTGCAGAACGACGACCCGCTGGAGGACGCGGAGCCGGTCCGGGTCGACGAGCTGGTCGCCGAGGCCATGGACCGCTGCCGCCACCAGGCCGGCACCAAGCAGATCACCATCGCCGCCGGGGGCACCGCAGATCTGCGCGTGTGGGGGCACCGCGGCCAGCTCGCCGCCGCGCTCGGCAACCTCGTCGAGAACGCGGTCAACTACTCGCCCGCCCGCACCCGCGTCGGCATAGCGGCCCGCAGGGTGAACGCCCCCGGCGGCGAACACATCGAGATCGCCGTCACCGACCAGGGCATCGGCATCTCCGACAAGGACAAGGAGCGCATCTTCGAGCGCTTCTACCGCGTCGACCCCGCCCGCTCCCGTGCCACGGGCGGCACGGGCCTCGGCCTGGCGATCGTGAAGCACGTGGCCGCCTCGCACGGCGGTGAGGTCACGGTGTGGAGCGCCGAAGGCCAGGGCTCCACCTTCACCCTGCGGCTCCCGGAGGCCGGAGCGGCCCGCGACCGCGCACCTCAGCAGTCCGCCCGAGTGGAACGCGCCGCAGGCGCGGGCCTCGACGTGGAGGCCGGGCGGTCCACCCCCCAATCCCCCGAATCAACCGCGTACGAAACGCTTCCCGCCCCGGAGGTCCTTCCGTGACCCGTGTGCTCGTCGTCGAGGACGAGGAGTCCTTCTCCGACGCCCTGTCGTACATGCTCCGCAAGGAGGGCTTCGAGGTCGCCGTCGCGACCACCGGGCCCGACGGACTCGACGAGTTCGAGCGCAACGGCGCCGACCTCGTCCTCCTCGACCTGATGCTGCCCGGCCTGCCGGGCACGGAGGTCTGCCGCCAGCTGCGCGGCCGCTCCAACGTCCCGGTCATCATGGTGACCGCCAAGGACAGCGAGATCGACAAGGTCGTCGGGCTGGAGATAGGAGCCGACGACTACGTCACCAAGCCGTTCTCCTCGCGCGAGCTGGTCGCCCGGATCCGGGCCGTGCTGCGCCGCCGGGGCGAGCCGGAGGAGGTGACCCCGGCCGCCCTGGAAGCCGGTCCGGTCCGCATGGACGTCGACCGGCACGTGGTCACCGTCGGCGGCACCAAGATCGACCTGCCGCTGAAGGAGTTCGACCTGCTGGAGATGCTGCTGCGCAACGCCGGCCGCGTGCTCACGCGCATGCAGCTCATCGACCGCGTCTGGGGCGCCGACTACGTCGGTGACACCAAGACCCTCGACGTCCACGTCAAGCGCCTGCGCGCCAAGATCGAGCCGGACCCGGGCGCCCCGCGCTACCTGGTGACGGTCCGCGGCCTGGGCTACAAGTTCGAGCCGTAGACCGGCACCGCACGAGACGACGAAAGGGGCGGGCCCTCTCTCCGGAGAGAGGGCCCGCCCCTTTCGTGACGTCCTGTGGTCCGCGTGGCCTACGAGGCCGAGGCGCTCGCGGAGGCCGCGTCGGTCGGCGTGGCCGGCGACTCGGAGCCGCCCGGCGTCCCGCTCGCGGCGGGGCTCTCCGTACCGGCCGGCGAGCCCGAGGCGCCCTCGGCGGGGGAACCGGACGGGGAGGCCGAGCCGGCGGGGCCGGCCGGGACCTCGCTCGGGCCCCACTCGCTGAAGTAGCTCTCGGCGGGCACGACCAGGGCACGCAGGCTCACGTCACCCGTCTTGCTGAAGGTGAAGGTGACCTTCTGGGCGTTGCCGTCCTGCACGGACTCGCGGCTGCTGGGCAGCACGGCCGCGGCGTTGTCCTTGCCGCCCAGGATCAGCGAGCCGCCGGCCGGGATGCTCAGGCTGCCGCCCTTGGCGGGCTTGAGCTCGGCCTCCTTGCCGGTGCCGGGCAGGGTGACGGACTCCAGCGTCTGCGCGGTGTCGCCGGAGTTGAACAAGGTGGCGGAGATCGCGGCCGGACCGGTCGACTCGAGGTCGGGCTGCGTGATCACGATCGCGTTCTGGATCATGATGTCGCCGACGCTCGTCGCGGCGTGGTCGGGCTGGATCTGCAGGCTCTGGGCGTTGTTGCCGGCTCCACAGGCGGCGAGCGAGGCGATCGAGAACGCGATGGCGGCGGCGGCGAGGGCGCCGCGTCGAAGGCTGCTGCTCACGGCGGCGGCAACTCCTTGACTTGAGCGGAGCGGCCGATAAAGCCGCCCTAAGTGTCTGTCAGCGGGCCTTAGGTTACCGAGCCGTTCCCGCGCTGCCGCACCCGACCCCCCGGCACCTCCGATCCCACATGTGTCACAGCCGGCTCACGGGTCACGGATGACTCGGGCGTCACATTGCGGAGGGCCGGTCCGGCATTCACATAAGAGCGCCCGACGGCCGGGACGGATTTTCCCCGAGGGAATGCGCGCGTCGGCCCGGAATTGATCACCGGCGGCCGCCCCGGGCACCCGGTGATCAATTCCGGATTCGACCGGAACCCCGCCCGGGCCGTCGAACGGAGTAGCGGGAGTCGATCACATGGAAGCGGACATATGGGGACGTTCGGTCGTCCGGGGGAGGCTCCGGATGCGTGTAGCGTACGCGTTTCACTCGGCCCGGACAGCCGCTCCCACCTGCGAATACCTTCTTCCACTCCCTGTCCGAAGCACGTCCGTGTCGGAGTTGTCAAGCCCCGAGATATGCCCTGACCTGCGAAAACGCCATTCAGAACCGCCAGTTTCCGTGTTACTCTGGATAGCCACGGAAGGGGTACCTGTCACATGACGTTCAAGGTTGGCGACACCGTGGTCTATCCCCATCACGGGGCCGCGCTGATCGAGGCCATCGAAACTCGCCAGATCAAAGGCGTGGACAAGACCTACTTGGTGCTGAAGGTCGCCCAGGGTGACCTGACGGTGCGTGTGCCAGCGGACAATGCGGAGTTCGTCGGCGTGCGTGATGTGGTCGGTCAGGACGGGCTGGACCGGGTCTTCGAGGTGCTGCGCGCACCGTACGCCGAGGAGCCCACGAACTGGTCCCGTCGTTACAAGGCAAACCTGGAGAAGCTCGCCTCGGGCGATGTCATCAAGGTCGCGGAAGTCGTGCGTGACCTGTGGCGTCGTGAGCGCGAGCGTGGACTCTCCGCCGGCGAGAAGCGCATGCTCGCCAAGGCCCGCCAGATTCTGGTGAGCGAACTCGCCCTCGCGGAGAACACCAACGAGGACAAGGCCGAGGCCCTGCTCGACGAGGTTCTCGCCTCCTGAGGCGGAGCGCGTCGCTCAGCGCTTGCTTTCCCAGCGCCTGCACAACGAAATGCCGCGGTGCCCGATGACGTATTTTCTGTCGCCGGGCGCTGCGGCATGTCCGCACCCGGTCGCTGATGCGCCGCTGCCCCGGAATGTGTTATCACTCACGCCCCGGTGTGTGGTGTGCCGGGCCCGGGCAGCCGGCTCGACCAGCGTCACGGAAGGGTCCGGTCGAGCGCGTCGCGCCCGGCACTCCTCCAGGCCATACCCACGCCAGGCCAGCACACAAACCTGACAGGAACCGATGTCTGACGATTCGCGTCCCTCGCCGACGGCCACCCCCCCCGCCACCCGTACGGCGGCCGTGATCCCGGCCGCCGGCCGCGGTGTACGGCTCGGCCCGGGCGCCCCCAAGGCGCTCCGCGCGCTGGGCGGCACCCCCATGCTGATCCACGCGGTCCACGCGATGGCCGCCTCCCGCGCCGTCTCCCTGGTCGTCGTGGTGGCCCCGCCCGACGGCGCCGCCGAGGTCAGGTCGCTCCTCGACGCGCACGTGCTGCCCGAGCGGACGGACTTCCTCGTCGTGCCGGGCGGCGAGACCCGCCGCCAGTCCGTCAGGCTCGGGCTGGACGCGCTGCCCGCCGGCTACGACATCGTGCTGGTCCACGACGCGGCCCGGCCGCTGGTGCCGGTCGACACGGTCGACGCCGTGATCGAGGCCGTGCGCGACGGCGCCCCGGCCGTGGTCCCGGCGCTGCCGCTCGCCGACACCGTCAAGCAGGTCGAGCCCGCCGAGGTGCCCGGTGAGCCCGAGCCCGTCGTCGCCACGCCGGAGCGGGCGCTGCTGCGGGCGGTGCAGACGCCGCAGGGCTTCGACCGGGCGACGCTGGAGCGGGCCCACGAGACGGTGACCGGCGAGGTCACCGACGACGCCGGCATGGTCGAGCGGCTCGGCCTCACGGTCGTGGCCGTTCCCGGCCACGAGGAGGCGTTCAAGGTCACCCGCCCCCTCGACCTGGTCCTCGCCGAGGCGGTCCTGGCCCGCAGGAGGCTCAACGATGGCTTCTGAGGGGACCCCGCAGGACGTGCCGCTGCCCCAGGTCGGCATCGGCACCGACATCCACGCCTTCGAGGAGGGCCGCGAACTGTGGTGCGCCGGCCTCAAGTGGGAGGGCGAGGGACCCGGGCTCGCGGGCCACTCCGACGCGGACGTCGTCGCGCACGCGGCGTGCAACGCGCTGTTCTCCGCCGCGGGCCTGGGCGACCTCGGCATGCACTTCGGCACCGGCCGCCCCGAGTGGTCGGGCGCGTCGGGCGTGACCCTGCTGACCGAGGCGGCCCGCATCGTGCGCGAGGCGGGCTTCCGCATCGGCAACATCGCCGTCCAGGTGGTGGGCCCGCGGCCGAAGATCGGCAAGCGCAGGGACGAGGCGCAGAAGCTGCTGTCGGAGGCGGCCGGAGCGCCGGTCTCCGTGTCGGGGGCGACGACGGACGGCCTGGGGTTCCCCGGGCGGGACGAGGGCCTGATGGCGGTGGCGACGGCGCTGGTGGTCCGGGCCGGCTGAGCGCGCGCTCGCGGTGAAGGTCACGAATGCGCGCCCCGGGTACGGAAGGTCCTGAGGCACACCCGCGGGCCTACTACCCTGGTGTCGTGACTATTCGCCTGTACGACACCAGCGCCCGGCAGATCCGTGACTTCTCCCCGCTCGTCCCGGGTTGCGTCTCGATCTACCTGTGCGGCGCCACCGTGCAGGCCGCACCGCACATCGGGCACATCCGGTCCGGGCTGAACTTCGACATCATGCGCCGCTGGTTCGAGTACCGCGGCTACGACGTCACGTTCGTCCGGAACGTCACGGACATCGACGACAAGATCATCGCCAAGTCGGCGGACCAGAACCGCCCCTGGTGGGCCATCGGCTACGAGAACGAGCGCGCCTTCAACGACGGCTACCGCGCCCTCGGCTGCCTGCCGCCCACCTACGAGCCGCGCGCCACCGGCCACATCACCGAGATGGTCGAGATGATGCGCGGCCTCATCGAGCGCGGCCACGCCTACGAGGCCGACGGCAACGTCTACTTCGACGTGCGCTCCTTCCCGGACTACCTGCAGCTGTCCAACCAGGAGCTG
The DNA here is from genome assembly GCF_040611555.1 of Streptomyces sp. NPDC006624. Lineage (NCBI taxonomy): Bacteria > Bacillati > Actinomycetota > Actinomycetes > Kitasatosporales > Streptomycetaceae > Streptomyces > Streptomyces sp. NPDC006624. The sequence continues at coordinate 347,022 of NZ_JBEXOM010000006.1, read as the reverse complement.
GACAACCTCCAGCAGCCCTCCGGCGCCGGCGAGACCGGCAAGCGCGACCCGCGGGACTTCGCCCTGTGGAAGGCGGCGAAGCCGGGCGAGCCCAGCTGGGAGACGCCCTGGGGCCGCGGCCGCCCGGGCTGGCACCTGGAGTGCTCGGCGATGGCGCACAAGTACCTGGGCCCCGCCTTCGACATCCACGGCGGCGGCCTCGACCTGGTCTTCCCGCACCACGAGAACGAGATCGCCCAGGCCAAGGCCTACGGCGACGAGTTCGCGCGGTACTGGGTGCACAACGCCTGGGTCACCATGAGCGGCGAGAAGATGTCCAAGTCGCTGGGCAACTCGGTGCTGGTCGCCGAGATGGTCAAGCGCTGGCGGCCCCTCGTGCTGCGCTACTACCTGGGCACCCCGCACTACCGCTCGATGATCGAGTACAGCGAGGAGGCGCTGCGCGAGGCCGAGTCGGCGTTCGCGCGGATCGAGGGCTTCGTGCAGCGCGTGGTCGAGCTGGCCGGGGGCCCGGTCGAGCCGGCGCCCGAGGTGCCGCTCGCCTTCGCCGAGGCCATGGACGACGACCTGGGCGTGCCGCAGGCGCTGGCCGTGGTGCACACCACCGTCCGGCAGGGCAACAGCGCGCTCGCCGCCGCCGACAAGGAAGCCGCCGTGGTCCGGCTCGCCGAGATCCGCGCGATGCTCGGCGTCCTCGGACTCGACCCGCTCGACGCGCAGTGGGCCGGGGAGGGCGACCGCGGGCAGGACCTGCACGGCGTGGTCGACTCGCTGGTGCGGATGGTCCTCGACCAGCGCGAGGCCGCCCGGGCCCGCAAGGACTGGCCGACCGCGGACGCCATCCGCGACCAGCTGAGCCAGTCCGGCCTGGTCATCGAGGACAGCCCGCAGGGTCCGCGCTGGAGTCTCGGCCCCCGCTGAGCCGTCGCCGGCCGGTGATCGATTGTGCCGCCCGGGCCCCCGGGCGGCACACTGCATAGACGTACGTACGAACGCTCACACAGACAGGTAGGTCATGGCCGCGAACAACCGTCGCATGTCCGGCAAGAAGGGCGCGCAGGTCGGCAGTGGCGGCAAGCGGCGCCGCGGGCTCGAAGGCAAGGGCCCCACCCCGCCCGCCGAAATGCGCAAGGGCCACGTCAAGCAGCGTGCCGTCCAGGCGAAGGCGCGCCGCGCGCAGAGCCGCACCAAGGGCCCGCGCGGCCGGAGCACCTCCGAGCTCGTCGTCGGGCGCAACCCCGTCGTCGAGGCGCTGCGCGAGGGCGTACCGGCCTCCACGCTGTACGTCCAGCAGTTCATCGACAGCGACGAGCGGGTCCGCGAGGCCCTGCAGCTCGCGTCCGAGCGCGGCGGCATCCACCTCATGGAGGCGCCGCGCCCCGAGCTCGACCGGATGACGAACGGGCTGAACCACCAGGGCCTGGTGCTCCAGGTCCCGCCCTACGAGTACGCCCACCCCGAGGACCTGGCCGGCGCCGCCGCCGACGCGGGCGAGGACGCGCTGATCGTCGCGCTCGACGGGGTGACCGACCCGCGCAACCTCGGCGCGGTCGTCCGGTCCGTCGCCGCCTTCGGCGGGCACGGCGTCGTCGTACCCGAGCGGCGTGCCGCCGGGATGACGGCCGGTGCCTGGAAGACGTCCGCCGGTACGGCCGCCCGGACGCCCGTCGCCCGCGCCACCAACCTGACGCGTGCGCTGGAGGCGTACAAGAAGGCCGGGATCGTGGTCGTCGGCCTCGCGGCGGACGGCGAGGCCGAGCTGAGCGAGCTGGAGGCGCTGGAGGGTCCCGTCGCCATCGTCGTCGGCAGCGAGGGCAAGGGCCTGTCCCGGCTGGTCGGGGAGACCTGTGACGTGCGGGTGCGGATCCCGATGCCGGGCGGCGCGGAGTCGCTCAACGCCGGTGTGGCGGCGGGGATCGTGCTGTGGGAGGCCGCCCGCCGGCGCGCCTGAACAGGTGTCCGGCCGCCTCACCCGTACGGGGTAATTCCGGGGTCATCGCGGCGACGAGGACAAGCTTGACGGGGTCCGGACAGATCCGGCGGGTCAAAGCAGTGTCCTAACCCGACGTCACTCGGTTAGATGAGTGTGGACACCAGAACACCCCGCACACCCACGGGGGACCGCTCGTCGGGACTCGACGACGCTCCCGCGCTGAGCATGGTGAAGGTGCCGAGCGACCCGGCGCAGGTGATCGTCAACCACGCGAGTTTCCGCGTGCAGTTGGGCGTCTCGACGCGTCGTGCCCAGTCCCCACGGGTCGCACGGCACCTGACCGCCACCCAGGACACCGCCCGCATCCCCGTCGTCACCGCCGGGGGCGCGGCGGAGGAGGCCACCGCCCGCCGCCGGCCCGTCGTCTGGAGCGGCAGATCCGCGCCCGACGACACCGGCGCCCACCGGCTGCTGCAGGCCGTCCGGCACGAGAGCATCCGCCACGCCGAGGAGCCGCCCTCCGACACCGGAGCCACCCGGGTCATCTCCCGCGTCGGCACCGGCCACGACGGCGCGGGCTACGGCACGGCATACGCGGGCGGTGGCTACCCGGGCGACGGCTACGAGGACGCCCTCGCGCAGACCATGGAGACGCCCGTCGTCGGCCCCCAGCGCACCCACGACCCGGCCGACGGCACCCGGCTGCTGCCGCAGATGCGCACCGTCGGCAGCGCCTACGACGAACCGGGCTACGAAGCCGGCTACGGGGACGGGGAGTTCGAGGAGCTCGACGCCGAGGCGGAGCACACCGGCCGCGCCTCCCGGCGGCACGGCGACGACCCCGCCCGGCACGCCTACTACCCGGGCCGCCGGATGAACCTCGGCGTGGTCCTGCTCCCGCTGCGCGTCTTCCTCGGCTTCATCTCCGTGTACGCCGGCATGGGCAAGCTGTGCGACCCCGTCTACTTCGACGGCGGCAAGCGCGGCTCCATGGTCAAGTGGCTCAACACCCTGCACCCGTGGGAAGTGGCCGAGCCGCTGCGCCAGTTCGCCCTGGAGCACCCGGTCGGCGCCGGTCTGGTCATCGCCTTCGCGCAGGTCGTCGTCGGCGTCCTGACGATGCTGGGCTGCTGGCAGCGCGTCGCCGCCGCCTTCGGTGCCCTGCTCTCCGCGGCGCTGCTGGTCACCGTCAGCTGGAAGAGCGTCCCCGCCTACGAGACCCCCGACATCATCTACCTCGCCGCCTGGTCCCCGCTGATCATCGCCGGCGCCCCCGTCTACTCCGTCGACGGCCGCCTGGCCGGCAGCGCCTGGCGCCGCCTCGGCCCGCGCGCCGACATCTGGGACCTGCGCCGCTACGTGCTGCGCCGGGGCGCCCTGGTGACCGCCGTCACCGTCGGCCTGACCCTGCTCGTCGGCTCGCTGCTCGGCGGCGCCGTCCGCGACGCCGACCGGGTCGTCGTCCCCGGCCCCGGCGAGGCCCCGCGCAACGAACTACCCGGTTCCCCGCTTCCCGAGGAGCCCACCGAGCGGCTGCGCAAGCGGACCCCGTCGGCCTCCACCTCGCCCACGCAGGGCGCCACGGCCGGCTCGGCCAGCCCCAGCGCCGGCACCACGACCAGCCCGGGCGCCACCCGCGACGCCGGCACGGTCACCGGCGGCTCCCCGAGCCAGACCCAGGGCAGTGCCGGCCAGGCCCCGCCCCAGCAGTCCACCCCGGGCGACCAGGCCCCCAGCACGACCACCGGCCCCACGTCCGGCGGTGCGGCGACGGGCGGCGCGGGCTCCACGGGCGGCGGCTCGAACGAGGGCGGCTCCGGCGAGGGCGGCTCCTCGGGCCGCTCGGGCCTGGTGGGCGGCCTCCTGGGCTAGCCGGCCCGCGACCCCAGCGGCACCGGGGCCCCGCCACCTTCGAGGTGCGGGGCCCCTTCGCGTTCCGTGCATGAGGGCCTTCGGCCGGCCCGGTGGAGATCTGTGGAGGGCTCTCGGCGGGTGATGCCGCTGTGCGATGCGGCTGCCTCGGCCGGCCTCAGCGTCCCAGCGCCGCCAGTTCCCTGGCCGCCTCGGTCAGGTCCTTGGCCGTGTCGATGGCCCGCCAGTAGGACCCCTGCGGGATGGTGAACCCGGCCAGCCGGTGTTCACGGGCGAGGCGGGGGAACGTCGTACGCTCGTGGTCGCCGCGCTCCGGCAGCAGCTCCGTGAACTCGGGCGAGAACACGTACACGCCCGCGTTGACCTCGAACGTCGACGGGGGTGCCTCGATGAAGTCGGTGATGCGGCCGAACCCGTCGGTCTCCACGGCCCCCCACGGCAGCCGGGGCCGGGCCAGCGCCAGCGTCGCGACGGCGTCCCGCTCGGTGTGGAAGTCCGCCATGTCCCGCAGCGAGAACCGGGTCCAGATGTCCCCGTTGGTGGCGTACCAGGGCCGGTCGGGGTGGGGCAGGTGCGCCGCCGCGTACTTGAGACCGCCGCCGCGCCCGAGCGGTTCGGGCTCCACGACGGTGGTGACGGAGACGGGCAGATCGGCCGTCTCGAGCCACTTCTGCAGGACCTCGGCGAGGTGGCCGCAGGAGACCACGACGTCGGTCACGCCCTCCTCGGCGAGCCAGGACAGCTGATGGCCGATGATCGGCGTCCCCGTCCCGGGGATCTCGACCATCGGCTTGGGCCGGTCGTCGGTGTACGGGCGCAGCCGGGAGCCCTGGCCACCGGCCAGTACCACGGCTTGAACGGGGCGGGACGCGGCGCTCGGATCGCTCATGAGACCGAACTGTACGTGGCGTCCCGCCCGGGGCGACGGCGGACGACGGTGCCCGCCTCGGCTGTTGACTGCTGCCCGTCCTTCTCACCCGGCACCGGGTGCCGGGGCGGCGCGCTCAGCGGTGCGCCGCGGCGACACCTGTGGCGAAGGCCGTGTCGCAGACCGGACGGGCGTAGGACTGGGCGCGGGTCGGGCCGTAGATCCGGACGGCGGCCTCGCCGAGGGCACGGGCGATGGACGCGCAGTGCTTCGCCAGCGACGGGCGGCCGTTGACGGCCTGCTGGAGGTGGGTGAGGGCGACGCCCGGGTTCTCCTCCTGCAGCTCGGTCAGCAGCTTGTCGCGCAGGACGTCCTGCGGTGCGCGCTTGACGGCTCGCGGGGTGCCGGGGGACAGGGCGGTGTCCGCCGCGGTGAGCACCGGGTCGGTGGAGTTCCCCGACCAGTTGACTCGGGTGACCGCGAGGGTCCCGGAGAGCACCAGGACGACGGGCAGGACGAAAGCGAGGGAGCGGCCGATCCGGCGGGCGGGGCCCCGGCCGCGTCGCGTCTGTGGGGTAGTGGAGTGCTTCACGCGTGTGAGGGTAGCGCCCGGTAATGGTTTGTAGACATTTAGTCACCGGTTCGGGGGATGGGAGAGGGGCAGTTTCTGGGTACCGGGTTGACGCACAACGCTCGAAACGTCCGGTCTGCCGGGGTATTTGTCGACAACGCGAAGGACCCCGCAGCGCGCTGCGGGGTCCTTCGTCGTCATCCCGGGTGAATCACCCGGAGTGGTGCGTGTGCCTGCGGTGCCCGAGGTCAGTCGGACAGGCGCGCGCCCGTGGAGGGGGAGAACACGTGGGTCTCGCCGGCCCGCGGGACGACGTGCAGCGTGCTGCCCTTCTCCGGGACGTCACGGCCGCCGACGCGGACCACGAGGTCCTTCGACTCGCCGCCGAGGTCGGCGGTGCCGTAGACGAAGGCGTCGGAGCCGAGCTCCTCCACGACGTTCACGGTGACCGCGACACCCAGGTCCGAGTCCGCGCCGGCCACGTCGAAGTGCTCGGGGCGGACACCGACGGTGACCGTCTTGTCGGTGGCGGCGGCGAGCGCGTCGCGCTGCACCGGCACCACGCTGTTGCCGAACTTCACGCCGCCGTCGGTGATCGGGACCTCGACGAGGTTCATCGCCGGGGAGCCGATGAAGCCGGCCACGAAGAGGTTGGCGGGCTTGTCGTACATGTTGCGCGGGGTGTCGACCTGCTGGAGCAGACCGTCCTTGAGGACCGCCACGCGGTCGCCCATCGTCAGGGCCTCGACCTGGTCGTGGGTGACGTAGACGGTGGTGATGCCCAGGCGGCGCTGGAGCGAGGCGATCTGCGTACGGGTCGACACACGGAGCTTGGCGTCCAGGTTGGACAGCGGCTCGTCCATGAGGAAGACCTGCGGCTCACGCACGATGGCGCGGCCCATCGCGACACGCTGGCGCTGACCGCCGGAGAGGGCCTTCGGCTTGCGGTCGAGGTACTCGGTGAGGTCGAGGATCTTCGCGGCCTCCTCGACCTTCTGCCGGATCTCCGCCTTGTTGACGCCGGCGATCTTGAGCGCGAAGCCCATGTTGTCGGCGACGGTCATGTGCGGGTAGAGCGCGTAGTTCTGGAACACCATGGCGATGTCCCGGTCCTTCGGCGGCAGGTGGGTGACGTCGCGGTCGCCGATGCGGATGGCGCCGCCGTTGACGTCCTCGAGCCCCGCGAGCATGCGGAGCGAGGTGGACTTGCCGCAACCGGACGGGCCGACCAGGACGAGGAACTCGCCGTCCTCGATGTCGATGTCGAGCGCGTCGACGGCGGGCTTGGTGGAACCCGGGTAGATCCGGGTCGCCTTGTCGAACTGCACAGTGGCCATGGTGAGTGAACCCCTTCTACCGGCAGGAACGTGCCGGACGATCCGAGTAGGAAGGCGGTGCCACGACGGTTTTCCGTTGTGGGGCAGTCCACGCCTGTGAACTGGCATGGGACGCTACCTGGCGTTCACACGTCTGTCAGTAGTTCCGGGGCTGTGAACTTCATGGAAATTTTCGCAGCCGCGCTCACGCCTCCCCGTACCGGACCGCCAGCGCCGCCACCGCCCGGGCGACGGCCCGCCGCAGCCCCGGCGGTCCGAGCACCTCCGCCTCAGCGCCCAGCCGCAGCAGGTCACCGACCGCCACGGCCTCGCTCTCCACGGCCAGCTCCACCTCGGCCCAGCCGTCCCCGTCCGGTGCGCCGGCGCTCTCCAGGGCCCGTACGCCCGCCGCCCCGAACTGCATCGGCAGCAGCTTCCGCCCCCGCGGCGAGAGCCGTACCCGGGCGACGTCCTGCCGCAGAGCGGCCTCCAGGCGCCGGGACGACTCCTCCCAGTACGCGGCCAGACCGAACCCGGCCGGACGGTCGAACAGCTCCCCGGTCTCCTCGACGGCCAGCAGGCGCGACACCCGGTAGGTGCGCACGGCCTCCTCCGCCAGCGCGACCAGGTACCAGATGCCGCCCTTCAGCACGAGCCCCAGCGGCCGTACCTCCCGGTGCACCTCGCCGCGCCAGCGCCGGTAGTGCACGCGCAGCACCCGGCGCTCCCACACGGCCGCCGCCACCGCCTCCAGGCACGGCACCGGGTCGGCCTCCCGGAACCAGGCCGGCGCGTCCAGGTGGAACCGCTCCTGCACCCGCCGCGCCTGCCCGGCGAGCTCCGCGGGCAGGGCCGCCTGCACCTTCAGCTGGGCGCTCGCCAGGACCGCCCCCAGCCCGAGGTCCCGCGCGGGCCCGGGCATCCCGGCGAGGAACAGCGACCCGGCCTCGGCGTCGGTCAGACCGGTCAGCCGCGTCCGGTACCCGTCCACCAGCCGGTACCCGCCCTCCGGCCCCCGGTCCGCGCACACCGGGACGCCCGCCGCGCCCAGCGCCTCGACGTCCCGGTAGACCGTCCGCACCGACACCTCCAGCTCGGCGGCGAGCTCGGACGCGGTCATCCGGCCGCGGTTCTGCAGCAGCAGGAGCAGGGACAGGAGCCGGTCGGCGCGCATGGGGCCATTGTGGCCGCGCGCCCCGCTTACCTGACAGCAGGTGTCAGGTACGGCGTCCAGGCTGGTCACCGACACCGGCCGGCACCCGCCCGGCCCCGGCTGACAGGGAGGACCACCCATGCCCGGCACCCGCACCACCACCGGCCACTTCACCTTCGCCGACTGGCAGGAACGCGTCATCGGCCCCGACGAGGAGGCGGTCCCGCGCCTCGCCCACGCCGGCGTCCGCAACACCTTCAGCGGCGGCATCGAGGCGGCCGGCACGACCTGCGAGTACTCCATCGTCTACGTCACCGCCAAGACCGGCTCCTTCAGCGGCATGGAGCTCCTCACCGGCCGCCTCGACGGACGCGAGGGGAGCTTCGCCGTGGAGGAACGGGGACGCTTCGACGAGGACGGCACCGTGCACTGCTCCTTCGAGGTGGTGCCGGGGTCGGGCAGCGGTGAGCTGACCGGACTGAAGGGGCAGGGCGCCTTCACCGCACGGCACGGCGAACCGGCCGTGACGTACCGCTTCACCTACGAACTGGGGTGACCGGGGCGCCCCCGGCCCGGACGGAACTTCGTGGCTCGCCATGACGGGCTCTGTGTACAGTGGTGCCGCCTCGCGTACGGCGTCGTAGTACGCGCGCCTCCTTAGCTCAGCTGGCCAGAGCAACGCACTTGTAATGCGTAGGTCGTCGGTTCGAATCCGACAGGGGGCTCTGCTGAAACCCCAGGTCAGGTCTCCTCTGACCTGGGGTTTCGTCGTCAGCGGATGCGGCGGCGGCGCCGGGCGCGGGCCGCGCGGGTGTCGGCGGTCTCAGTTCTGGTCTCAGTGGGGCCCGGATTCGCGGTGGTGGGCGCGGGCACGAAGAACTCGCCCATGCGTCGCATGGCGTCCTTGGACAGGTGGGATCGGCCCTTCACGTACCGTCGGGTCTGGCTGATCTGGGTGTGTCGGAGGATTTCCATGATCGTGGGCATGTCCACGCCCAGCTCGTTGAGGATGGTGCCGGCGGTGTGGCGGCTTCCGTCGTAGAGGCGGCGGTCATCGATCCCGGCCTCCTTCAGCAGCTCCTTGAACTCCTCGTAGTCGGCGCGCGGGTCGAGCGGGCGTCCGTCCGGCCGGGAGAACACGACGTCGTGCTCCTGCCACAGTTCGCCGGCGGCGGCCCGCAGCTCCTCTTGCCCGGCCTTGTGCTCGTGCAGGAACGGGATGAACACGGGAGGGATCGGGACGGCGTTCCGGCTCTTCTTGGTCTTCGGGCGGGTGAAGACGAGCCCGCCTTCCTTTCGCTGCGGGCAGGCGCTCGCGTGCCTGGTGCATGCCTTGGGGCACGGCCTCGGGCAGCCGCGCTTGTAGCTCTTGTGCCGGGCGCATCCGGCGGGGCAAGGCTCGAAGCGGTGCAGGCGCGCCCCGCAGGCGTGCGGGTCGGCGCAGCCGTGCCGCCACGTGAGGCGCTGCAACTGCCACTCGGGGCGGAACAGCTCCGCCTCCAGGTCGACGTACGACCAGCGCAGTCCGAGCGTCTCGCCCTGCCGGAACCCCATGCCGACACCGACGATCCACCGCATGAACGTGGGCCGCTTCGACGCGGCCTCCAGGAAGGCCTTGGCCTCTTCCTTGGTGAAGGGGTTGGCCTCGATCTCGTCGACGCTGGGCGGGTCCACGAGCGTGGCCACGTTCTCGCCGATGATGCGGCGCCGGTGGGCAATCTTCAGGGCCCGGGACAGGATGCGGTGCACCTTCACGACGTGCGAGGGAGCGTGGCCGGCGTCGAGCATGGCGCGGTACATCCGCTCCAGGTGCTCGGGCTGCAGCTTGTCGATGCGGTGCTGGCCGACGCCGGGGATGATGTCGTTGCGGGTCTTCGACCAGTAGTCATCGAGCGAGCGCGGCTTGAGCTTCAGGCTCGCGATGTCGGTGAGGTAGGTCGCCATCCACTGCGCGACGGTGGGCTTTCGCCCCGCGGTGGTCGCGCGTCCCTGGTCGCGCAGCCGTTCCAGCTCGCGGACCTTGCGGCGTACTTCCGCCTTGGTCTTGGCGCGGCGGTGCCGGCGGTCGGGGCTGCCGTCGTTCTTCACGCCCATCGTGACGCGTCCGTGCCACCAGCCGTCCGCACCGAAGTAGATGGTCGATTCCATGTTGGGCTTGCGGGGGCTCATGTGCTCCTCCATGCGGGAGGCGCCCCGAGCGGAGTGCTCGGGGCGCCTCAGAGCGTGCTCTGGGCCGGTCAGTTGGGCAGTGGCGCGAGGCTCGCTACGTACGCTTCGAGGTCCGTTCGCCGGATCCGACGTGTGCGGCCCAACTTGATGTACTTCAGGGCGCCTTCGGCCATCAGCTCGTAGACGGTGGATCGGCCGATGGCGAGCGCTTCGGCAGCTTCCTCGGGCTTGTACAGGAGTCGGTCGACGGGGGCGGCGGTCGCCGTGGTCATCCGGAGTGCCTCCTAGGCGGGAGGGTCTTGGGCGCTCTTGGGTCTCGTGTCTGTCCGAGGTGCGGATTTCTGCGTCATTGCGTCATCAGCGTCATCCGGGCTGCTGACCTGCGGCTTTGTGTGACGCAGTGGTGTGGGGGTGCGTCACCGGGGCGTCATGGGCTGCGTCATCGGGTGACGCAGATGACGCAGGATGACGCAGACACGGCCGTCTGCGTCATGCCGCTAGCCGCAGGTCAGGGGCCGTTTCTCGGTCTGCATGACGCAGATGACGCAGGGTTCCTTCCCTTGGGACAAGAGAGAGGGGTGGTGTCTGTTGTGGTGCCGGTGCCGGTTCAAGCGTGAAGAGGGAGCCGCTCGCGCGGCGCGTCCCTTGCAGGGCGGCTGTCGCCGCCGAACAGCAAGAAGAGCACGCACGGCGGTGGCCGGTGGTGCTCTTCTTGCTTGTCGGGCGACCGCGGGGGCGCGGGTCAGAACATCCGCTTCTCCTGGTGGGGCTGTGGTGTCTGCAGGTGGGTCATTTCGAGGTAGCGGCCCTCGCTGGTGCGGCCCGATTCGATCAGGACTCCGCGGGCGGCGAGGGTGGGCTGGAGGCGCTTGAGCCGGTCGGAGAGGACCTTGCCCGTGGTCGGCCAGCCCTTGGGCAGCGGGCGCATGTCGTCGCCGCTGTAGAGGCGGCTGAGGCAGTGCAGCCACTCCGTGGAGGTCATCCGCTGCTCGCCGCCCGGCTCGATGGTCTCGGCGTGCTTGAGGACGGTCTGCGCGAGCAAGTCGCCCTCGATGACGTCGTCGTTGAGGTCGTCGAGGCTGCGCCGGTAGGCGGCGAGGGCTCCCAGGCCGGTCGCGGCGTCGAGCTGCGCGCATAGGTGCGCGAAGTCCGCCATCCGCAGATCGGTCGGGGTCTCCGCCTCAGCCGCGCGGACCTTGACCGTGAGGTCGAGCAAGGATCCGAGGATAACGGGCAGGGCTTCGGCGTACTCCGCCCACAGCTCCGCCTCTGTGCGCCGGACGCGGGGGCGTTCCAGGCGCAGGGGGAGGAGGCGTTCGGCGAGGTCGGGGCGGATGACGCCGACGTCGATGCCGGTCAGGAGCATGGGGCGGCGGTATCGGGCGCGGACCACGTCCCCGTCGGTGTACAGGGCGCGTTTGACGTTCTCGGCGCCGGTGACGATGCAGCACATCGCGTCCGACAGGTCCGGGGTCATGTGGGAGAGGTTGTCCAGGGCGGTGACCCATCCGGCGGCCACGGCCGCGATCAGGTTCTCCTCGTCCTTCGGGGCGCGGCGCAGGTCGCCGCTCATGCCCTCGATGATCCGCACGAGCATCCGCCCGCCCGTGGACTTGCCCGCGCCCTGCGGCCCGGTCAGGAACGGTGCTGGCACGGGCACGGACGGCCCGAGACAGCCGATCAGCCAGGCGATGGCCAGGCACTCGGTCTCCGCGCCGGCGAAGTTGCACAGCCGCAGCAGGGCGTCGATGCCCTTGCCATCGGTGTCCTTGACCGGCAGGGGCAACTCGCCCGTGAGCTGGGTGCGGCGCCAGCACACCTCGCGCGGGTCGGGGATGGCAATGTCCCAGCCGGTGGGGTGGATACGGACCGACTTCCCGTCGGTGCGGCCCAGGTCCAGCCACGTCGCCCCGTCGAACCCGGGCGCCACGCGGATGTGGACGGGCTGCACGTCCTCGGTCAGCGCCAGGGCTTCGATCAAGTCCAAAGCCTCCTTGAGCGCGGTGCCGTTGAACACGCCCAGTCCGTCGCGGTAGAGACCGACCATGAGTTCCTGGCGGTGGCTTCCCGTCGTGCCCTGCGAGCGGATCGGGCGGGCCACGGGGTGGCCGTTGCGCTGCGCGTAGACGGTGCCGTCGGCGGTGCGGAAGTACCGGAAGTGGGCCTGTGCGTAGTCGGTGATGACCTCGCGGGCCGGGGTCTTGTCGTCGTCGGACATGGTCACAGTCCCAACCTGGTGCGGGCGTTGGACCACGCGTCCGTGCAGTGCCGCAGCGTCTCGCCCTTGGCCTGAGCGGCGGCGAACAGCCCCGCCACGTGCGCGTCGGTGAGGCAACCGCACCGGCCGTGCGTGGACAGCACGGCCAGGAACGTCCGGTAGACGGTGGCGTGGACCGCGCTGCGAGCCTCGGTGATGCGCTGCTCCGCCATGGCGATGCCGCGCTCCAGGAAGGTGGGCGTGCGATGCGGGCACTCTGCCTTCCCGGCCGCTGCGGGGACGGTGAGGCCGTGCGGCGCCGGCCGGATGGGGGACGGCTCCTTCACGGCAAGCGCCCGGACGGCGTCCGGCAGAGGGGTCACGGCTCCGGTGCCGGGGCCGAGGTAGCGGGCGTAGGCCATGGTCGACTTGATGTCGACGCCCGGACGCACCGCGTTGTGCGATGACATGACGCCCTGGTAGACCCAGTGCTCACCGCGGGTCGTCTCCACGGTTCGGGTGGGAGGCAGGGCGGTGCGGGCCCATGCGACGGCCGCCGCGTCGTCGAGGTCGACCACGGTCAGGCCGGCGCCGCTGGGGTGGTAGGCAACGGCGACGGCCCGCCGCCATGCGGCCATCCAGGCCGGGGAGGTGATCACCGCTGGGTCGGTGGTGGCGGCGGCCCATGCGTGGCAGGGCGCCGGGCAGGTGCAGGCGCCCGCGCTCTTCATGTTCGGCCGGCCGCCGCACGCGCCGCCCGCGCACGCGTCACAGTTCCCGAAAGGCACCTTGCCCTTGCGCAACGGCAGCACCGGCACGCCGGAGACTGCCAAGAAGAGAGCGGTACGCAGGTGCTCTCCCCAAACGTCGGTCGGTTGGGTCATGCTGGGAGACCTCCACAGGTCAGTTGGATGGCAGGTGGACAAGGGCGGCCCCGGTTCTTTGGCGAGATGCGGGGGCCGCCCTTGGCGTAGCTAGAAGGGCGGTTCGTCGCCGTGACCGGGGCCCCACGGGTCGGCGTCGCGACGGCGCCGGCGGGGCAGGCGCGGGAGGGGGAACAGGAGCCAGCGGCGGTCCTCGTGCCAGCAGGTGCAGGGCTCCCAATCGGTCCCCGCGTACTCGCCGGTGTCGTGGTCGCCGTAGTGGTGCTCGATGCCGCCTACGCTGTCGCAGTCGCGGCAGTCGGGGCGGGGCGTGTCGGTCAGGATCACCGCGTTGCGGGGCAACGCGGTGCGCTGGATACGCAGTCGCATGGGTTGAGTTCTCCTTGTCAGTGCTTGCCGCGGGCGAGTCGGAGGGTGATGCCGCCGATGCCGATGGGTCCGGCGGCTCCTGCGATGACGGTTGCGGTGTGGGCTGCGGCGTCGAGCAGGAGGCACAGGGCGGCGACGAGTCCCCAGCCGCCGGCGACGGTGGCCCCGGCGATGGCGAAGGGGATCAGTAAGCGGCGCCACGGGATGCCGTGCGGCGGGGTGTCGTGGACGACGATGACGACGGGCTGTCCGGTGGCCTGTGCGCGCTGCCAGTCGTCGGCGGGTATGTGCGGGGCGATGTGGCCCGGCGGTGTGCGGTGGTCCATTTCGGGGCTCCTTGGGTGAGCCGCGGGCCCGCACCATCAGGTGGTGCGGGCCCGCTCGGGTGGGTGGGTGTGCTTGTCGCGTTGCTTGTCGTCTTCCTTGTCGTGTGGCTTGTCGCTTGTCTTGTCTTGTCGCTTGTCGCCTTGCAGGTCACAAGCCGTTTCCGGTCTCCTCAGCCCTGTGACAGCGGCTGTGTTTTCGGGGCGCGACAAGCGACAAGTGATCAGCTCTCTGAGGGCTGTTCGGGGGCGTGGCGGCGGTGGACGTAGCGGGCTTTGGTGCCCTCTCCGACGCGGACGGCGGTGCCGTCCTTCATCCAGTCCCGCAGCCAGCCCACGACCGTCTGACGGGACGTGCCGTGCTCGTCGGCGAGCGCGCGGGCGATCGCGGAGGCTCCGGTGCCCTCACGGCCGGCGGCGAGCAGCAGCGCCAGCGCGGCCTGTTGCGCGGGGTTGTCCTGCTCGCCCCGCAGCGCGGACAGGTTCAGCCCGGTTGCGGCCGGCGGCCGGTCGCCTCCCGCGGGGGGCTGCGGCTCGGGTGCGGTGCCGAACTGGGCGTCGATCTGCTCGCGGAAGCGGCGCAGCATCTCGTCTTCCGGCGAGACCTGCGCCTGCTCCGAGCTGTTCAGAGCGGACAGCCTCAGTCCTGCCCCTGCTCCGGCCGTGGCGGTGGTGGTGGTGTCGTTGCTGGAGGCTTGGTCGCGCATCCAGGCGGTGCGGTTGCTGTCCCAGCGGCGGGCGTAGTCGGGACCGGCCGCTTTGGCGGACACGACGTCGAGGGCGGGGTGCCGGTCGGAGGTGGCGGCGATGATCTCCCGGATCTGGTTGGGCAGGATGCGCCAGGCCTTGAACAGTGCGGCCGGGGACTCCGGGGTGCCCATGAACCCGGCGCCCTTGTGGGGTGCCTGGTCGACGCGCAGGCCGCGGGAGCCGGGGAACATCTTGGACAGGTCCATGCCCTCGGTCTCACCACCGGTCAGGGCGACCCTGACCTTGGCCTCCCGTCGGATCATGAGGTTGCTCAGCACGCTGCCGGTCGCTCCGAGAGCGGTGAGGACGGTGCGGATGCCCATGGCGCGGGCGATCCGGATCACTTCCAGGATCTTCTCTCCGAGCTTGCGCACCTGCCGGTCCGGGCTGGACAGGATCTCGGCGCCCTCGTCGATGACCAGCATGATCTGCGGGATCTTGGTGCTGATGGGCAGCAGGTCCGTGTTCGCGCGGGCGAGTACGTCCTGGTAGCCCATCTTGCGGTGCTTGGCCACGCGCACGGCCACATCGAGCATGGTCATGGCCTCGTCGTAGGTGCCGGCGAGCCAGTCGATACCGGGCCGGACCGCCTTGCCGTCCGGGGCGCTGATCTCGCCGTTGAGCGCCGGGAGTACCCAGGGCAGGCCCGCGGATCCGGCGTTGAGGTCGATGACCCAGGTCAGGATGTCGTCGGCGCGGGCGAACCCGGCGAGGATCGAGTGGACCATGTTGGTCTTGCCCGATCCGGTCGGGCCGACGATCAGGGCGCACTGCTCTCGCAGGTAGGTGAGGACCTGCTCGGCGTTGGTCCGATACCCCCACGGGATGCCCGTGTGGATGGACAGCGGGCCGTAGTCGCTGGGGTAGGTGC
This sequence comes from Streptomyces sp. NPDC006624, assembly GCF_040611555.1. Lineage (NCBI taxonomy): Bacteria > Bacillati > Actinomycetota > Actinomycetes > Kitasatosporales > Streptomycetaceae > Streptomyces > Streptomyces sp. NPDC006624. The sequence goes on along the minus strand of NZ_JBEXOM010000006.1, from coordinate 331,746 downwards.
GTTCCTGCTCCAGGACGTTGACGGTGGTCACGTCGATGATGACGCGGCCCTGGTGGATGCCGGGGGAGGCGGTGGCGGTGCAGCCGTGCGGCAGCTTCGCGTCCGCGGACAAGCGCGGTGACTCGGCGGCAATCTTGTTCCAGGTGGCGCCGCCGGGCGGGAGTTCAGCGTCGATGGAGTACCCGGCACCGGTGGCCCACTGCTCGACTCCGACCACGCGCACGGTGATCGAGCAGACCCGCTGGATACGGTCCACCCATTCCGCGGCGATGGCCCGGCGATCCGCGGACAGCTCGGCAGCGATCTGCCGTTGCTCGGCGGCGAGGGCCTCTTCCTGGCGGGCTTCCTCGAAGAGGGCGGTGGAGCGGGCGGCGGCGCCGATGCCGACTCCCATGGTGGCGAGGGAGCCGAGGGCGGCCCAGGTGAGAGGGCCGTGGGTCATGGCCCATGTGGTCCATCCGGCCCCGACGAGCCAGGAGGCGGCGCGGGTGGCGAGCGTGCGGCCGGCGTTGCGGACGCGCAGGCCGACGACGGTGTGGCCGAGGGCGCCGGCTGCGCCGACGGCCAGGGCCCAGCCCGGGGGCATGGAGGTGGCGGCGCCGGTGGTGGCGACGGCGAAGGCTCCGGTGGTGGCGGACAGGGCGCCGGTCACGGGTCCGTGACCGGCCGCCCAGTCCAGCACCGGGCCACTCGGCTGCTGTTGCTTTGTGGCGGTGGTGGACATGATCAGACGTTCCAGCCCTTCTCGGCCTCGTGGCCGTTGCGGGGGTCCTCGTGCCGGGCGATGTCCTGGGCGTGGACCTGGCGGAAGACCGGGCCCATGTCCTCGGCCACGGCGACGGCGCTCATCAGGGCGCCGAAGATGTCGTTGAAGTTGTCGGCGACCTGCTTCTCCAGCGGGAACTCGCTGTCGGAGCGCTCGGCGAGGGTCTTCATCACGTTCGCCACGCTGGTCAGGGCGGCGGGCAGGCTCTCGACCATCGCCAGGATCTCCATGCAGCCGTCGGGCTCGTAGGAGTTGGCGGCCTGCTCCATCTCGGCGGCGACCTCTTCGAACCGGAAACCGGACACGTGCTCTCCCTCAATCAACGGGGTGTTCGTGCTGGTGGGAACGGTGGACTTCGGGCGCTCGACGCTGTCCGCGATGCCGTCTGTGCCGTCCTGCGCGGCCTCGGCATCGGCGGCGGCTTCCTGCTCGGCCTGCTCCTGGCGGATCGCCTCATCCCGCGCGGCCCGCTGCTCGGCAGCGACACCGGCCAGCCGCCGATACAGGCGCCGCCCCGGGTGGACGAGGGCGGGGATGCCGAGCTTGCGGCCGATCGGGCTGGTGATCAGCCCCAGCAGCCCGGCGGGGAGGGCGAGCAGCGCGGCGAGCAGGCGACGGCCGTGGAAGCGGGCCGCGGACCGGCGCAACGCCTGCCTGGCCGCGCGACGGGCCGGGGCCTTGCGGATTGCGGCACGCTTGGCCGCGACCGTGCCCGCCGCTTGCGCGTCCCGCCGGGCACGGCTCTTGGCGACCGCCGCGTCCCGTGCGGCACGGGCCTTGCGGGCGGTGCTGCTGAGCATCCGGCCTGCCAGACCGCCCCGGCGCCGTGCCCGGGAGGTGATCCCGGCGCCGCCGGGGGTGCGGGTCTTGGCGTTGCGTCGAGCGTCCGCGACCGCGCGGCGGGCGGCGGTGGTCTGCGCCCGCTGCCCGGCCCGAGACCCGGCCGCAGCCTGCTGCGCCGACCGCAGAGCCTTGACCTGCCCAACCCGCCCCGCAGCCCTCCCAACGGCGCCGGACACGCCCTTGGACGCACCCTGACCGGCCTTGCTGCCAGTCTTGCCCGCCGTGGCGGTGCTGCCGTGGCGGGCAGACGAGCCGGACCCGCGACGCTGTTGACCGGGCGCACTGTCCGACTGGCCACCGGGGCGAGTGCCGCGAGCGGCAGACGAACGCCCCCTGGCGCGGACGCCGGGAGCTCCCGCACTGCTGCGGCGCAGACCCGCACTACGGGCGGCGGACCGGCCAGCGGCACGGGCGGCGGCCCGGTGGGCCTCCTTGCGGGGGTTGGTGGTGCGGCTGCGGGTGGCAGCGACCGTGCCGAGGACGACGGCGCCGGTCGCGGCCACCATCGCGGCGACCGGGCCGCCGGCCAGGGCCGCGGTGGCGACCATGCCCACGGTGCTGTTCGCCCCGGACAGGGCGAGCGGGACGACCGGCCAACCGCCCGGGGTGTGCTCCACCTCGGCATCGGCCGGGGCCGGAGCCTGCTCGGTCGGTGGCGCAGGTGCGGGCGGGGGTGGTGCGGGTGCGGGAGCCTCGACGGCTACCGGCTCAGTGCTGAGTTCCGTCATGCTGTGAGCACTCCTTTTCGGGGAGTAGGGCCCGGCCAGGGCTGTAGGAGGCGTATGGCCGGGCCTGCCAACAGGGCCTTATGCGGCGCGCTGTTCGTCGGGGTAGGCACACGGGGTGCACATGCCGAGCGAGGGCGGGACGACGTATCCGGCATCCCGCCGGCACTTCGGGCAGATCCGCCGGGCGGCGTTGGCCTTGGCCAGGGCTGCCCATTTCTCGGGCGTCATCGGCCGGACCGGCTTGGCGGCGTCGATGCGGTAGAGGTAGGCGACCAGCGGCCCGCGGCGGCGCCGCGGACGCTCGACCTGCGCGGCCACATCCTGACCACCGGGCCGCAACCCGAGAGCACGCAGTTGACGGCGCGTGGCCAACCCGTCCGGGGCAAGCCGCCACCTGTAGGTGGGGATGGTGGCCATCAGTTGCTCGCGATGGCCAACTCAGCGCCGTGCGTGCTGGGGTCGCGGTGCTCGGCATAGCGGTGGGAGACCCAGCCGATCGACCAGCCGCACAGCTCCGCGGCCTGGCGCACCGACAGGCCCGCCTCGAACGCGGCTGCCACCGTCCGGCGCGCTTCGCCCTCCGGCAGCTTGCCCTCTGCCGGACCGCGCTCCAGCAGCGCGGCGCGTTCACGGGCCACACGCTCCTCGCGTTCACGGCGTTCACGCTCCGCCTTCTCGGCGCGCTCGCGCTGCTCGGCTTCGGCCCGCTGCCGGGCCTGCTGTTCAAGCCGCAGCCGCTCCTGTTCACGCTGTTCACGCTCGCGTTCACGGCGCTCACGCTCGGCCCGCTCGACAGCCTCAGCCCTCTCCCGGGCCTCACGCTCCTCGCGCCAGCGCCGCTCTTCCCGCTCCGCCTGCTCACGTGCCAACGCGGCCTCGTGTTCACGCTGTTCACGGGCCAGCGCCGCCGCGTGCTCGCGCTCCTCGCGGGCCTGCCGACGGGCGGCTTCCTCCCGCTCCCGCACCACCTGCTCGCGCCGCTCCAGCTCGGCCCGCTGCTGCTCCTCCAGGGCTGCCACTGCGGCGGCGATGGCACGGCGGTAGGCCAGGCTGGTCTCCGCGGTGACGATCAGCAGCAGCGGCGCCACAGAGTGGACAGCCACGCCGACCAGGTCTTTCTTCAGCGCGGAGTCGGCGGTGTTGAGAGCAAGGGTCATGAGACCGGTCATCCACCGAAGGACGATCGGCCAGCGTCCGCCGTGCCCACCCAGGCGGGCCAGCACGTCATCGAGCTTCACCACGATCACGACCGCTGCGTCCACGACGAGCGGCAGGATCGGCGCCGTCCAGTCCCACTTCTCGGCCGTGTGCTTGGCCATCAGCGGCGTCACGGTGAGGATCGAGTAGAGCATCGCCCCACAGACGATCAGCCAGGTACCGCCCGACAGGGCGCGCTCTGCTGAACGCGTCTGAACACTGTTCACGCCGCCCCCTCGATCAGCTTCGGAACGGGCATGTGAACGCGACGGAAGCCGTTGGAGGCCGGGTTGTAGATGAACGCCTCGCATCGCCACTCGCACTCGGCAGCGGGACGTTCACCGGAGGGCACCCACCCGTCCGGGGCGGCACCGTGGGTGGCGGTGTCGGCATAGGCATCCTCGCGGGAGGCGTAGACGGTGTGGGGCTCGCCGTAGTGCAGCAGCACCGTCAATGACCGCCCCTCCAGCGACTCGCCCTCCAGCTCGGTCCGCAGCCGGCGGATCTCGATGTCCTTCAGCAACAGCTCCTGCTGCGCGGCGGACAGCTCTTCCAACGCGCGGGCCAGGATCGCGCCCACCTCGGCCGTGGCCGCCTCCGCACGCTCCGCGCGGCCGGTGACGGCGTGCAGCTCCCGCACGTGGCGTTCCAAGGCGGCGTCCGCCTGCGCCTGAACTTCCCGGGCACGGGACCGGGCCTGTTCGGCGTCCTGCTCCAGCTGGCACAGACGGCCGGCGGTGACGATGCGGATCACTCTGCACCCCCGTCAGTTGCCACGTCGGTGAAGCCGCGCAGGTGTACTTCGGCGCCGGCGTAGACGGTGGACGCCTTCAACAGGCGGGTCCCGCCCTGCACCGTGTGCGTCACCACGTCCGGCGACACTCCCAGCGCTTCCCGCCACGCCTCGAACACGTGCAACCCGTTGTGGAAGCACAGGGTCAACCGGTCGGGGTAGATGCGGGTCAGGTCGATGTCGGGGGCGGGCAGGTGGGGGAAGTCGACGGCGAGCAGCCGCAGCGCCTGCAGGGGCACCGCGAGGCTGTCGAAGGTGAGGTCGCCGGTCATGCCGCGTCCCCCTCCATGCTCGTCGGGGCCGTCCGGTTGAGCAGCGCGACGCGCGCCGCCAGCACCCGACGGCGAGCCCGGCGAACACGGCGGGCGTCCAGCTCGGTCGGGCTGTGCTCCAGCGCGGCAATCTCCGCGTCGACCAGCTCGACGTCCGCGAGGATCGCCGGCATCTCCAGCTCGATCGCGTCCAGCTCAGCGTCCGTCGGCTCGATCCAGTCGGCGAACGCGGTAACAGCGTCCTGAACAGTGACGATGTGGCTCATTGGGTCGTGTGTCCTCTCACAGGTACGGCCCGACAGCGCCCCCGGGGCTGCAACTCCGGGGGCGCGCCGTTGATGGATGAGACAGGTCTGAGGTCAGCGGCGAAGAGCCCACGCGATGAGGCCGCCGACGGCGTCGGTGCAGTCGGTGACGCGGCCGGACTCCAGTTCGTCGGCCCGGTCCTCCAGCCGCTTCGCGGCGGCGTCCTTGCCGTGGTGACGCAGCACCTTCGCCGCATCGCGGTTCTTGGCGGCCTGGTTCTTCATGCGGTCAGACATGGACGTTCCCCCTCGGTCGTTCGATGCGGACACCGGGGCTCCGGCTCCTCTCAACCCCGCCCGTACGGGATGGCTCCGCAGAACCCCCGGGCGGGCGGGGCGAGCAACCGGCGCGGCGCTAGCCGCCGCGATTCGGTGGAAGGTGACCGGTCGCCCGCTGCACCCGGAGGTGTCCACGGGCCAGGGACGAGACGGCGCCGCCGTGCCGGTCGATCACGGCCGCGCCCATCGCTTTCGTCGACTCACTGCCGCTCCTTCAGGTCGCTGAACAGGGAATTTGCACTGCAAGGGGGACCTTGTCCCCACTCTCCGGCCGTTGCTCGCGGTCACCGGGCCACCTCGCCAGTACGGGCCGAAGCCCTGTTCTGCCTGGCCTTCAGCGGGATTGCAGCGTCCCCGCCTTTTGCGCATGCGGCATGAAGCCGCCTTCCGACCGAGGTGGTGCGCTCGGTCGTTGCAGTACCTGTTTTACAGGTACTGCATGAGGGTCCGTCAAGTACGTCGAAGGCACCCTCTGGTTCCGCGCCGGAACTTCTTGGCGCGCATTCAGCATTGCTGCAGGTCAAGGGAGTTGGGCACCCCGCGCATAGACATCTGGCGGTCATCTAGTTACGGTCAAGAAGTCCCTAGAAGTCCCTACGGGAGTGCAGATGTCGAACGAGCGTTTACGGTCCGCCCTTCTGGCCCGTGGCATGACCGTGCAGAGACTCGCCGAGGAGATCGGCGTCATCCCGAAGACGGTCGAGCGCTGGATCACGCAGGGCAAGGTGCCGTACCGGCGTCACCAGTACGCAACGGCGGCAGCGCTGAACGTCGACGTGACGACGCTGTGGGATGACAGTCGCGTCGTCGACACTGCGGCGGACCTGACCAAGGCCGAGATCGAGGCCGTCTACCCTCATCGGCACGTCGCGCCGTCAAGCCTCTGGCGTGAGATGTGCGAGCGCGCCACGGAGCGCATCGACATCCTCGTGTACGCCGGCATCTACTTGGCAGAGGATCCACTCTTCTTCTCGACGCTGAAGAAGAAGGCTGAGAGCGGTGTCCGTATCCGAGTACTCATGGGTGACCCAGAGTGCGAAGCCGTCGTCCGACGCGGCATCGACGAAGGTCATCGCATCATGGACGGCAAGATCCGCAATGCGCTGGTCAACTACCGCCCGCTGTTCACCAGCCACCCTCAGATTGCCTTCCGCCTGCACGACACGGTGCTCTACAACTCGATCTACCGCGCTGATGACGAGATGCTGGCCAACACGCACGTGTATGGGATCGGCGCCTACATGGCGCCCGTGTTCCACCTGCGGAGGCTCCCGGGCGGCGGCTTGTTCGACACCTTCGCCAATAGCGTTCAGCAGACCTGGGAAGGCGCCAGGGCAGTAACCGAACGCGACATCATGGGAGCTTGAGCATGGGACGTATCGACTACCTGCATGACCCGGACGCCCCGCCGGCCAACTCGGTCGTGCCGTCCGTCGTCGCGTTCGTGCAGAACGACGCCGGACAGGTGCTGATGATCCAGCGTTCCGACAACGGGCGCTGGGCGCTGCCCGGCGGCGGTCACGACGTGGGGGAGTCGATCAGTGACACCGTCGTGCGCGAAGTCTGGGAAGAGACCGGGATCAAGGCGGAAGTCGTCAACATGTCCGGGATCTACACGGACCCCGGGCACGTGATGCAGTACGACGACGGCGAGGTGCGGCAGCAGTTCAGCATCTGCTTTCGGGCGCGACCGGTTGGTGGTGAGCTCCGTACGAGCAATGAGACGACTCAGGTCCGCTGGGTCGACCCAGCGGACCTGATGACGTTGGACGTGCACCCCACGATGCGCCTCCGGATCGAGCACGCTATGGACCGAGCGCGCCCGACCCCCTACATCGGCTGACGCTTGGCCGCGGCGACCCGTTCGAGCACGCGGGACGTACAGGCCAGGATCTCCGGTTCGGCCCGGCGGATGAACTGCCCGATCAGACTGTCCGGCCCGTACCGTCCGGCAATCTCGTTGATCCGGTCGATCGGGTTCGTGGACGTGCCGTCTGGCGTGGTGTTCATGTCGCAGTAGCAGAGCGCGTCGTTCAGATGCGCGCTCTCGCGAGGGAACTCACCCTCCAGCTCCTCGCGCATGCCGCGCGCTTCCGCTTCCATCCAGGCGCAGGAATGGTGGGCGACCAGGTTGGTGACCCGTTCGTCGGCGCCGGCCACGTCCCGGAGGTAGCGCGCCCCGTCCAGCGGGTGAAAGCCCGTCTTGGCCAAGTCCGGCGCGTAGCCGATGTCGTGCAGAACTGCCGCGGCCTCCAGCAGATCGGCGTCCTGGTCGAGAACGAGCGCGATTGTGCGGGCCCTCTCGGCGACTCCGAGGCAGTGCTTCCAGCGCCGCGGTAGCGGCTCGGCGAGCAGGGACTCAGCCAGGGGATAAGCCCACTCCGTCAACTTCGGCAAGCTAGGAACGCTCCTCTCGCGTCGGCACGGCGCGGACTGTCCGCACCCTGCCCTGTCCTCCCCCCGCCAGCACGCCGGCGGCCTCCAGCTTCTCCAGCGCCTTGGTCACTGTGGGCCGTGAGACTCCGAACCGTTCGGCCAACGCGGAAGCACTGGGGAAAGGTTGCCCCACTACGAGTCCGTCCGCGGTGATGACGTCCGCGATCCGCTGCTCGAGGGGGCGCCGATCGACTGGTGCGCCCGCTCGCACGACGCGCCAGCGTCCGCCCGGTGCCGGTTCGGCCACACCCTCGTGCTTCAGCACAGCGAACGCGCGGACCGCGACTCCACGCGAAACCTTGTGATCGCTCATGACCTCAGCTAGAGACGGGAGCTCCGTCATGTCCGGGTCCGTAGCGATCCACGTCTTCAGCGTGTCGGCGATCTTCAGGAAGGTCCCCCGAGGGTTGGCCTGCTGCGACACTCGCTCTCCCGTTCCGCTCGCCAGTCGTCTCACCCAAGACTCGCACGACTCACGCCTTCATAGAGAGGTCCGAGACGGGCCTGGCTGCCGGACCGCTGCTTCGCGTTGTCCTGGCTCCGCTCATCGCGTGGCAACAGGTTTAGGGTTCGAGTTCCCTGAAGTCATCCGCGGACTGAGTCGTTATTGTCGACTGCGCCACCCCAATGTCCCCTACTTCGAACAGGGTTGGCTGCCGTTGCACTTCGTTGTAATAACGAGTGACGTGATCTAGTGCCTGCCTTTCCTCCACAGTTAAAGAGGTAAGCAGACTCAATGCCACTGGAGCGAGGGTGCCTAGGGGAAACTTCGCCGCTGTCCTTCCCTTGCCGGTTCGGCTGGGGAAGTCACAGACGAGAGGGCGAGAGCCGAATAGCGACGCTACTGCGGTCTGCACGTAGGCCGTCGAACTGAATGTACTGGAAAGCCTCAACAGTTCCTCGTCATGCGAGATATCATCTTTGGTGACGGTCGCATATGAGACTGTGCGGGTTGGGGTTGCCAGCTCCAATTCGCTGATAGGTGTCCTTCGCTGCTCTGCACGCCGCAATAGTTCGTGAAGGGAGATCCCGTCTCCGTCCTGCGGTTCTACCTTCAATTCGTCTACTTTGCTGGTGAAGTAGGTGGAAAATCGCGATCCGCGAAGGCACAGCATCTGCCTGTCAAGTCGCCAGCGGAATCCCGCGTCGTCCTCCTCTCCTAATTCCTGTTGACGTTCGAGGACTCGGCATGCGCGCGCATGCAGTACGTCTAGGTTGCTTTCCAGTAGATGTTGCAGGTTTTCGGAATCATCGTCCACTTGCAGTTGGGAGACTGACTCAAGAGTTAAGGGGCGACCGATGCGGCGCCAGAACTCATAGTCGTCAATCGGCGGCAACTCCATGAGGAACTCAAGGGCTGTCCCATCGAGATCTCCTGCAATGTCTTGCTCACCGGGAAAGCTGGACGCGGTGCCACCTGATCCCACCCACACAGCGCCAAGGAAACGCAAAAGTCGGGAGGTTCGGCGCTGATCGAAGTGGCCGGCAATTTGGGCAACCGCAGCAGCCGTAGCACCTGTGTCTAGCTGCTTCGCGCCATTGAAGCCGGCTGCAACGCTGGAGGCCATCGCCTCAGCTTCCCTCTCGGTCAGCAGGCCTCGGCCGCCTTGAAGGACCGCACTCGAAGCTAGGCCTACGACTGGCTCGCTGAAGCGGCTTTCGATCAGAACCTCCATTCCGCGAGAGTCAGCGAGAAGCGTGTCATCATTGTGTGACGCACTCTGATATTCGTCCGAATTGAGCGGATCCTCATTTACAGGGTCTAGAGCAAAGACAATCGGGTCGTGCTTACGAATCGCGGCAACGTCATCACGGAGCACTGCAGGGCGTGTGTCAGACTTGAGGAAGACGAAACGCTCGCGCTCGTTCGGCCATGACAGGACGAGATCTGGCGCGAAGCTGTGGTTAAAGAAGTCCGTCTTCGTGACTTTCGCTCGAGAGTCTGTCTGTGAAAGTTCGCGGGCGACAACGTTCTTGATTCGACTGACTGCCTCGCGCGGATCTGGGACGTCGAATGCCGCATGTAGTGCACTGGAAAAGTCAGTCACCGTCACCGAACTCCCTCCAGTACATCATGCTTTTGGATGAGAGCGCGGTGCTCTCGGGTGATTACCAACTGCTCTTGCTTATCGGACAGGACGATCATCCACAGTCGATCGGCTACCCATCCGACAAGTTCGTTGTCGATGTGTGATTCTACGTCCTCAGGTGGAACATCGCCGAAGATGTCGCCACTGTGTTTATGTAGGGCCTTCTCCACCCATTCCTTGGAGAGGAGCTTGTTCCAGTCCTGCACATTAAACGGGCACCAAGTGATCCACATGAAGTGGTCCACCATGCATTGCGGGTTACTGGCGATCACATAGCATTTCGCCAGGTAGCTGAGATAATGGGTTCCCTGATCTGCCGGCGTGGAGTACTTCTTGCACTCCGCCATGAAGATGTCGTTGTCAAAATCGCCACCGCAGAGCAGCCCTCCAAGATCGAGGGAGAACTGAGTCTGCTTACCGGTTGGCCAGTGGAACGTCATGCGCCTGCTCCACTTGCGGTCCGTGTTCGTCCACGACGCTTTGACCCGCGTAGTGGCCTCTAGCCATTCCTTCGCCCGCCTGGCACCGTCAGCGCCGATGTCGTGTAGATCCTCTCCCGGCATGAGGTGACCATACGTGTCACCGAGGTCTTCTGGCAGGGGTTCGTCACAACATCTAGCCCAGCCAACTACGCAGGGTGTGCCTCGGCTTGGCCAACATCCTGTGGTCAGGATGAGGGGCACGGTTCCCCGCGGACCCCTCCGAGGCACGTGATCGACGTGGGGTGCGTGCGTCGGCACCGCGAACGGTGGCGTCAGTAGCTTCCGGCTCCGCGGGCCGGAGAGGACCTCGATTGCCCTAGTTCCTGGGTCACTTGAAGCCAGTCGCGATCACGTGATTAAATCCTCGATGCGCTGTATCCCCAAATCCCCGGCGATGCCGACTATCCCTTGAACGCAGCGCAGAAGGGCACACCTATGCCTAAGCCTCAGTACGCATACGGGCTTCCGGTCCACAAGGTGGACTACGGCAAGGAGGTCGCTATCAGCGACCTCAAGATCGATCCTCAAGCGCAGCGAACCCTCAACGAAGGGCGGGCGCAGCGCATCGCGGACAACCTTGTCCCGGAGGCCGTTGGCCTCATCATCGTGTCCCAGCGAGACAACGGCGACATGTACATCGTCGACGGCCAGCACCGGTGTCGTGCATGCCAGTTGGCGGGCATGGACAAGGTGAAGACCGAAATCCACCACGGGCTGACGCTTGATCAGGAAGCGATTCTCTTCCTGATCAAGAACCGTGAGTCTCACAAGCCGAGGCCCATCGATGAGTACCACGTGGGTCTCACCGGTGGCGTTCCCCTCTTCGTCGACACCGACCGAGTACTGAAGAAGCACGGACTTACCCTCGGTTCGACCTCCACCAATGGTGTGGGAGCCGTGTCCGGAGTCCTGCGGATTACGGAGCGCTTTGGCGCCTCGATCCTCGACCGCACCCTCTGGGTGGCCGAGGAGTCGTTCGGTCGCTCCGCGGAGACCTGGGACGGCATGTTCCTCGGTGGCCTTGGCCAGTTCCTGGGGCGGTGGGGCGACGTCGTCAACGACAAGGAGCTGGCCCGCAAGATCCTGGCCATGGGGACCCCGGCCAAGTGGCGTGCCGAAATCCTCAGCCAGTCGTCCCGTGGTGGATTCAACAACAGCGGAACCGGGTCGCGCGTGACCACGGCTTATCGACTCATCATCAGGGCCTGGAACAAGGGCCGCAGGGCGGCGAACCAGATCGCGGAGTAGCTCCCCGAAGTCAGCCGGTGCCCTCTCTGAATCACGGAGGGCGGACATCTGTACGGCTTGACGGGGCAGAAGCGATCTCGCGCCAACCATCAGCACGGAAATCGGAAGGATCAGAGCAGCAACGTAATGCCCCGCCGTCTTGGCGGGTGATCCGGCTTGTCCTGTTGCTCATCCAGAGGGCGGCGCCCGAGGGCGACATTCGTGGTTTCCTGTGTGACCGCTGTGTGCGGTCTCGTAACGGTAGTGCCCTAGTACCCCTGCGCATGCAGAAGCTGTCTATGCCTCGACTACTGAGTCATGAAAGGCGGGCGGTTCTGTACCGAGGTATGCGCGCTACGACGTGCTGTTCCGTCTTGCCGACCCCCAGTGAAGGGTCAGCGAAACCGTGTTGTTCCAGCTTCCTGACAGCGCGCCCACGTGGGTGATTGCGCCCATCGTCGCCATCGGTCTCGTCCTTGCCGTGGCGCGTGTCGTCAAGAACCTCCCTAAGGATGCGATCAAGGACTTCTTCAAGCACCGAACAGAAGTCAACGAGATCATTGCCCGCGACACCAAGGGACGCGTCGCGACTGTACAGAGACAGCGGCTCGTGTTCATGGGGTTCACGCTCGTATGCGCGGTCATCGTCACGCTTGCTGTCGTCTCGGCAAGCAGCACCGAGGCGACAGCGCCTCCCCCAGGACCTCAGCCGGCTAGTTCCCATGCTTCTCAGGCTCCCAAGTGAACCGTAGGAAAGCGTGCTGAGACGGCGGCCGTCCAGCCTCTGACAGAGGTCGGATGGTCGCTGGCATGCTCGGGTGCTGATCTAGTGACCTCGGGCAGGGGGCGGTCCCAAATGTGGTCTCAATCAGATCCAGCTCCGCCAGAGTTCACTGGCGTCCACCGAAGTCCGCTGGCCTGTCTGAGCAGGCATCACGACGTCACGGCGGACACCGGTGGACGCCCCCGGACCAAGATCGGACAACTTGTAATGCGTAGGTCGTCGGTTCGAATCCGACAGGGGGCTCTCTCACCGCCCGGGCCCGGTCCTCACCGGCCTGGGCGGTTTCAGCCGGCGGGCGATCTCCAGTTGGGCGTCGTCGACGGGGCGGCCGTCCTCGATGTCCCACAGGGTGTTCTGGAGGAGGCGGCCGAGGGTCCAGGCGCGGGCCCGGTCGCGGTCCAGGGCGAGGACGTCGGTGAGGGCGTCGAAGCGCCAGCGGATGTCGTCGGGGTCGTAGCGGTTGTCGAGGGCGGGCCACAGGTCGAAGCCGGGGTCGCCGGCGAGGGGCTTGGGGTCGATCGCGAGCCAGGGGGCGCGGCCGGAGGCGAGGACGTTCTCGTCGTGCAGGTCCCAGTGCAGCAGGCGGTCGCCCGGTTCGCCGGCGACCTCGCGCACGGCGGCCGCGCAGTCGGCGACCAGGCGGCGGGCCTCGGGGTCCGGGATGCGGCCGAGTGCCCACGGGGTCCGGTCGAGCATGGCCTGGGCGATGTCGCCGAGGCTGCGCAGGCCGGGCGGGGCCGGGAAGGACGTGAGGTGGGCCAGGAGCTCGGCGAGGGTGACGACCGCCTGGTGGGCGTCCGGCACGTGGGAGAGCATGCGGGTCTCGTCGAGGCGCTCCAGCAGCATGGTGCCGGTGGCCTCGTCGTGGTCGAGGAGGCGGACGGCTCCGTCGCCGTCCCAGGCGCGCAGCGCGACCGGCTCGCCCGCGCTCTCCTCGTCGAGGAGCTGCAGCTTGAGGGCCGCCGGGGTGCCGTCGGCGCGGAGGACCGGGAGGACCAGGGCGGCGACGCCGTGCAGGGGGCGTCCGTCGGGGGTCAGCTCCCAGTGGTCGAGGAAGCGGGCCGTCAGGTCCGGCAGCCCGGCGATGAACGCGCGGCCCGCTTCGCCGTTGTACTCCGCCTGTGAGGCCGCCAGTTCCGCTGGGATCTCGATCACGTGCGGCACGGTAGTGGGGGTGGTCCGGGCGGGGCATGTGGTTTTGGGCGTCCGGGTGCCGGCTTCACGGTTCCAGGACCACCTTTCCGGTCGTGCCGCGGGTCTCCAGCGCGCGGTGCGCGGCCGCGGCCTCGGCGAGCGGGAAGCGCTGCACGGCCGGGGTGAGCCGGCCCGCGGCGGCCTCGGCGAGAGCGCGCAGTTCCAGGGTGCGCAAGGGGTCCGGGCCGCCCGCCCTGCGCAGCATCGCCGGGCCGAGCACCTCCTCCGACACGCCCTCGACCAGGTAGGGCCCGCCGTCCTTGACGCCCTCGCCGGACCAGCCGAAGACGAGGTGCCGGCCGCCGGGGCCGAGGAGGGCGACGGCCTCGCGGGCCACGTCGCCGCCGACGCCGTCGAGGACGACGGTCGCCCCCCGGCCGCCGAGCCGGGTGCGGACTTCCGCGGGCCAGGCGGGGTCCGTGTAGTCGACGGCGAGGTCGGCGCCGTTCGTCCGTACCCGGGCCGTCTTGCGGGGTCCGCCCGCGAGGCCGACGACCGTGGCCCCTGCGTGCTTCGCGTACTGCACGAGAAGCGTGCCGATGCCTCCGGCGGCGGCCGGGACGACGACCACCGAGTCCGGCCCTAGGTCGGCGAACTGCAGGATGCCCAGGGCCGTACGGCCCGTGCCGATCATCGCGACGGCCCCGGCGAAGTCGAGGGCGCCCGGGATCTCGTGCAGGCGCCCGGCGTCGGTGACGGCCAGTTCGGCGTAGCCGCCGGGCACGAAACCGAGGTGGGCGACGACCCGCTTGCCGAGCCAGTCCGGATCGACGTCCGCGCCCAGGGACTCGACGACGCCGGCGACTTCGCGGCCGGGGATGGTGGGCAGGGGCGTCGGCTCCTTCGCCGGGCCGCCCGGCATGCCCTCGCGCAGGGCCGCGTCGAGGAGGTGGACACCGGCCGCCCGTACGGCGACGCGGACCTGGCCGGGGCCCGGCCGGGGGTCCTCGACCCGCTCGTAGGTGAGGTTCTCGGCCGGACCGAAGGCGTGCAGGCGGACGGCGTGCATGGCGGGCTCCTCGTGGGGTCGTGGTCTGCGCCCCAAGCCTTCAACCTCAAGCTTGCTCGAGGTCAAGCTCGTGCCGTCCGAGGGCCAGGGACACGGCCGTCAGGGCGCTGTTGAAGGAGACCTCCGACAGCACACCGGGGGCCGCGACCTGGTCGCCGGCGAGGTAGACGCCGTCGCCCCGGTCCACGGCGGGCCGGTCGCGCCAGCTGGAGCCGGGCGGATCGACCGCGCCCGTACGGCCGTTCGCCACGGACGCGCGCCGCCAGGTGACCCGCTCCCGCCAGCCCGGGAAGCCGAGGTCGAGCAGTTCCTCGGCGCGGGTCGTGCCGTCGGCCTTCGACTCGTGCGGGGCGAGCGGGAACTGGCCCTGGATCAGCTGCTCGCCGTCCGGGGCGAGACTGCGGTCCTGGGCGGTGAACCGTTCGAGCCAGCCGGGCGCGTCGAGGTCGGAGACCGCGAAGGCGTCGCCGCGCCGGGTGCGCAGCGCCAGGTCGACGAGGGCCGTACGGCCGCTCGGCCAGGTCAGGGAGTCGTCGCCGAGCAGGCGCCGGGCGGCGTCGAGGGAGGTGGCGACGACGACCGGGGTGTCGGTGGGGAGCGTGTCGACGCGGGACAGGGTCTCCATCCGCACGCCCAGGTTCCAGGCGCGGGCGGCCATCCGGTCGATGAGGCTCGCCCAGCCGCCGCGCGGGTAGTGCGCCTCGGGCGGCAGTGTGGTGGCCCGGCGCAGCCGCTCCTGCACGAACGCGGCCGACAGGGAGCCGGGGTCGTGGTGGAAGAGGGCGACGGCGGAGTAGTGCGCCGCGGCCCGGGCGCCCTCCTCGCCCGCGATGTCCGTCGCCCAGGTCAGGAAGTCGGTGTCGACGGGCGCCCGCCGGCCGGTGCGGCGCAGCAGTCTCAGCATCGGGAAGGGCGGGGTGCGGCGCAGCGCGCCCCGGTGCCGCAGTCGGAACCGGGCCGCCTCCAGGGGCGGGAGCGGGGCGAGCGGGCCGATGAGGTCGCGCTGCCTGAGCCAGGCCCAGTGCGGTCCGCCGTTGTACAGGGCGTGCGGTCCCTCGTTCGTGCGGTAGGGGCCGTCGGCGGTGCGGGCCCGGCCGCCGAGGGTGTGGTGGGCTTCGTGGACGGTGACCTTGGCGCCGGCCTCGGCGGCGGTGATGGCGGCGGTCAGTCCGGCGAAGCCGCCGCCGATGACGGTGATGCGGTGCATGGCCGGGGTCTCCCTGAGTCGTCGTGTTCGCCTTCTGCGGGTACGACGGCCCGGGTACCGCCGATGTGACATCGCCGGTGTCCGAGCGGGCCGGGGCCGGGTGTCAGTGGTGGGGTGCAGCATGGGGGCATGGCGAGGAGAGCGGCGGGCGGTACGGGTGTGAAGGGGGCGCGGCGGCCGGAGGTGCGGCTGCCGGCACTGGAGCCGTACGAGGGCGGCGAGCTGGAGCCGGACGGGGACTACGACGGTCTGGAGTTCAAGGACGCGGACCTCGGCGGGCAGGACGGCTCGGGCGCCCGGTTCATGGACTGCGCGCTGACCGGCTGCGCGCTGGACGGGACGCGGCTGCGGCACGCCCGGGTGCTGGACTCGGTCCTCAGCGGCGTGCGCGGCGTCGGCACGGATCTCGCCGAGGCGAGCCTGCGGGACGTGGAGCTGGTCGACGCCCGCCTCGGCGGACCGCAGCTGCACGGGGCGGTGCTGGAACGGGTGCTGATCCGCGGCGGCAAGATCGACTTTCTGAATCTGCGCACGGCCCGTCTCAGGGACGTCGTCTTCGAGGGCTGCGTCCTGGTCGAGCCGGACTTCGGCGGGGCCCGTCTGGAGCGGGTGGAGTTCGTGGACTGCGCCCTGAAGGGAGTCGACCTGCACGCGGCGACCCTCACGGACGTCGATCTGCGCGGGGCCGCGCCGCTGGAGATCAGCACCGGGCTGGACCGGCTGTCGGGGGCGGTGATCAGCACGGGGCAACTGCTCGATCTGGCGCCGGTGCTGGCGGCGCAGTGGGGGATCAGGGTGGAGGGATGACCCCGGGCTCACGGCCCGTACCAGCAGCCGGGGGGGCGTCCCGGTCGGCCCGGTCCGCCCGGTCGGGACGGTGGGCCCGGCCGGGCGGACCGGTGCAGGCTGATGAGGGCGTCGACCGGACGGGGGTGGTCCGGGGCCTGGCGCGGTAGCCGATCGCGCTGCGGCGCCGCCGCGCCGCCTCGCCTTCCGGCGCGGCCGCAGGCGCTGGAGGCGGAACGGTTCGCCGGACCCGTCCTCCGGGGGCACGAGCGGAGGCGGTGGAGCCCGACTGCCGTGGTGGCCCGAGCGACGCGCCCCGTGGGGCTCCAGGACTCCAGGACGTGGTGGACCGCCGGGCGTCCGCTCAGCCGGGAGCCCCGGCGCTGCTCGGTGACCCGCAGGTCACGGGCGGCTCGTCCTCGGCGCGCAGGCGGAAGGCCGCGGGGGAACGCCGCAGCCGGTCCGCCACGGGGCCGGTCCGGAATGCAGCCGGTTCGCTGCGCGCCGGTCCGGAACGCAGCCGTTCCGCAATGCAGCCGGTCCAAAACGCAGCCGGTCCGGAGCAGGGCCGTCGAAGGGCGCGGCAGAGCCCGGCGGACGTGCGCCCCGCCGCGACCCCTCGCCGCGATCCCTCGCCGCGCCCCCCGCCGCGACCCCTCGCCGCGGGCACCGGCGTCCGTCAGGGGAGCCGGGGGAAGCGGGCCTGGAGGGTCCAGATCGCCGGGTTCTCGGCGAGGTCGTCGTGCAGGTCGGTGAGGTCGGCGATCAGGTCGTGCAGGAAGTCCCGGGCCTCGCGGCGCAGTTCGGCGTGCGAGACGGTGAGCGGGGGCTCCTCCGCGCGCATCCAGTCGGCCTCGATGTCGACCCAGCCGAAGCGGCGCTCGAAGAGCATCCGGTCGGTCGACTCGGTGAAGTCCAGCTCCGCCCGCTGCGGCCGGGACGCCCGCGAGCCCGCCGGGTCCCGGTCGATGCGCTCCACGATGTCGCACAGCGCCCACGCGAAGTCGAGCACCGGCACCCATCCCCAGGCGGTGGACACCTCGTGGTCGGTCTTGGTGTCCGCCAGGTAGACGTCACCGCAGAACAGATCGTGCCGCAGCGCGCGGACGTCCGCGTGGCGGTAGTCGGTCTGCGGCGGGTCGGGGAAGCGGTTGGAGAGGGCGTAGCCGATGTCGAGCACGCAGGTGATGGTGTCACGCGCCCGTAGGATCGCGGGCGTGGCCCGATCTGTACCCCTTGTCCCCGTCCTGCTCGTCTGCTCCCTCGGCCTCACCGCGTGCGGCGGCGGAGTCCACGGCACTCCGGGCGCCTCCGGCGTACGCGACCCGTACTTCCCGAAGGCCGGCAACGGCGGCTACGACGTCACCCACTACGGCCTGCGCCTGGCCTACGACCCGGACGCCCACCACCTCACCGGCACGGCCACCCTCACGGCACGGGCCACCGAGGACCTGTCCGCGTTCAACCTCGACCTGCGCGGCCTGGAGGTCGAGGACGTCACCGTCGGCGGCGACACGGCCCGCTTCAACCGCGCCGGACAGGAACTCACCGTCCGCCCGCCCGGCGATCTCGACCGGGGGGAGACGTTCCGGGTGACGGTCCGCTACTCCGGCGCCCCGGAGACCGTCACCGACCCCGACGGCTCCGAGGAGGGCTGGCTGCGCACCACGGACGGGGTGCTCGCGCTCGGCGAGCCGACCGGGTCGATGACGTGGTTCCCCGGCAACCACCACCCCTCCGACAAGGCGGCCTACGACCTCACGGTGACCGTGCCCGAAGGGCTGCGGGCCGTCTCCAACGGGGAACTGCGCGGCGAGACGACCGCGCGGGGCCGGACGACGTCCACCTGGCACAGCGCCGAGCCGATGGCGAGCTATCTCGCGACCCTGGCGATCGGCCGGTTCGGCGTCAGCCGCTCCCGCGCAGGCGACCTGCCCGTGTACACGGCCGTCGACCCGGCCGAGGCGGAGGCGAGCCGGCCGGTGCTCGACCGGATCCCCGAGGTGCTGCGCTGGGCGGAGCAGCGGTTCGGGCCGTATCCCTTCTCCTCCACGGGCGCGATCGTCGACCGGGCGCCCGAGGTGGGCTACGCGCTGGAGACGCAGAGCCGGCCGGTCTTCCCGGGGGCGCCCGACCTGACACTGCTCGTCCACGAACTCGCCCACCAGTGGTACGGCGACTCCGTCAGCCCGGAGAGCTGGCGGGACATGTGGCTCAACGAGGGGTTCGCGACCTACGCGGAATGGCTGTGGGAGGAGGACCACGGCGGGCGGAGCGCGCAGGAGACGTTCGACGCGCTGTACTCCGGTGACTACTTCGACACGGAGGAGGCCGGTGAGGCCCTCTGGGACTTCCCGCCGGCCGAACCGCCGAGCGCCGCGCGCATCTCCGACCCGCCGGTGTACTGGCGGGGGGCGATGGTGCTGCAGAAGGTGCGGCAGACCGCCGGGGACGAGCGGTTCCGGCGCATCCTGCGGGGCTGGGCGGACACCTACCGGTACGGCAACGCCGACACGGCCGACTTCACGGCGTTCGTCGAGAAGCAGGCGCCGGGCGAGGACTTCCAGGGGATCTGGGACGACTGGCTGTACGGGAAGGGGAAGCCGGAGCGGGCCTGAGCGGCGCGCTGCCGGCGGGGACGTCGGAGCCCCCGGCCCGATACCCGCGGCCGGGGGCTCCGTACGAGGACGAACGGGCGTCCGTCAGACGTTCACACCGAAGTCCTGGGCGATGCCCACGAGGCCCGAGGCGTAGCCCTGGCCGACCGCGCGGAACTTCCACTCGGCGCCGTTGCGGTACAGCTCGCCGAAGACCATGGCGGTCTCGGTCGCCGCGTCCTCCGAGAGGTCGTAGCGGGCGATCTCGGCGCCGCCGGCCTGGTTGACGATGCGGATGTAGGCGTTGCGCACCTGGCCGAAGTTCTGCGAGCGGTTCTCGGCGTCGTAGATCGAGACCGGGAAGACGATCTTGTCGATGTCGGCCGGGAGGGCGGCGAGGTTGACGTTGATCGCCTCGTCGTCGCCGGCGCCCTCACCCGTGCGGTTGTCACCCGTGTGGACGATGGAGTTGTCCGGGGTCTGCTTGTTGTTGAAGAAGACGAAGTGGGCGTCCGAGTAGACCTTGCCCTGGGGGTTCACCGCGATCGCGGAGGCGTCGAGGTCGAAGTCCGTGCCGGTGGTGGTGCGGACGTCCCAGCCGAGGCCCACGGTGACGGCGGTCAGGCCCGGAGCCTCCTTGGTGAGCGAGACGTTGCCACCCTTGGACAGGCTTACAGCCATTGTTGGGAGTCCCTTCCCTCGTTTACGTACGGCAAAGAAGCTACAGCTACCTCCATGAACGTGGAGAGGGGTACGCGAGGTTCCAGGTCCTTTACTTTCTTTGCCCACGATTATTCGGGTGACGTGGACCGGACAGAAGCGGGACCATGGACGGCATGTCCGGTCCCCACGTCATCCGCGGCTCCGTCTTTCTGCCCGAGGCCGAGCTCATGTGGCGTTTCTCGCGTTCCTCCGGGCCCGGCGGGCAGCACGTGAACACCAGCGACTCGAAGGTCGAGCTGAGTTTCGACCTGGCGAGGACCGAGGCGCTGCCGGAGGTGTGGAAGCGGCGGGCCCTGGAGCGGCTGGCCGGGCGCCTGGCGGACGGCGTCGTCACCGTGCGGTCCTCCGAGCACCGCTCCCAGTGGCGCAACCGCGAGGCCGCCGCCGTACGCCTCGCCGCGCTCCTGGCCGAGGCCACCGCGCCCCCGCCCAGGCCCCGCAAGCCGACCCGCATCCCGCGCGGCATCAACGAACGGCGGCTGCGGGAGAAGAAGCAGCGCTCGGAGACCAAGCGCGGACGCAGCGCCCGGGACTGGAGCTAGGGGCCGTCCGGCAAGCCCCGGGCCAGCTCCAGCACCCCCACCGTCTGGCCCCCGCTGTTCTCCCCGTCCGGGCGGAAGCCCAGCCCCAGGTAGAAGCCCTCGGGGCCGTTCGGGCCCGGGTGCCAGGTGACGTGGAACCGCTCGGTGCCGCGCCGGCGCAGCAGGGCGGCGACGGACTCGACGGCGAACCGGCCGTACCCCTTGCCCTGCTCGCCGGCGGCGATGTTCAGCCGCCACAGGCCCGAGCGGATGTCGCTGCCGTCCCCGTACCAGTCGATGCCGAGGCAGGCCATGAGGAAGCCGACCGGGCGGTCGCCGTCGACGATCAGGCGGGGCCAGGCGATGCCGGGATGGACGTAGGCCTCGGCGAGCGACTTCACGACCGGGGCGACCGCGTGCTCCTGGTCGGGGCGGACGCGGACGGCGAGGGCGGCGTCGAGATGGGCGGGGGTGATCTCTTCGAGGCGGGGGCCGGTCGGGGTCATGCGGGCACCCTAGGAGGCGCGCGGGCCGCCGAGCGAGCGGGTTTTCCTCAGCCCAACTGCCGGTAGCGGCCCCGGAAGTACGTCAGCGGCCCGCCCTCGGCGCTCGGCACGCGGGCGGTCAGGACACGGCCGATGACCAGGGTGTGGTCACCGGCGGGCACCCGCTGCTCGGTGCGGCACTCCAGGACGGCCAGGGCGCCCCCCACGAGGGGCGCGTCGGTGTACTCGCCGCGGGTGTACGGGATGTCGGCGAAGAGCAGGCGGTCGCTGACCCTGCCCTTCATGGCGAACCGGCCGGCGATGTGCCGCTGGCTCTCGGAGAGCACCGAGACCGCCCACAGCTCCTGCTCCTCCAGCAGCTCGTCCATGCGGGAGCCCGACCGCAGGCTCACCAGCGCCAGGGGCGGGTCCAGGGACACCGACATGAAGGCCGTGGCCGTCATGCCCACGTCCTCGCCGCCGGGCGCCGAGGGGTCGTCCGGGTCGAGCGGTGGCTCCTGCGCGGTCACCAGGACCACGCCCGACGCCAGCCGGGACATGGCGGCACGGAACTCGTCGTTGCTCACCCCCTCAGCATGCCCGGAGGCGGGCGGCGAAAGGGCCGGGGACGGGGCGGGGGGAGTGTTCGGCACACCCGGAACGCTAATCTCCCTTCCGCACGCCCCGCATCGGGCTCCCGCCCGATCAAGGTCGTAGGTCTTCCGGCGGACTTCTTCCCGGGTTCCGCCCGGACGCTCCGGGAAAGAGAGTGCGCAACCTGACAAAGTCTGCGTTCGGCGTGCGCACGTGGAGAACGCAGAAAACTCCACTCAATTGTTCAGGTTTACCTGTGACTTGAGTCACAAGGGGCAGGAATTGTTGACCCTGTGTACCGAGTGGGCAGCGCGCTGTGATTCAGTGGCGGGGAAGCTGACACGACGATACGCCGATGAGAACCCTTGATTCGCTGCGAGGTACTCGGGGGGAGGGCGAGCATGGAGACCGAGTCGGAGCCTTACGTCCGTCTTGCGTCCCTGCGACAACTGCACCAGGTCATGGCCGACATGAACACGGCCCGCAGCCTGGCGGACACCCTGCAGACCGTCGCGGAGGGCGTCGTCGCCGCTCTCGGGTACGAGCTGGCGTGCGTGAACCTCGTCCGCCCCGACGGCGACCTCGTGGTCGCCGCCTTCGCCGGGAACCCCGCCGCCGAGGCGCTCATCACGGGCCGCGTCGGCTCCCGCGACTCCTGGGAACGCCGCCTCGGCATGGGCGAGCACTGGGGCGACCTGGTGTTCATACCGCACACCGAGGGCTGGGTCCTCGACGACGACGACGTCCCGCAGTGGTACACCGACGGCCCCGCCCCCCGCTTCGAGGACGAGTGGCACCCGGCCGACCGGCTCTTCGCGCCCATGTACGCGCCCGGACCGCAGGGCAGCGGGACGAGCGGCGAACTGGTCGGCGTGCTCTCCGTGGACCGGCCGCGCAACGGCCGCCGGCCCGGCGCCTGGGGCCGCGAGGCGCTCCAGATGTACGCCTTCCAGGCCGCCATCGCGATCAGCAACGCCCGGCTGCGGGCCAACATGCAGCGCGCCCTGGTCCGCCTGGAGCGCGAGCAGCAGGCGCTGCGGGCCAGCGAGGAGAGCTTCCGGCAGGCCTTCGAGTACGCCCCGTCCGGCATGGCCATCGCCGAGATGGGCGGCGACCAGCACGGCCGGATCCTGCGCACCAACGACGCCCTGTGCCGGCTGCTGGGCCGCCCCGCCTCCGCGATGCGCCGCTACTCCTTCTCCGACCTGGTCCACCCCGAGGACATAGGCACCCTGCTGCGGACCTCGGCGGAGGGCGGCCGCGCCGAGCTGCGCCTGGGCCGCCGGGACGGCACCTACGTCTGGGTCTCGCTGCGCAACAGCGTCGTCGCGGACGCCGCCGACGGCCCGCGCTTCCTGCTCACCCACGTCGAGGACATCGAGGAGCGCAAGCGCCGCGAGCTGCAGCTCGCCCACCGCGCCTCGCACGACTCGCTCACCGGCCTGCCGAACTCCGCCGAGCTGCGCTCCCGCCTCTCCGCGCGGCTGTGCCAGCGGGCCACGCCGCACTCGGTCGTCGCCGAGTCCCACGACGCGGCCTACGGCCACCCCGCCTTCGACGTGGTCGGCCCCGGCTTCGACTTCCGCCAGGGCGCCGAGCCGTACGACGCCTACGACCACCACGTGCACACCGTCGCCCCGGACGGCGACCACGACGACGGCACCAAGGGCCTCGCCGTGCTCTTCTGCGACCTCGACGGCTTCAAGTCGATCAACGACCGCTTCGGGCACAACGCGGGTGACGCGGTGCTCATCGAGGTCGCCCGGCGGCTCAGCAACGGCGTGCGCGACGGGGACACGGTCGCCCGGCTCGGGGGTGACGAATTCGTCATCCTCGCCGACGGGCTCGGCCGGGCCGACGCGCAGGACCTCGCGGTCCGCCTCCGCAGCGAGATCATCCAGCCCATCCGCGCCGAGGGGCGGGCCGTCCGGGTGGGCGCCAGCTTCGGCATCGGATGGGCACATTGTGGAATGACGGCGGACGAAGTGTTGAAGTCCGCTGACGAGCGGATGTACGTCGAGAAACGATCTCGTCCCAAACAACACAGACGCGCGGGGTGAACCCCAGGTCAGCGAGTTGATGCGGTCTGAGTCACCCGTTCGGGTCACTGGGAGCGGGTAGGCTCGCGTTCTCACGACCCGTACCGCACGCACCGCACCTGACTGAGGAGACCAAGGGATGACGCCCGGCAACAACGGCGCGAGCACGCCCGAGGACGACGACCCGTTCGGCTATCTCTACGCCGACGGGCAGGCCAACGGAGCCCAGCCGCCGTCCGGTGGTGGCTACGGCTACCCGAACTCCGTCAACCGGGTGCGGGCGGTCGGCACACGCCAGTACGGGCAGCAGCCGCAGCAGGCGCAGACGGCGCCCTACGGGCAGGTCCCGCAGCAGGGCGCGTACGGCCAGCCCAACGCGCACTACGCGGCGCCGGAGACGCTGCCGGGCGGTGCGCAGACCGCACAGCACGCGATGCCGGCGGGCGGCGGTGGCGGGCGGGGCCGCGGCCCCAACACCAAGGGCCTGCTGATCGGCGCGATCGCGGTGGTCGCCGCGGTCGTCATCGGCATCGGCGTGGCGATGGTGGGCGGTGACGACGACAAGGGCGAATCCGGCGACCAGGCGGGCACGACCCCGACGCAGTCCCAGAGCGCGGAGCCGACGCCGTCCACGACGAAGGCGGGCGAGAGCGAGGTCGAGCTGCCGACGATCGACGCGAAGGCGCTGCGGCTCGGCGGCGGTGCGACCCTCGCCCAGGACGTGCAGGGCGCCCAGTCCGACGGCGGCATCTACGTCGGCAACCTCAACCAGCCCGGCGCCTCGGTCACCTGGACCGTCAACGGCATCCCCAAGGACGGCCCGTACACCGTCTTCGCCCGTTACAGCACGGCGGACGAGGACCAGAAGATGACCCTCACCGTCAACGGCAAGCCGTTCGGCACCAAGCTGAACATGGGGAACTTCACCGGCGCCAAGGACGGCGACTTCGCCAAGGGCTGGACGAAGACCTACGCCTACCCGACCCTCAACAAGGGCACCAACACGATCACGGTCTCCTGCCAGGACGGCGACAAGTGCAACGTCCTGCTGGACCAGCTGTGGCTGAAGGCGGGCCAGGTCAAGGACTAGGGCCGGTCTCAGGCCGCGTCGGCCTCCCCGGACACTGCCACTCTCTGCAGCAACTCCTCGTACACCCCCCGGTCGAACTCCCCGGCCACCGGAGACTGGGCCGTCGCCGCCGACAGGGCCGTCGCCCGGGTCAGGCGGTCCGGCCACGGCAGGTGGTCGGCCAGTCCGGAGAGCAGGCCCGCCACCGCCGAGTCGCCCGCGCCCGTCGGGTTGCCCCGGACGGGGAGCGGCGGGGTGGCCCGCCAGCGGCCGTCGCGGGTGACCGCGAGGAGGCCCTCCGGGCCGAGGGACGCCACGACCGCGCCCGCGCCCCGGCGGCGGGCGTCCTGGGTGGCGCGCAGCGGCTCGTGGGAGCCGGTCAGTTCCGCCAGTTCGTCGGCGTTGGGCTTGATGATGTCCGGGCGGGCCGCGACCCCGCGCCGCAGGGGCTCGCCGCTGGTGTCGAGGAGGACCGGTATCCCGCGGGAGCGGGCCGTGCGGACCAGGCCCGCGTACGCCCCCACCGGCACGCCCGGCGGCAGGCTGCCGCACAGGGCCACCGCCGAGGCGGACGCCAGCAGGCCGGCGTAGGCGTCCTGGAAGGCCGACCACTCGGCCGGGGTGATCACCGGGCCCGGCTCGTTCAGCTGGGTCGTGTCGCCCGTCCGGTCGTCGACCACGGCTATCGTGCGGCGGGTCGTGCCCGAGACGGGGACCAGCGCGTCCGCCACCCCCGCGACCGCCGCGAGCTGCTCTCGCACGACCCGGCCCGTCGCCCCGCCCGTGAAACCGGTCACCGTCACCTCGTGGCCGAGCGCGGCGAGGACCCGGGCGACGTTGACGCCCTTGCCGCCGGGACGCTCCGTCACCTCGGAGACGCGGTGGGAGGCGTGCGGCCTGAGGGACCGTACGCGGTACGTGATGTCGAGAGCGGTGTTCAGTGTGACCGTGAGGATCACCTGTGCCGACCTCCCCCGATGTGCTTGCCGCCGTGAACCGTCCGAAGCCCGATCATGCCAAACAGACGGCGGTCGGCCCAGTCCCGGAGCCGGCCACCGTCTCCCGACTGCGGGACGGATCAGCCCAGTTGGGGACCGACCACCCATTCACCCCGGCGCATCACGCCCTTGAGTTCGTACGCGGAGTCCAGGAGCACCAGGTCGGCGGACTTCCCGGGCTCCAGTGAGCCGATCGTGTCGTCCATGCCGAGCAGGCGGGCCGGAGTCGCCGAGAGGGCCGTCACCGCGTCCTCGACGGAGAGGCCGTCGACGGTGACCGCGCGCTTGAACGCCCGGTCCAGGGTCAGGGTCGAGCCGGCGATCGTGCCGTCCGCGACCAGGCGGGCCACGCCGTCCGCGACCTCCACCTCCAGCGGGCCCAGCCAGTAGCGGCCGTCGCCGAAGCCGGCCGCGTCCATCGCGTCGGTGATGAACGCGACCCGGTCCGCCCCGGCGCGGTGGAACGCCAGCTGCAGCGCGGCCGGGTGCAGGTGCGTGCCGTCGTTGATCAGCTCGACGGTGATCCGGTCGTCCTCCAGCAGCGCCGCGATCGGGCCGGGGGAGCGGTGCCCGAGCGGCGGCATCGCGTTGAAGAGGTGGGTGGCGACGGTCGCGCCCGCGTCGATCGCCTCGACGGTCTGCTCGTACGTCGCGTCCGTGTGGCCGATCGCCGCGATCACACCGTGGTCGGCGAGGAGGCGTACGGAGTCGACGCCGCCGGGCCGTTCGGTGGCCAGCGTCAGCATCTTCGCCCGGCCCCGCGCCGCGTCGATCAGCTTGCGGACCTCCGCCGGGTCCGGGTCGCGCAGCAGTTCCTCGGAGTGCGCGCCCTTGCGGCAGGGGGAGATGAACGGGCCCTCGAAGTGGATGCCGGCGATCTCGCCCTGCTCGGCGAGTTCGCTCAGCAGTCCCGCGCGCCGGGCGAGGAAGTCCATGTCGCCGGTGACGGTGGAGGCGACCAGGGTGGTCGTGCCGTGCAGGCGGTGGGTGTGGATGCCCTTGAGGATGTCCTCGACCGAGCCGGAGGTGAAGGAGGCGCCGCCGCCGCCGTGGTTGTGCAGGTCGACGAAGCCGGGGACCACGTAGTGGCCGGTGACGTCGACGAACCGGGCGTTCTCCACGGCTGTGCGGCCGATGCGGGGGCCGTCGATGGTCAATCGGCCGCCTTCGACGGTTTCCGTGGGGAAGACCACCGTCCCGCCGGTGAGGACCGTGGGGCGTCCTGCCGTTGCGGGGTGCGGGTGCGTCGGGGCTGGTCGCGCGGTTCCCCGCGCCCCTGAGTCGGCTCCCATCAGGGCGTTACCTCCATGCGGTCGGTCGATGACAGAAGATCCCAGGCCAGTAGTCCGGCGCCCAGACATCCGGCCGCGTCCCCCAGCGCCGCGGGGACGATCGGCGGCTGTTTCTGGAAGGTGACGCGGCGGCTGACGGCTTCCCGCAGGGGCGTGAACAGGGTCTCGCCTGCCTCCGCCAGCCCGCCGCCGATGATCAGGACGCGCGGGTCCAGCAGGGTCAGGGCCGTCACCAGGCCGTCGGCCAGGGCGTCCACGGCCTGCTGCCAGACCGCGAGCGCCCGGGGGTCGCCGGCGTCCACCGCTTTCGCGCAGTCCGCCGCGTCGGCGCCCGGGGTGCCGGAGGCCGCCGCCCAGGCCTCGCTCACGGCCGCCGCCGAGGCGAAGCGCTCCAGGCAGCCGCGCTGCCCGCACGGGCACGACGTCCCGCCGGGGCGTACGACGACGTGGCCGATCTCGCCCGCGAAGCCGTGCGCGCCCGCCTCCACGCGGCCCTCGACCCCGATGGCGCCCGCGATGCCGGTGCCCAGCGCCACGAACAGGAACCGGTCCGCGCCCCGGCCCGCGCCCAGACGGCCCTCGGCGAGTCCGCCGGTGCGCACGTCGTGGCCGAGGGAGACCGGGACACCCAGCCTCCCGGCCAGCAGGTCGCGCAGGGGGACGTCGCGCCAGCCGAGGTTCGCCGCGTAGGCGGCGACGCCCTCCGCCTCGTCGACGATGCCCGGCACGGCCACGCCGGCGGCGGACGCGGGCGTGCCGAAGTGCTCGGCGCCGTACGCGCGCAGCTCGGCGGCGAAGTCGAGGATGCCCGCGACCACGGCCTCCGGGCCCCGCTCGCGGCCGGTGGCCCGGCGGGCCCGGTGCAGGACCTCGCCCCGCGGCCCGGCCAGGGCGGCCTTCATCCCGGTGCCGCCCACGTCGAGGGCGATGACATGTCTCACGGGGGACAGTGTGACCCGGGGACCCACAAGAGGTCTAGTCCACTCACGTGGTGTAGACCTTATTCCGACTATCGGAAACGTTTCGGCGGCGGCGACGCCAGGGTGGGGAAGAGCAGCGGTGCAGCGGCGGCGGATGGCAGGAACGATCGCGGCGGTGTCCGCACTGGGCATGACGGCGGTCCTCGGCGGCTGCGGCGTCACGGGCGGCTCCGCCGACGTGACCCTGAAACTGGTCGCCGCCGACTACGGCGACAGCGCGGCCGACAGCTCGCGGGAGTACTGGGACGAGCTCGTCGCGGAGTACGAGGCCGAGCACCCGGACGTGAGGATCGACGTCAGCGTCCACTCCTGGAACGACGTCGACCGCAAGGTCAAGGAGATGGTCGCCGCCGGTGACCCGCCGGACATGGCGCAGATCGGCGCGTACGCCGACTACGCGGACCGCGGCCTGCTCTACAAGGCGGACGAGCTGCTCTCCATACCCGTGCAGGCCGACTTCGTCGGGCAGCTGGCCTCCGCGGGGCAGGTCAAGGGCGTGCAGTACGGGATGCCGTTCGCCTCCTCCACGCGCGTGCTCTTCTACAACAAGGCCCTGTTCGCCGAGGCCGGCATCACCCCGCCCGAGACCTGGGACGACCTCGCCGAGAACGCCGCGGCGCTCAAGGCCGAGGGCGTGAAGTACCCCTACGCGCTGCCCCTCGGCCCGGAGGAGGCGCAGGCCGAGACCCTGCAGTGGATGCTCAGCGGCGGAGGCGGCTACACCGACAGCGTCGACAGCTACGGCATCGACTCCCCCGAGAACGTCGGCACCTTCGCCTGGCTGAAGGACGAGCTGGTCGGCAAGGACCTGACCGGGCCGGTCGCGCCGGGCGAGCTCAACCGGGCCGACGCGTTCGCCGCGTTCGCCGCCGGGCAGGTCGGCATGCTCAACGGACACCCCTCGCTGATGAAGGCGGCCGCCAGGAAGGGCGTGAAGTTCGGGATGGTGCCGACGCCGGGCAAGGACGGCGCCAGCCGCTCCACGCTCGGTGTCGCCGACTGGATGATGGCCTTCCGCGAGCACGGCCACCGCGACCAGATCGGCGACTTCCTCGACTTCGTCTACAGCGAGAAGAACGCGCTGGCCTTCTCCCGCCGGTACGACCTGCTGCCGGTCACCACCTCCGCGTCCGAGACCATGGCCGCCTCCGAGGAGGACCGCGCCCTGCGGCCGTTCCTGGAGGAGCTGCTGTCCTCCGAGCTGTACCCGGTCGGCAAGACCTCCTGGGCCGACGTCAGTGCCCGGATCAAGCAGCAGATCGGCAAGGCCGTCGCCCCCGGCGGCAGCCCCTCGGGCGTGCTGGGCCACCTCCAGACGGCGGCGGCCCGGGCGGAGAGCGCCGAGTAGCCGCGCTGTCGGTGCCAGGCGTTACGGTGCCGGACATGGACGAGCAGGGCGGCGGGGAAGGCCTCGGGCGGCGGGAGCGGGACATCCTGGCGCTCGAGCGCCGCGGCTTCCCCGGGCCGGGCGCGAAGGAACGGGCGATACGCGAGGAGCTGGGCCTGGCCCCCGTGCGCTACTACCAGCTGCTGAACGCCCTGCTGGACGACGCCCGGGCCCTGGCCCACGACCCGGTGACGGTGAACCGCCTGCGGCGGATACGGGAGCGGCGCCGGGCGGAACGCTGAGCGCCGCCGGGGGTGCCCGGGGGCGTGGGCGCGGGTGCGTCGTGGTCGCCCGCGCCCCGCGGCGAAGCCGCATGCCGACCTCGTCCCGCGCCCCTGGGTGTCTGCGCCCGCCGTTCCCGGAACCCCCGGAGACCCGGCCCCGGAACCGCTAGCCCAGCCGGTCCGCCAGGTCCCGCAGGAACCGCACCACGCCCTCCGGGCCGTCCACCACCACGTCCGCCCGCCGCCTCAGCTCGCTCACCTCGTCGCTGCCGCTGCACAGCAGCAGGCCCGGGGTGCCGTGCGCGCGCAGCTCGTCGACGGCGGAGAAGGCGGGCAGGTCGCCCAGGTCGTCGCCGCCGTAGAGGACCGAGCCGGCGCCGATCTCGCGGGCGAAGCCGGTCAGGGCGACGCCCTTGTCCACGCCGGGCGGGCGCAGTTCGAGGACCATGCGGCCGGGCTCGACGATCAGGCCGTGCCGGGCCGCCAGGGCGGTGAGCGGCTCGCGCAGGGCGTCGAAGGCGGCCTGCGGGTCGGGGGCCCGGCGGGTGTGCACGGCCACCGCCCGGCCCTTGTCCTCCACCCAGGTGCCGGTCCCCTCCAGCAGCGCGGGCAGCTCGGCGCGCACGGCCCCGACGCCCGGGTGCGGGTCGGGCGCGCTGACCTTGCCGCTGCGGGCGTCCCAGCGCTCGGCGCCGTAGTGCCCGAGGACGACCAGGTGCTCCAGGCCCGGGACGTCCGCGAACCCGCCGTTGCGCACGGCGACCTCGGCGGGCCGTCCGGTGACCACCGCGACGGCGGCGACCTTCGGCGCGAGCGCGGACAGCGCGCCCAGCGCCTCCGGATGGGCCCGGGCCTGCTCCGGATCGGCCACGATCGGCGCGAGCGTCCCGTCGAAGTCCAGCGCGACGAGGGCCTCGCCGGGCCGGGCGAGAAGCGCGGCGAGACCGTCCCGCCCGGCCTGCGTCACGGGTACGGGCAGCGGCTGCACTGCGTCGCTCATCCGCCGCTCAGCCCCTCAGCGCGTCGAGCTGGTCCAGGAACCACCGGGCCGGCGGCAGGGCCGTCGCCGCGGCCGCCAGGCGCTTGCCGCGGTCGGCGCGCTCCTCCGGGCGCATCGACAGGGCCTCGTGCAGGGCCGCCGCCGTGCCCGTGATGTCGTACGGGTTGACCGTGATCGCGTCCTCGCCGAGCTCCTCGTGCGCCCCGGCCTCCCGCGACAGCACCAGCGCGCAGCCCGCGTCGGAGACCACCGGGACCTCCTTGGCGACCAGGTTCATGCCGTCGCGGATGGGGTTGACGAGCGCCACGTCGGCCAGCCGGTAGGCGGCCAGCGAGCGGGCGAAGTCGTCCTTGACGTGCAGCACGACCGGCGTCCAGCCCGGCGTGCCGTACTCGGCGTTGATCTCGTCCGCGAGCCGCTGCACCTCCGCGGTGTAGTCCCGGTACACCGCGAGGTCCTGCCGCGAGGGGTAGGCGAAGGCGACGTGCACCACGTGCTCGCGCCACTCGGCGTGGGTCTCCAGCAGCCGCCGGTAGGCCAGCAGTCCGCGCACGATGTTCTTCGACAGCTCCGTGCGGTCGACCCGGACGATGGTGCGCCGGCCCTCGCCGATCTCCTCCCGGAGCGCGGCCATCCGCTCCTCGACGTCGCTCTCGTGCGCCCGCCGGCGCAGGAAGTCCGCGTCGGCGCCCAGCCCGTGCACGCCGATCCGCGTGCCGCCCAGCCCGCCCGCGAACCGCTCGGCGCACTCCGTGAACGCGTCCGCCCAGCGCTGCGTGAGGAAGCCCAGCCGGTCCGCGCCGAGCATGCCGCGCAGCACCTGCCCGGCCACGTCGTCCGGCAGCATCCGGAAGTACTCGGGCGGCGCCCAGGGCGTGTGCGAGAAATGACCGATGTGCAGGTCAGGGCGCAGCTCGCGGAGCATGCCCGGCACCAGCGTCAGGTGGTAGTCCTGCACCACGACCGCCGCGCCCTGCGCCGCCTCCTCGGCCAGCGCCTCGGCGAACGCCCGGTTGTACCGCTCGTAGGACGCCCACTGGCGCCGGAACTCCGCGTCGAAGACCGGCTCCAGGGGCGTCTGGTACAGCATGTGGTGGACGAACCACAGCACCGAGTTCGCGATGCCGTTGTAGGCGTCGGCGTGCACGTCGGCCGGGATGTCCAGCATCCGCACGCCGTCCTCGCCGACGCCCCGCCTCACCGCCTCCCGGTCGCCCTCGGACAGCGCCGAGCAGACCCACAGCGCGTCCGCGTCCGAGCCGATCGCGGACAGCCCCGAGACCAGCCCGCCGCCGCCCCGCTTGGCGTCCAGCGAACCGTCCTCACCGACCGTGTAGGAGACCGGACCCCGGTTGGAGGCCACCAGCACCCGTGCAGCACCGTACGTCGAAGCCATAGCCCTCAACCTAGCCCGGCCTGTAAACGCTCAAACGTACGGACCTGCGGCATCCGGCCGAAAACCACCCGGGTCACGCCGCCCGCCGCTCCTGGTACTCGGCGATCTCCACCATCGGCGGACGCTCCTCGGTGTCGACCGAGTACGTCCGCGGTTCGAAGCCGTCGCCGCCCCGCTCGAACTGCGTCAGGGACGGCCGGATCAGATGCCCGCGGGCCAGCCGCAGCTGCGCCGTGCGGTAGATCTCGGCGGCCATCCGGCCCAGCGCCTGCCCGTCCTGGTGCCGGTGCTTGCGCACCCCGATGTCCACCTGGGCGAGGGCGTCAAGGCCCACCAGGTGCAGGGCGTCCACCAGCATCCCCAGCTCGACGCCGTACCCGACGGGGAACGGGAGCTGCTCCAGCAGCGAGCGGCGGGCCGCGTACTCGCCGCCGAGCGGCTGCACGAAGCCGGCCAGCCGCGGCCAGTGCATGTTGAGCAGCGGGCGCGCCATCAGCTCGGTGACCCGGCCGCCCTGCCCGGCGGCGCCCCCGAGCGGGCGGTCGTACATGCCCTTCACCAGGGCCACGTCCGGCTCGGTGAGCAGCGGGCCCACGATCCCGGAGACGAAGTCGGACGAGAAGTCCCGCAGGTCGGCGTCGACGAAGCAGACGATGTCCCCGCGTGTGGCGAGCAGCGAGCGCCACAGCACCTCGCCCTTGCCGGGCACGGCCGGCAGGCGCGGGAGTATCGCGTCCCGGTGCACCACCGTCGCGCCCGCCGCGGCGGCCACCTCGGAGGTGCGGTCGGTCGATCCCGAGTCCACGACGACCAGCTCGTCGACCAGCGGGACCTGCAGCATCAGGTCGTGGCGGATCACGGCGGCGATGTCGCCGACCGTCTCCTCCTCGTTGAGCGCGGGCAGCACCACGCTGACCGTCTGGCCGGTGCGCTGCTTGGCGGCCAGGATCCGGTGGAGCGGGCGCTCGGTCGCGGACCAGGAACGGGTGCCCAGCCAGCGCTCGACTTCTTCCAGCACCGTGGCGGCTCCTTAGCGTTCTCTCGGCGGGACGGACTGTGAGCCATCTCGCGGTTCGGACGACTATCTCAACTGTCCTGGTCGTCGGTTACAGTCTTGAACAACGCGGATGACCATCGCATGTCAGGCGTCAACCGTTGTTAACAACCACATACAGCTCATCCAGAGGGGCAGAGGGATACGGCCCGATGAAGCCCCGGCAACCCTCCAGCCGGTTCTCGTAGGTCACTGGCGACCACCTCCGCGAGGCTCCCGGCTAGGGAAGGTGCCAAATCCGTCTCACGGCGAGATGCGTCGTGAGGAAGATGAGGAGAAAGGGCCTCGCCTCACATGGCTGTGCAGACTGTTGCAAGCACCACGAACTCCACCGTAGACCTCGGCCCGGCCGCCGCCCTGAGCTGCCGCGAGTGCGGTCACCGCGTGCCCCTCGGCCCGGTCTTCGCCTGCGAGGAGTGTTTCGGCCCGCTGGAGATCGCCTACGACTTCTCGGCCTACGACGCCGAGGAGCTGCGGAAGAAGATCGAGGCGGGCCCCGCGAACATCTGGCGCTACGCCCCGCTGCTGCCGGTCCCGGCCGACGTGGCGGACAAGCCGAACATCAACCCGGGCTGGACCAAGCTCGTCCAGGCCGACAACCTCGCGCGCGAGCTGGGCGTCGACGCCGGGAAGCTCTTCGTCAAGGACGACTCCGGCAACCCGACGCACTCCTTCAAGGACCGCGTCGTCGCACAGGCCCTGGAGGCGGCGCGCGCCTTCGGCTTCACCACCCTCTCCTGCTCCTCCACCGGCAACCTCGCCGGCGCGGTGGGCGCCGCGGCGGCCCGGGCCGGTTTCCGCTCGTGCGTGTTCATCCCGCACGACCTGGAGCAGGGCAAGGTCGTCATGGCCGCGGTCTACGGCGGCGAGCTCGTCGGCATCGAGGGCAACTACGACGACGTGAACCGCTTCTGCTCCGAGCTGATCGGCGACCCGGCCGGCGAGGGCTGGGGCTTCGTCAACGTCAACCTGCGGCCGTACTACGCGGAGGGCTCCAAGACGCTGGCGTACGAGATCTGCGAGCAGCTCGGCTGGCGGCTGCCCGACCAGCTCGTGGTGCCGATCGCCTCCGGCTCCCAGCTCACGAAGATCGACAAGGGCCTGCAGGAGCTGATCAAGCTCGGCCTGGTCGAGGACAAGCCGTACAAGATCTTCGGCGCGCAGGCCGAGGGCTGCTCGCCGGTGTCCACGGCGTTCAAGGCCGGTCACGACGTCGTGCGCCCCCAGAAGCCGGACACCATCGCCAAGTCCCTGGCGATCGGCAACCCGGCGGACGGGCCGTACGTGCTCGACATCGCGCGGCGCACGGGCGGTGCGGTGGAGGACGTGACGGACGAGCAGGTCGTCGACGCGATCAAGGTCCTCGCCCGGACCGAGGGGATCTTCGCGGAGACCGCCGGTGGCGTGACGGTGGGCGTGACGAGGAAGCTCATCGACGACGGAGTGCTGGATCCGTCGAAGACGACCGTGGTGCTGAACACCGGGGACGGTCTGAAGACGCTGGACGCGGTGGCCGGGACCGGTCTCACCGCGACCATTCGGCCCAGCCTGGAGTCGTTCCGGGACGCCGGACTCGTCTGATTCGTTGTTCGCTGCGGGCCGGTCGGGGCTGGTCGCGCCCACGCGCCGGAGCCGCATGTCGACACAGCCCCCGCGCCCCTGAGGGCGCGCCCCAGCCGTTGCTCAAGAAGAACCGGAGGACATGTCCGATGAGCGTCACCGTTCGCATCCCCACCATCCTGCGCACCTACACCGGCGGGCAGGCCGAGGTCGCCGCCGACGGGGCGACCCTGGGCGAGGTCATCGCCGACCTGGAGAAGAACCACACCGGGATCGCCGCCCGGGTGCTGGACGACCAGGGGAAGCTGCGCCGGTTCGTCAACGTCTACGTGAACGACGACGACGTGCGCTTCGAGCAGGGGCTGGAGACGGCCACGCCGGACGGCGCCGGAGTGTCGATCATCCCGGCCGTCGCCGGCGGCTGAACCGGCCGGCCGGGCTGATTGTTACCTTCAGTAACTCCGGTCACCGAGAGTGCATCGAATTGCCCCCTCCGTGAGAGAAGCGGAGGGGGCAATTCTGCGTGATTGAGCGCGGTAGAGTTGGGGAACACGGTCCTGATCCATTGATCGGAACCCTGAATTCCTGCCGCCTGCCCGACAAGATGTAGCCAAAGTGTGCGCGTCTTTCGCGGCTTTTGTTCCCTTTGTGTGGCCCGACTTGACCCGAATTCAGGCGAATTCTCCCCACATTCCGGACCCCTCACGTCCAGAATTCTCGTCCGATTGACCTGTTGCAGACGGCAGTTGGACAGATACATTCAGCCGCGGTCGACGCGTTCCGGCGCACGCCCCCAACCGTGGGGGGTGAGGTCTGACCCGGATCCGCGAAGTGTGGATCTGTGCAAGGGCCAGTAATAGGGGAGTTAGGCATGGCTCAGGGCACCGTCAAGTGGTTCAACGCGGAGAAGGGGTACGGCTTCATCGCGGTCGACGGTGGTGCGGATGTTTTCGTCCACTACAGCGCGATCCAGATGGACGGCTACCGCACCCTGGAAGAGGGCCAGCGGGTCGAGTTCGAAATCTCGCAGGGCCAGAAGGGCCCGCAGGCCGACATGGTTCGCGTCACTGCCTGAACGCGCACCACGACCAACGCACCAGCGACCGGTCTTCTCTGAAGGGCCCGCACCCCCCGGGGTGCGGGCCCTTCGGCCTGTTCGAAGGAGGTTCCGGGGGGTGTTCGCGGGTGGCTGACGCCCCGCCCGATCCCCGGGAGGCGCTTGCACTCGCCATGCCCGAGTGCTAATCATTGCGTTAGCACTCTGAAGGTGAGAGTGACAACGTAAGGACCGGGTCGGTGAGGCCACGGGCCGGGTGGGGCAAGGAACCACCGGGTCGGGGGCCGTCCGTCGCGGGCGCGGGCGCGGTCCGAAGTAATCACCCCCAGTCCTGGAGGGACCACTTCACATGGCCAAGATCATCGCGTTCGACGAGGAGGCGCGGCGCGGCCTCGAGCGCGGCATGAACCAGCTCGCGGACGCCGTCAAGGTGACGCTCGGCCCCAAGGGCCGCAACGTCGTCCTCGAGAAGAAGTGGGGCGCGCCCACGATCACCAACGACGGCGTGTCCATCGCCAAGGAGATCGAGCTCGAGGACCCGTACGAGAAGATCGGCGCCGAGCTGGTCAAGGAAGTCGCCAAGAAGACGGACGACGTCGCCGGTGACGGTACGACCACCGCGACCGTCCTCGCCCAGGCCCTGGTGCGCGAGGGTCTGCGCAACGTCGCCGCCGGCGCCAACCCGATGGCCCTCAAGCGCGGTATCGAGCGCGCCGTCGAGGCCGTCTCCGCCGCCCTGCTGGAGCAGGCGAAGGACGTCGAGACCAAGGAGCAGATCGCCTCCACGGCCTCCATCTCCGCCGCCGACACCCAGATCGGCGAGCTCATCGCCGAGGCCATGGACAAGGTCGGCAAGGAAGGCGTCATCACCGTCGAGGAGTCCCAGACCTTCGGTCTGGAGCTGGAGCTCACCGAGGGTATGCGCTTCGACAAGGGCTACATCTCGGCGTACTTCGCCACCGACATGGAGCGTATGGAGGCCGTCCTCGACGACCCGTACATCCTGATCGCGAACTCCAAGATCTCGAACGTCAAGGACCTGCTCCCGCTCCTGGAGAAGGTCATGCAGTCGGGCAAGCCGCTGCTGATCATCGCCGAGGACGTCGAGGGCGAGGCCCTGTCGACCCTGGTCGTCAACAAGATCCGCGGCACCTTCAAGTCGGTCGCCGTCAAGGCCCCGGGCTTCGGTGACCGCCGCAAGGCGATGCTGCAGGACATCGGCATCCTCACCGGCGGCGAGGTGATCTCCGAGGAGGTCGGCCTCAAGCTGGAGAACGCCACGCTGGACCTGCTGGGCCGCGCCCGCAAGGTCGTCATCACCAAGGACGAGACCACGATCGTCGACGGTGCCGGCTCCGCCGACCAGGTCCAGGGCCGGGTCAACCAGATCCGCGCCGAGATCGAGAACAGCGACTCGGACTACGACCGCGAGAAGCTGCAGGAGCGCCTGGCGAAGCTCGCCGGCGGCGTCGCGGTCATCAAGGCCGGTGCCGCCACCGAGGTGGAGCTCAAGGAGCGCAAGCACCGCATCGAGGACGCCGTGCGCAACGCCAAGGCGGCCGTCGAGGAGGGCATCGTCGCCGGTGGTGGCGTGGCCCTGCTGCAGGCCTCCCAGGTCTTCGAGAAGCTGGAGCTCGAGGGTGACGAGGCGACCGGCGCCAACGCCGTGAAGCTCGCGCTGGAGGCCCCGCTGAAGCAGATCGCCGTCAACGGTGGTCTCGAGGGCGGCGTCGTCGTGGAGAAGGTCCGCAACCTCCAGGTCGGCCACGGCCTGAACGCCG
Source organism: Streptomyces sp. NPDC006624 (assembly GCF_040611555.1). Classification (NCBI taxonomy): domain Bacteria; kingdom Bacillati; phylum Actinomycetota; class Actinomycetes; order Kitasatosporales; family Streptomycetaceae; genus Streptomyces; species Streptomyces sp. NPDC006624. The sequence goes on along the minus strand of NZ_JBEXOM010000006.1, from coordinate 294,591 downwards.
CGACCGGTGAGTACGTCGACATGATCGCCGAGGGCATCATCGACCCGGCGAAGGTGACCCGTTCCGCGCTGCAGAACGCCGCCTCCATCGCCGCGCTGTTCCTCACCACCGAGGCCGTCATCGCCGACAAGCCGGAGAAGGCCGCCGCGCCCGCCGGTGGCGGCATGCCGGGCGGTGACATGGACTTCTGATCGACCTGACGGTTGATCAACGTCCTTGCCGAGGGCGGCACTCCCTGTTCCGACAGGGGGTGCCGCCCTCGGGCGTGTCCGGGATCACAGGGCGCGGCGGGATGGCGGCACCGGGCCGGATGGTTGACTCGTGCATCGCATGCGTATGCACATACTGTCCGGTATCCGAAGGAGCCCCTCCGTGACCGTCGCCGCCTCCCGCGCCGCCGAAATCCTGTCCCGGCCCGTCTCACTGGGCGGTCTGACCGTCCCCAACCGGATCGCGATGGCGCCGATGACGCGCATGTTCTCCCCGGGCGGCATCCCCGGCGAGGACGTCGCCTCCTACTACGCGCGCCGCGCCGCCGCCGGAATCGGGCTGATCGTCACCGAGGGCACCTACGTCGGCCACGAGTCGGCCGGCGAGAGCGACCGCGTGCCGCGGTTCCACGGCGAGGAGCAGCTCGCGGGCTGGGCGAAGGTAGCCGAGGCGGTGCACGCCGCGGGCGGCACCATCGTGCCGCAGCTGTGGCACATCGGCATGGTCCGCAAGCCGGGCCGGCCGCCCGTCGCCGGCGCCCCGGCCGTCGGCCCCTCCGGGCTGCGCATCGGCGCCGACGAGCCCACCGGCAAGGCCATGACGCAGGCCGACGTCGACGCCGTGATCGGCGCGTTCGCCGAGGCCGCTGCCGCCGCCGAGCGCATCGGCTTCGACGGCGTGGAGATCCACGGCGCCCACGGCTACCTGCTCGACCAGTTCCTGTGGGAGGGCACCAACCGCCGCACCGACGCCTACGGCGGCGACCGGGTCGCCCGCGCCCGGTTCTCGGCGGAGATCGTCGCGGCCGTCCGCGCCGCCGTCTCCCCCGGCTTCCCCGTCATCTTCCGCTACTCGCAGTGGAAGCAGGAGGCCTACGACGCCCGCCTCGCCGAGACGCCCGAGGAGCTGGAGGCCATCCTCACCCCGCTCGCGGCCGCCGGCGTCGACGCCTTCCACGCCTCCACCCGCCGCTACTGGGTGCCGGAGTTCGACGACTCCGACCTGAACCTGGCCGGCTGGACCAAGAAGCTCACCGGCAAGCCCGCCATCACCGTCGGCTCCGTCGGCCTGAACGGCGACTTCATCAAGGCCTTCCAGGGCCAGGGCGCCGAGCTGGGCGACCTCGGCAACCTGCTGGACCGCTTCGAGCGCGACGAGTTCGACATGGTCGCCGTCGGCCGCGCCCTGCTGCAGGACCCGCAGTGGGCCGAGAAGGTCCTCGCCGGCCGCTTCGACGAACTGGCGCCCTACGACCCGGCGTCGCTGAAGACGCTCAGCTGACCGGGGCCCGCCCCGAAGTGCCTGGATCCGCTCGCGTCGGTCGACGAGACTGAACAAGCGCTTGTTGGACGGCACTTCGTGAGGAGACCCAGATGACGACGACCGAGTCCCGCCCTCCGGCGGGCGGCCCCTCCGAGCAGCCCGGGCCGGTGGTGCGCACCACCGCCGGTGCGGTGCGCGGGCGCCGTGAGGAGGGGCTCGCCGTCTTCCGCGGCATCCCCTTCGCCGCGCCCCCGGTGGGCGAGGCCCGCTTCGGGGCACCGCGCCCCGCCCGGGCCTGGGACGGCATACGGGAGGCGTACGCCTTCGGCCCGCCGCCCCCGCAGGACCTCGGCCTGATGGCCGGCCCGGGCCTGATCGACGTGCCCGAGGGCGACGACTGGCTCACCGTCAACGTCTGGACCCCCGACCCCGACCCGGCCGCCCGCCGCCCGGTGATGGTGTGGATCTACGGCGGCGCCTACCGGATCGGCCACGCCGGCAGCCCCGGCTACGACGCCCGGCGCATCGCCGCCGACGGCGACCTCGTGGTCGTGACCCTCAACTACCGCGTCGGCATGGAGGGGTTCGCCCACGTCGAGGGCGCGCCCGCCAACCGCGGCCTGCTCGACCAGGTGGCCGCGCTGGAGTGGGTCCAGGACAACATCGAGGCGTTCGGCGGCGACCCCGGGCAGGTCACCGTCTTCGGCGAGTCGGCGGGCGCCGGATCGGTCTCCTCGCTGCTCGTCATGGAGCGCGCGGCCGGGCTGTTCCGCCGGGCGATCGCCCAGAGCGTTCCGGGCCCGTACTTCTCCGACGCACTGGCAAGGGACATCGGCGGCGCCCTGGCCGCCGAGGTGGGGCTGCGGCCCACGGTCGCCGACCTGTCGACGGTGGACCCGCGCCGGCTGACGGCGGCGGGCGAGGCACTCGGCCCGAAGATGCCCCGGTACCTCGACCGCTGGGGCCAGGCGGCGCCCACGGTCACGCCCTTCGCCCCGGTCGTCGACGGCGAGGTCCTGACCAGCACGCCGTGGCAGGCGCTGCGCGCCGGTGCGGCCCGGGACATCGACCTGCTGGTCGGCCACAACCGCGACGAGTACCGCCTCTTCGTCGCCATGGCCGGGGAGCTGGGCCGGATCACCGAGGAGGGGGCGGCCTCGGCCCTGCGCGTCTTCGCCCCCGGCCCCGACGGCGCACAGGCCTACCGCACGGCCTTCCCCGGCGCCTCCCCGTCCGAGCTGTACGAGCGTGTCCAGTCGGACTGGCTGTTCGCCATGCCCTCCCTGCGCCTGGCCGAGGCGCAGCACGCGGGTGGCGGACGGGTCCACTTCTACGAGCTGACCTGGCCGGCCCCGGGCAGCGGCGGCGCGCTCGGCGCCTGCCACGGCCTGGACATCCCGCTGCTCTTCGGCACGTTCGGGGCGGACCTGGGCGCCCTGCTGTTCGCGGGCGCGGAGCCGTCCGGCGAGGCGCTGGCGCTGTCGTCCCGCTTCCGCTCCTCCTGGACGGCGTTCGCACGCACGGGCGACCCGGGCTGGCCGGCCTACGACCCCGAGGAGCGGCTGGTGCAGGTGCTGGACGCGGAGCCCGTGGTCACGGCCTACCCGGAGGAGGCCTCGCGGCTCCTGTGGGAGGGCCACGACTTCCCGCCGCTGCCGCTGCTGTAGGCGCCTACAGGTTCCCCATGGGCTCGATGTCGACCCGCACCGGCGTGCCCCACACCCGCAGCACCTCGTAGTCCGTGAACTCGTGCACCAGCCGGTACGCCATGGCGGCCCGGGGCGCCCGGCGCTGGGCGGCGATGTACAGCTCGGCCTCGCGGCGGTCCCGGCGCGGGGTGCCGCACAGCTGCCAGGTCTGGCCGTTCCACAGCTCCGGCAGCCAGCGCTGCTGGGGCTGGGGGCGGTCGCCGCGCACGCCGTAGCGTGACTGGACGGGCTCGGTCTGCGGCTGGTGCGGCGCGGGCCCGTTGAACTCGTCCCGGCGGGCCGACCGGCGCCGGGTCTCGCACAGCAGGCACAGGTCGGGGGCGCCCTCGTCGACCGGGCCGTTCGGATGCTCGGGGCACCGGGTGCTGGGCGCGGCGTTCGAGACGCTCTCCTCCAGCAGGTCCAGGGCTCGCCGCAGATCCGCCTTCACCTCGTGCAGCTTGGCGTCCGGGGTGTCGGCGGAGAGGGCTTCCCCGTGCTCACCGAGCAGACGGAGGGCACGGCCGAGGGCGGTCAGCTGGGCGTGGTTCATGGGTCCATTGTCGTCAGTCGGGGGAGTCCTTGCGTTCCTGGAAAAGAGGGCTCGAAAGCCGGGTCCCGAAGCTCAGGCCGTCTCGGCCTTGAGGTTCGCGACGAACGCGGCCCAGGCGGTGGCCCGGAACACGAGCTTCGGGCCGTGGGGGTTCTTGGAGTCGCGGACGGGGACGAATGGGGCGTGGTTGTCGGCTATCTCCAGGCAGTCGCCGCCGCTGCCGCCGCTGTAGCTGGATTTGTGCCAGGTGACCTCAGTGATGCTCCTCATGGGCGTAATCCTGCGCGATGCCCTCGATGAGGACCAGGGACTCCGCGGGAGAGAGGGCGCATGCCGTGAGGAGTTGGAAGGTGCGCCGTTGGTACCGGACGGTGGCCGGGTCGTCCTCCAGTCGTCCTGTGCCGACTCCCTCGAAGTACAGCAGCGGAGGGGCGTCCTCGAAGTCCATCAGCTTCATGGAGCCCTCCATCGAAGCGTGTGCGCCTGCTCCGAACGGCAGCACCTGCACGAGGACCCGGTTGCGGCGGGCCAGGCCGGCGACGTGGCGCAGCGCCTCCGCCATCACCTCGCGGCCGCCGGTCTGCCGGCGCAGCGCGGCCTCGTCGAGCACCGTCCACAACAAAGGGCTTGTTGGATCGTCGAGGAGGGCCGTCCTGTCCATCCGAGCCGCCACCAGTTCCTCGATCACCTCGGCCGGTGCCGTGGGCCGGTACGCACGGAACACGGCCCGTGCGTAGGCGGGCGTCTGCAGCAGCCCTGAGATCAGCAGCGGCGCGTACTGCCTGATCTCCGTCGCCTGGGCCTCCGCCTCCGCCGCCTCCGCGAAGTGCTCCGGATACTTCGACTTCGCCGCCGCCCCGCAGTGCCGCTGGAAGAAGTCCCCCGTCCCCAGTGCCTCGTCCAGCAGTCGCGCGTACTCCCGCTGCATCCGCCGTGTCCCGGCCTCCAGTTGGCCGATGAACGAGCCGCTCACGAACAGCCGCAGGCCCAGTTCCTCCTGGCTGAGGCCGGCCTTCTCGCGGGCGTGGCGGAGTTCGGCGCCCAGGAGGGCTCGCGGGGAGGAGGACGGGTCGAGGTCCCTGGGTCCGGGCATGGGCAACTCCCTGTCGCACAGGTGGGGTTGTTGGAACGCCGTGTATGGCCAGGTTAGGCATCGATCGGCCACGCTGTGTGGCGAATCGGCAACCCAGCGTGGAGGTGTGCAAGAGTGCGCTCGACCGAAGAGATCGTGGAGTCGCTGCGGGAAGCCCTCGGGCGGGTCGGGGTCGTGCTGCCGTCCCTGTGCGTCGACCCGGTCACGGCCGCGGGCAGCGAGCCGTTCGCCCTGGTCGACCTGGGGCGGTGCAACGTACGCACGGCGGAGCATCTGACCGACGTGCTGCGCGCGTTGCCCGTGGGGGAGACGTTGCGGGCCCGCGTGCGGCAGGTCAACCGGGAGGCGATGCCACGGTGAAGCAAGGGTGATCGCCGGGTGTACAACCATTCGCCCACCTCTGTCGTCGAACAGGCGTATCGCGCGTACAGCGGCGTACGCCCCACCGCACGCCATGTGGACGACACGTCCTCTCCCACCTCTTTCTCGTGTTCCTGTTCGCCGCGCTGCCCGTCTTCGCGCTGCTGCCGTCGCTGTGGGGTTTCGCCGTGGCCTCGGCCGTGACGTACGCCGCGGACGAGGTGCTGCACGCCCGTGCTCCCGCGTTCGTCCGGCGGCCCGGGCGCGACCGGATGGCACCCGAGCGCCGCGTCCTCAAGGAGTACGTCCTCGGCCCGGACCGCCCCACGTCCATGGAGCGGTTCAACGCGGCGGTCAACGCCCTCGCGGAGAAGGCGGCGGCGGAACAGGCCGAGCGGAACACGGACGCGGGTGCGAGGGCGGGGGCGGACGGGGAGCGGGCCGGGGCCGTGGTGGTCGCGCGGGTGCCGGAGCCGGCGTAGTACCGGGGCCGGCCTACCGGCGCGCCTCCAGGGCCGCCCGCAGGTGCCCGCCCGACTCCTCCAGCAGACGCGCCGCCGTCGGGCCGTCCACACCGGTCAGGAGCGTGAGGATGGCGTTCTTCACCTCGCCGTCGGTGGCGGTGAGGGCGCGCTCGATCTCCTCGTCGCCCGCGCCGGTGGCGAGGGCGACGATGCGGTGGGAGCGGGCGCGGAGCTTGTCGTTCGAGGCGCGGACGTCGACCATCAGGTTCCCGTAGGTCTTGCCGAGCCGGATCATCGTGATCGTCGAGATCATGTTGAGGACGAGCTTCTGGGCCGTGCCGGCCTTCAGGCGCGTGGAGCCGGTGAGGAGTTCGGGGCCGACGACGATCTCGATGCCGTGCTCGGCGGCGGCCGCCAGCGGGCTGCCCGCGTTGCAGGCGAGGCCGAGGGTGAGGCAGCCGCGGGTCCGGGCGTACTCGACGGCGCCGATGGCGTACGGCGTGCGGCCCGACGCGGAGATCCCGGCCACCGTGTCGTCGGGAGTCAGGGCGAGCGGCTCCAGGTCGGTCCGGGCCAGCTCGCGGGAGTCCTCCGCGCCCTCGACGGAGGTGACCACGGCCGCCGGGCCGCCCGCGATCAGGCCGACCACCCGGGAGGGGTCGGTGTTGAAGGTGGGCGGGCACTCCGAGGCGTCCAGCACGCCCAGCCGCCCGGCCGTGCCCGCGCCCGCGTACACCAGCCGGCCGCCCCGGGTCATCCGCTCCGCGACCGCGTCGATGGCGGCGGCGATCTCCGGCAGGCGGTCCGCGACCGCCCCCGCGACGGTGGCGTCCTCGCCGTTCATCAGCCGCGCGAGGTCGAGGGTGGGCAGCCGGTCGATGTCGGCGAGCTCCGGCCGGAAGGCCTCGGTCGTCAGGGACTCCAACTCGGTGCGCAGGTCACGGGGCTGGGAGGGGGAGGGCATGGACGGCTCTTTCCGTGTCTTTCCGGTGCTGGACGGGCGGCCGGCTCAGGGGCGGTGCCGGTGGGCCAGCGCCTCGTACGACGCCGAGAGCGCCGGCGCCGCCGACTCGTACGTCCGCTGGGCCACGCCCACGAACAGGCAGTCCACCACGAGGAGCTGACCGGTCCGGGACGACATGGCCGCGGGGCGCAGCTCGCTCTCGCGTGCGGTGGAGGTGGTCAGCACGTGGTCGGCGTACTGCGTGACCGGCCCGTCCGGGCGGCCGGTGATCGCCACCGTCGTCGCGCCGCGCTCGAAGGCGACCCGCAGCGGCTCGATCACGTCCCCCGTCGACCCCGAGTGCGTGATGGCGATCGCGACGTCGCCCGCGCGCAGTTGCACGGCGTTGGTGACGGCCAGGTGCGGGTCGCTGTGCGCGTGCGCCACCATCCCTATGCGCAGCAGCTTCTGCGTGAGGTCCTGCGCGACCAGCCCCGACGCCCCGACCCCGTACACGTCGGTGCGGCGGGCGGTGGTCAGGGCGGTGACGGCCGCGCCCAGCTGGACCGTGTCCAGGCCGGCGGCGGTGTCGGCGAGGGTCTGCTGCTCGTCGTAGGCCAGCTTGGCGACCACGTCGGCGATCGGGTCGTCCACCGCGATGTCCGTCGTGATGGCCGGGGCCCGGCCGGACTGCTGCTGCGCGGCGAGGCCGGCGAGGGCCAGGCGCAGGTCCCGGTAACCCGGATAGCCCAGCAGCCGCGCGGTGCGTACGACGGTCGCCTCGCTGGTGCCCGTCAGCTCGGCGAGGCCGGTGACCGTGAGGGCCGCGCAGCCGGCGGGGTCGCCCGCCACCGCCTCGGCGACGCGCTGCATCGAGCGGGTCATCGACGGGGCGAGCGTGCGGACCTTGGCCGCGAGGGCGGCGGGGGCGGGCGGGGTGCCGACGGTTCCGGCCGGGCCGCCGCGATCGCTGGCGAAAATTTCCTTCACTCTGCGGGTCACCTCTGAAAGATATTTTCGGCTCGGCGTCGCGGTCAAGAGTGCGCACAATGGGGGCATGGACCCCATCAGCCCTCTGGAGCAGACGCTGCACGCCGCGCGCGCCCTCGTGCTGGCCGACCTCGTCGCCGGACGTGTCGCGGACGCGGACGTCGTGGATCTCGTCGAGGAGTCCGTGACCCAGCGGCGGTGGTGGGTCGAGCAGTGGCCGGAGGGCGCGCCCTATGTGGCCGGGCTCGTCGCGCAGGACGTCCAGGACGCGCTGCTGGAGCGGTACGGACGCTGGCCGCTGTGCCCGGTGTGCGGCACCGGCGAACCGCACGCGCTGGACGTGGAACCGGAGTTGGGCCCCGACCCGCACTGGGTGTGCAGCGAGGCGGGCGTGAAGGTCGCTGCGGTCGGGTCGCTGAGCGAGGCCCTGGGCGGTCCGGCCTCCTCGTGATCTACATCGACCCGCCCGCCTGGCCCGGCCACGGCCGTATGTGGTCCCACCTGATCAGCGACGTCTCCTACGACGAGCTGCACCGGTTCGCCGAGCGCCTCGGCGTGCCCCGCCGCGCCTTCGAACGCGACCACTACGACATCCCCGCCCAGCGCTACGAGGACGTGGTGCGGGCCGGGGCGGTGGAGGTCAGCAGCCGCGAGGTGGTGCGGCTGCTGTACGGGGCGGGGCTGCGCCGGCGCAAGGGCGGGCACCGGGCGGATCAGGCGCGGGACGGCCGCAGTTCGTAGGCCGTCTGCTCGGGATCCTCGCCGGCGACCCGGAAACCGGCGCGGGTGAGGACGTTGTGCGACGGCCGGTTGCCCCGCTCGACGTGGGCGACGACGGTCCGCACCTCGTCGCGGTCCAGCGCCCAGCCGGACAGCGCGCGCAGCGCCTCCGTGGCGTACCCGTGGCCGCGGGCGCCCTCGACGAGGTCGTAGCCGACCTCCACCCGGCCCGACTCGTCCGGGACGCCGTGGAAGCCCATGGCCCCGACCGCGCGGCCGTCCTCCCGGCGGACCAGCACGTACATGCCCCACTCCGGCCGGTGGACGCCGTCCTCGTACTGCTTGTACACGAGTCCGGCGCCGACCCGGGTGCCCTCGATCGGCCCGCCCTCGATCCACTCGAAGCCGCCGTCGCCGACCGTGGAGAGGTCGGTGGCCGCCGCTGGGGTGACGCCCTGGAGAGTGAGCCGTTCGGTCCCGATCACCAGGTTGTTGCTCCACCGCCACGCGGTGACGGGGGCACGCCCGGGCAGCTCACCGCGCCCGGTGGCCCACAGCAGGGTCCGCCACGGCGTCGGCCCCGGCTGGACGTGCGGGAAGATCCGGGTGAGCACGAAGCCGCACAGCTCGGCGTCCGCCTCGTACCGCACGCCGAGGCCCTCGGCGATGTCGTGCGTGTGCAGCAGCAGCTCGGCCACGCCCATCGCGGCGAACCCCTCCCGGTTCGCGCTGCGGAACGGGTACGGGTGGAAGGCCCGCACCTCGCGCGGCGTGGTCCGCACCGCGGCGGCGAGCAGCGCGCCCGTCGTGCTGATCACCCGCAGCGCGTCCGCGTTGCCGGCCCCCTCCTCCAGCGAGATCTCGAACGGGGTGTACCCCTCGGTCTCCCGCCCCGCCAACTGCCCCGCATAGGCGATCAGATCGTCGGCGATGTGCACCGCCGTCTCCCGGCAGCTCCACTCCAGCCGCCCGGCCCGCACCCCTTCCCAGTCCCGGCCGGTCACCGCCCCCAGCACCCCGACGCACTCGGCGACGGCCCGCTCCACCTGCTCCGCACCCGTTGTCCACATGGTGGGCAGGCTATGAGGGGCCGCCCGGCCGGGGCGACGGGTTTTCCCGTGCGGGGAACCAGTCCTCGATCTCGTGGCGCATGCCGAGCCGGGTGGCTCTGAGGGCGGCGCTGCGCAGCGTGGTGGCGGCCGACATGGCCACCACAGCCAGAGTGACCAGGGAAAGCGGTGGGTCGTCCGGCTGAGGGACGGCGGCCGAGCCTTCGTCGGTCGTCAGGGACAGCAGCAGGTTCTGCTCCAGATGACGCTCCCGCAACCAGGCTTCGGAAGGGGGCACGACGTCGTAGCCGAAGGCGGTGAGGGTGGCGAGGGTGTGGCTCCCCATCGCGTGAGCGACGGCGGGAGTGACCGGGCCGAACTGGCTCGGGTCGTGGAACGGGCCGCTGGTGAACATCGCGCTGGTGAAGTCCCCGAGACGGGAGACCGCCTCCGCCGTGACCGAGCAGCGGAAGCCGCACGCCGAGTAGTGCGCTATGGCCTGGTGCAGCGGCATTCCGACGTGCTCTGCGCTCCGGGCCACCTGACGCACAGGCAGAGGGCGTGCCGCGTCCAGTCTGACATGGGGGTTGACGAGAGCGACCTGCTCCCGTGAGGGCAGCCGGTCCTCCTCTTCGGGGACGGCGGCCACCGCGAACCCGAGTTCGCCCAGCCGCGCCGCGACGGCCCGTACGGGCCTGTGCAGGTGGCGTGCCACGGCGGTCATGTAGAGGAGCGGGACTTCCTGGTCCACCCACGGACGCTGCCCCCTGTGGAGCAGGAGCGGCCGGTCGTCCTCGGTCGGTCCTGGACCGGCCGCGGCGCCGGCGGGCAGGTGGAACCCCAGCTCGGACAGGAGCTTCCTGACGCCGGCCACGGTCGTGTCCGTGCTGTTCGCCACCGACACCAACTGGGCGTGTGTGACGTGCTGGGCCTCCTCCAGGGACAGCGGTGCGGCGTGCCCCACCCCCAGGGACCGGAGGATGCCCCGCTCCTCCTCGGTCCAGCGCTCCCTGACCGGGTACTCGTCCGGCACCGGGAAGCCCAGTTCCCTCAGTCGTTGCGCGGCTCGGGACGTGGAGCAGTCGCCGTGCACCGCGCTGACGCAGATCTGCGGTCCCGACAGGGCCGAGCCGGGAGCCAGCCAGCCCCGGCTTCCCGTCAGCCTCAGCAGGGGAAGGTCCTCGGGTCCGGCGGCGGCGCAGCCCCCCAAGGGCTCGACCTGGTAGCCGAGGGCGGTGAGCCGCTCGGCGACCTCCGCGGGCCGCCGCCCCGACCTTTCGGTCAGTGTGAGGACATCGGCGACGCTGAGCGGAATCGCCGGATCGCGCCAGCCGAAGAGACTGCCGAGGACCGCCAGAGCGTGCCCCGGCGGCGACCTCCGCCATTGGCGGCGCGGGGTGTCCCAGTTCCGGTATCGCCTCCTGCTCAGCAGCAGCAGGTCCGACGGCCGTGCGCACAGGTCGTCGGACGGGCAGGGCGGCCCGGTGTCCGGCACCGGCTCTCCGGTGGCGACGCGGTAAAGCGCCCGCAGCCGCCAGCGCAGCACGCCCGGAGGCATGTTGGCGAAGAAGCGGACGAAGTGGTGCCGCCGCGGGGTGGGCGGGTAGGCGCCGGTGACCAGTGGAAGGAGATCGGTGTCCGGGGGGAACCAGCCGACCGTGCGGAAAGGCATCGAGACCCCGGGGGCCTGCCACTTCAGACCGGCACGCCCGGCATGCTCCGTCACCAGATCACCGAACCACGTCGCGGACGCACTGACCTGGGCCAGCCAGCCGACGGTGGGCAGGGGAAGACCCGGCCGCGTCAGGCTGGGCACGGCGGCGGTGATGACGTCGCGCACGTGCTGACGGTCGAGGGAACGCACCTGCTTCCGGTCCACGGTGAGGACGGGTGCGTGCTCGCCGTGCAGGTTCACGACGACGCCGTAGGGGAACTGGTGCACCGCCTGGAAGCCCGGGTCGGATTCCGTCAGGAGGCCGTCCGACAGGGCGACGCCCGTTCGGTCGATCCACCACAGGTCCGGTGAGGCCGACGCCAGGCAGACGTGCTGCGCGTCCCCGGTGTCCGGCTGACGTTTCGATGTGTCGATGGCCAAAGCGACCCGCGACAGCTCCCCGGGCGCCCACTCGTGCTCCCGGGACCCGTGCACCGCCGACGTCCGATAGGGCGCCACCCACAGCAACCGCTGCAGCGCGTCCACGCACGAGACGTGTCTGCCCCGGCGGGAGAGCAGCAGCCGGATCGTCGTGCCCGGCTCGGTTCCCTCGCCCAGGTCCTCCACCCGGAACAGGTTCCCCGGCCCCGCGATCGTCACCTGGAGCAAGCGCCCGGGGCGGCCCTCCCGCCCCATCCGGCACGTGCGGACGACGATCTCGTCGGCGAGCATGAAGTAGCTCAGCACGCCGATGCCGAAACGGGAGTTCGGGTACAGCCTGAGCCTGGGCTCCGGAAGTTCGCTCCAGGTGACCTGTTCCTCGATGTACTCGGGCAGGTCGACGAAACGCGTGCCGCCCTGGGAGAAGACGCTGCCGAGTTCGGTGATGCCCATGCCGATGCCGTTGTCGCGGCAGTCCAGATAGGGGCGCCCGTCCGGGCCGACGCCCTGGACGAACTCGATCCGTCCCTCCCAGGGGGCCGTCGGCCGGCCCGTGCGCCGCAGGTACTGCGTGCGGCAGTCCCGGTAGCGCAGGGCGTCCAGGGCGTTCTGGTACAGCTCGCGGACGGCCAGCTCCTGGTCGCCGTAGAGCTGTTCGCCCATGAGGAGTTCCTGGACGCGGTCCTCGGCGAGCTGGAACCGGATGCCGTCGGAGAGCTGGCCGGGGGTGTTGCCGTCGAGGCGCACCCGGCTGCCGTCCGCGTACGGCGGCAGCGTCCGGAGCGGTGCCAGGGCCGGGTCGCCGCGCCGGTTGATCTCGCGGAGGAGCGTGTCGACGCGGCCGGCATGGTCCCGCAGGGCGATCTGCACGGCTGGGTGGGTGCACACCGCGTTCAGGGAGCGGCCCACACCGGAGTGGCGCCAGTCGGAGTTCCGGACGGTGACTCTGAGCTCTCCCAGGTCCACGCTGTCGTAGATGCCCAGGTGCTCCACGACGATGTCGGGGAGGTCGACCGGGTCCACGGCCATGGCGTGGGCCGCCTTGAGCAGCGCCGAGACCAGCGGCGTGCGCACCTCGTGCTCGTCGCCGGTGGCCGCGGCGATGACGTCGTGGTCCTCGGGAGGCGCGGCGCCGGGTGCGTGGGCGGCGGTGCGGCGTACCGAGAAGGGGGCCGTGCGGTGTTCCTTCAGCAGCCGCATCAGACGGTCCGCGGAGAGCGCGTCGGCCACCCACGGCGGCTGCTCGGAGCCGCTCGCCACTTCGCCGAGCAGGGACTTGAGCGCCTCCGCCGCGTAGAGCTCCGGCTGCTGGATCAGCCAGCGGTGGAACAGCCACCAGTGGATCCGCTCCACGGAACCGCGCGCCGCCGTCTTGTCGCGCAGGGTGAGCAGTCGGCGCTTCAGACGGGGAAAGCCCTGGCTGAATTTGCGGAAGCGGCGGTGGTCGGGGCCGTCGGCGCACAGGTCCGTGCTCAGGACGCCGGCACGCTGTGCGGCCTCCTGAGCCCAGAAGGCCTGCTCGACCATGGGCAGCAGGACCGCCAGTGCCGCCTCGGACGGGGACAGGTGCACGCCGTCGGCGAGCAGCCGGGTGAGAAAGCCCAGTCTGACGTGAGTGCGCTGGGCCAGTTCGGCGTCGTGCCAGGGGTCGTCGCGCAGGGCGTGCGCCGTGCTCTCGTACGCCGCGGCCAGGCGGGCCGCCAGAGCGGTACAGGTCTCTTGGAGGAGGCCGCGGGCGGGTCCGTCCGGGGTGCGCTGCCAGATGGGGTGCCGTTCCGTCGAGCGGATCCACGGGTGGGTCTCGGCGCGGCGGTCGGGGCCGGGCAGCAGCGGGAAGTCCTCACCGTCCGGGGCGGCCGCGGTCTCCGTGACGACGGTGACCTGCTGTGGCGGGCGCGCCTTGCCGTAGGCGCGGTGCAGTTCCTCCACCCGGGACTGGACACGCACCGCGAACTCGCGCAGGCGCAGGGCGTGCGGGTCTGCCGCGATGGTGTCCGCGACGGCGCGGGAGAACAGGCTGAACGACTCACCCGGCTGCGTACCGGCGTCGCAACCGGGCCGAACCGCCTCCTTCTCGCTGACGAACAAGGCGAGTTGGGGCGCCGTGCAGGCGTACACGTACGCCACCTTGCGGCGCAGCGCGGCGGCTACCTTGCGCCCGGGCCAGGGCTGCACGCCGGGCGGGGCCGCCATGGTGTCCCGGTCGATGCCCTCGCGGCAGGCGTCCACCAGGAAGACGACATGGGCCGCGGGGGAGTCCTCCAGCTCCCGCTCCCAACCGATCGCGATACAGCTGTCGGCGAAGACCCCGACGTCGAAGGTGGCGTCCTCCGGGATCAGGAAGTCCCTGCCCTCGAAATGCTGGCCGTGCCCGCTGAGCAGGACCAGCAGCGTGTCGCCCTGACCGGCGTCACGGAGGAAGGCACGGATCCGGCCGTTGACGGTGTTCGGTGTGATGCCGCGCTTGCTCTCGACGATGTCCGCGGACAGGAACCCGCGCCGCACCAGCGCGTCCCGGACCCGCTGCAGGTCGTCGCGGACGAAGGGCAGGTCCTGGATGCGCGGGTCGTCGTACTCGCTCGCTCCGATGAGCAGGGCCCTGTGCTGGGGCATGCGCGGCGGGTCAGGCGGGGCGGGCCGGCCGGGCCCCCGCGGCCGTAGCCGCCGTCCTGCTCCGGATTGCCGCGCTGCCGCTCATGCCGTCCCCCCGCGTCTCGGCCGTTCGTGCGCCAACTTTAGTCCACACGAATGGCGTTGCGTCCCGGGACGAACACATGCATCAGGGCTGCTCCGGGGGCCGTCTGAAGATTAGGGTCAGGCCGCGTGTGCCCTGCATCTGGCCGCTGCCGACCAGCTGGACGCCGCCGCTCGCGGTGACCTGGAAGGACAGCTGGGCCTCGGCGAGCGGCAGCGTGCCGCCCCGGGCCGCGGCGTCCTCGAACAGCTGCTGGAGGGCGTCGACGGTCTGCGCGAGGTTCTTGCGCAGAGGGCCGAGCGGGACGGACCGCAGAACCGGTTCGCCGTTGCCGCGGCCGAACAGGCCCATGGAGTCGTCGTCCCCTTCCTCGGTGACGGTGACCCAGAACGGCAGGCTCGGTTCGAGGGCCCCGGGCTCGGTGGCGTCGTCCATCCGTGCTCCCCTCCCTGTGACGCGGTGAGCCCAACCTTAGGGTGCGGAGGGCGGGTCCGAGGCCGAAACCTCGAGCAGCTCCAGTTCCGACCGCAGGTTGTAGCGGGCGGTCGCCTCCCAGTGCTCCGCCCCGTACGGCGTCCTGAACAGCCGGGGCAGCTCCAGCAGTTGCCGCAGGACCGCGGCACGGCCCTCGCGGAAGGCCGCGTTGGGGACGAAGTGGTACTCCTCGCGCACGGCGGCGGTGTAGGCGGCGTACGCGGACGGGGGCGAGGCGAGGACCGCCAGGTCGGCGTCGCACAGGACCTGGCCGTCGGGGTCGTCGCCGGCCGGGTCGTGCGTGACGGTGAGGCGCACCAGGCGGGCCACCTCGGCCGTCCTCGCGTCCGGAACACCGGCTTCCGGCAGGGCGCGCTCGGCGAGCCGGGCGGACCGCTCCTCGTTCTCGGAGCGCTCGGGCAGGTACACCGCGTCGTGGAACCAGGCGGCCAGCCGGACCACGTCCGGGTCGTGCGCGTGGTCCTGCAGGGCGTCGACGTGGCGGAGGACCGCCGCGAGGTGCTCGACCGTGTGGTAGCGGCGGTGGGGCTCCTGCCAGCGGGTGAGCAGGTGGTCGGCGTACGGCCCCGGGTCGGGACCGTCGGCGGTGCCCCGGGCTGCCTGGAGGGTGCGGACGAAGCGGGCGCGCAGGGCTTGGGGATCGGCCATGGGGTCATTCTCCCGCCGGCCCGGTGGTGGCACCTAGCGTGGGGGCATGACGACTCCTGCTGATGTGCACGACGTACGGGACCCCGAGCAGCCCGGGCGGCTGCTCGCCGTCGAGCGAGACGTGTTGATCCCGCTGCTGCGGGGCCGGGCCGGGGAGGACTTCGCGCGGCCCGTCGCCGCGTGCCCGGGCTGGACGGTGCGGGACGTGCTGGCGCACTCCTCCGCCGCGCTGACGCGGGTGGTGGAGGGCCGGTTCGAGACGGGCGTGTTCTCGCCCGAGTCCAACGACCGGGACATCGCCGAACGGGGCGGCTGGGACGACGCGCGGATCGTCGACGAGCTGGAGCGCGGCATGACCGAGGCCGGCCCGGTGATCGCCGCGGCGGACGGCAGGCTGGACATGCTCGCCCTGGGCGAGTGGGTGCACGCCGGGGACGTGCGTGAGGCCCTCGGGGAGCCGGGGGCGTACGGCGGGGCCGGGCTGCCGGACGCGCTGGCGCTGCTCGCCCGCGTCACCCGCGAGCGCGGGCACGTGCCGCTGCACGCCGACCTCGACGACCTGGACGAGCCGCTGCGGCTGGGGGAGAGCGGCGGCGAGCGGCCCCCGGGCCGTTTCATCGGGGACGGGCCCACCCTCGTACGGCTGTACGCGGGACGGCCGGTCGACGGGGTGCCCGCGTTCGAGCTGGCCGGGGTGGAGGCGAAGGAGCTGAACATCTTCGGCTGAGCGTGCTCCCCGGGGCGTGGGAGGCGGCCGGAGTGGGCAGCGTAGTCTTGATTGGACTAGACCTGTTGCCGTACGCCGACACCTGCCGACGAAGGGGCCCCATGAGCAAGCGTGCAGTCCTGGAGGTGATCGCCCTCGGCGTCGAGGACGCGGTCGCCGCCCAGGCCGGAGGCGCGGACCGCCTCGAGCTGGTCACCGACATGGCGGCCGACGGGCTCACCCCGCCGGCCGCCACCGTCGCCGGGATCCGCGGCGCGGTCGACATCTCGCTGCGGGTGATGCTGCGGCTCGCGGACGGCTTCGCCGCCGGGGACGTCGAGCGGCTGGTCCGGGTGGCCGCCGAGCTGCGGGAGGCCGGGGCCGAGGAGTTCGTGCTCGGGTTCCTCGACGCGGGCGGGTCCGTGGATCTGGCGGCGGTGGAGCGGATCGCCGGTGTGCTGGACGGCTGCCCCTGGACCTTCCACCGCGCCATCGACCGCGCCGCCGACCGGGACGCCCTGCGCAAGCAGCTGGACGGCCTGCCGGGCCTTGACACCTACCTGACGGCCGGGGCGGCGGGCGGTGTCGACGAGGGCCTGCCCGTGCTCCTCGCCGAGGCCGGGCGTGCCGGGGAACCGGGCTACGAGCAGCAGTTGCTGGTGGGCGGCGGGCTGCGCCTCGACCACGTACCGGTGTTGCTGAAGGCCGGAGTCGACGGCTTCCACATCGGCGGCGCGGCGCGTCCAGGGGGTTGGAACGAGCCGGTGTCGGCGGAGGCGGTGGCGCAGTGGCGGGGTGTGGTGGACGGGGCTTGAGGGGCGCTCGGCGTGAGGGCTGGGGGCGGGCGGGTGCGCAACCCGGCGCGACGAGGTGCCGCCGCGCCCACGTGTGCCGCCCCAGCGGCACGATCGCCCGCGGCTAGGCGGCCAGTTGCGGCGGCAGCGGTGCCGCGTGTGTCACCGTCAGGCCCGACACCGCTCGCGTCAGTGCCACGTACAGGCGGCGCAGGCCTGTTCGTTCGTCCGGTTCGGCGTCGACCACCGCCCGGGGCTCGTCCAGGACCACGTAGTCGTACTCCAGGCCCTTCGCGAGGGATGCCGGGACCAGGGTGAGGCGGGTGTCGTGGGTGGTCTCCTCGCCGGGGGACAGGTAGGCGATCCCCGCCTCCGTCAGGGACTCGGCCAGGTGCGGGACGCGGGCGTCCGCCGCGATCAGGGCCGTCGACCCCTCGTGCCGGAGGGACGCGCGGCAGGCCTCGACCACCTCGGCGGTGCCGGTGACCGGGCGCACCTCGAAGCGGCCCGGGTTGTCGCGGATCGACACCACCGGGGTGAGGCCCGGGGCGATGTGCGGGAGCAGCCGGGAGGCGTAGGTGATGACGTCCGTCGGGACGCGGAAACCGGCCGTCAGCTCCTCGATCACCGCCTCCGGCTTGCCGAGGTGGGTCAGGGCCTCCTCCCAGCTGCGCGTGGCCCACGGGGTGGTGCCCTGCGCGAGGTCGCCAAGGACCGTCGCGCTGCCGGTCGTGCAGCGGCGGCCGACCGCGCGGTACTGCATGGGGGAGAGGTCCTGCGCCTCGTCGAGGACGACGTGCCCGAGGGAGTGCGTGCGCTGGATCAGGTCGGTGGCCTCGTCGATCAGCACCGCGTCGGCGGGCGACCACCCGGCCGACCGCACGCCGCGCGCCGGCTTCGCCCAGAGGATCGCCTTCCGCTCGTCCGCGTCGAGGATCCCCTCCGCGTGCGCCGCGAGGAAGCCGGGGTCCGACAGCAGGCGCAGCACGAGTTTCGCCGGGTCGACGGGCGGCCAGATCGCCTTGACCGCCGCCTTGACCGCGCTGTTGCGGGCCACCGCGTCCTGCACCCGGTCGTCGGGCGCCTCACCCGAGCGTTCCATCTGCACCAGCACGGCGTGCGCGATGCGCTGCGGCAGGGCCTCACGGGCGGCGCCGTAGCGGATGTCGCGGTCGAGCAACTCCTGCACGATGTCCTGCAGTTCGTACGCCGGGACGCGCCAGCGGCGGGACCCGCGCACCACCACGACCGGCTCGGCGGGCATCGTGACGTGGGAGTAGAGGGCCCGGCGCAGCACCCGTGCCATACGGGCGTCGCCCTTGACGACCGCGGCGGCGGCGTCGTCCGTGCCCCTGATCTCCACGTGCGCGACCAGGTCCTCGACGGTGGCCTGCTGGACGGTCAACTCGCCCAGGGCGGGCAGCACTTGCTCGATGTAGTGGAGGAAGGAGCGGTTCGGGCCGATGACCAGCGTGCCGGTGCGGGCCAGCCGCTCGCGGTGGGCGTAGAGCAGGTAGGCGACCCGGTGCAGGCCGACGGCGGTCTTGCCGGTGCCCGGCCCGCCCTGCACGCACACCGTGCCCGCGAGGCCGGAGCGCACGATCTCGTCCTGTTCCGGCTGGATCGTCGCGACGATGTCCCGCATCGGGCCGACGCGCGGCCGCTCGATCTCCTGCTGGAGCAGCTTGCTGGTGCGGGCCGCCTCGGCCGGGTCGGAGAGGTGCTCGTCCTCGTACGCGGTGAGGTCGCCGCCCGTGTAGCCGAAGCGGCGGCGCAGCGCGATGTCCATCGGGTCCTTCTTGGAGGCCCGGTAGAACGGCTGCGAGACCGGGGCGCGCCAGTCGATGACCATGGGGTCGCCGTCGTGGTCGTGCACGTGCCGCCGGCCGATGTGCAGTGTCTGATAAGCAGCCTCCGGCTGCGGGCGCTCGCCCTCGGCCCCCTCGGCCCGTTCGCTCCCCGGCGCGTGCAGGTAGTCGAGCCTGCCGAAGAACAGCGGGGTGTCGCTGAGGTCGGCCAGGGCCTTGATGCGTTCGTCGATCTGGTGGGCGAGGGCTGCGGCGTTGACCCAGTTCGCGGTGACGTCGGTGATGTCGAGGGCCTCGACGTCCTCGCGCATGGCGCGCAGGGCGGAGCGGGACGCGGCGAGGTGGGAGCGCTCGCGCGCGAGCGGGTCGTCGACGGGCGTGGACAAGGGGGTGCCTCCGGGGGGACCTGCTGAAGAGTCGGCGGTGAGATGCCGGCCGGTTTCCGTCCGGCCGGCGGCGCTCCCCGAGGGAGGCGGGCAAGAGCGGAGATCTTAGGTGAGCGGGGGCGGTGGGCGCGAACGGTTTTCGCCGTCCCCTAGGGGACGGCGCCCTCCTCCCTGAGGGGCACCCGTCCGCCCGGGGACGTACGCGTGCCCTCGCGAGGTTCGGCCCCGAGACCGACGCGGGTCTTACGGGGCGAAACGCACCATGGAGACATGAGCGCAGCAACCCTCCACCCCGCCCCGGCACCGGGCCGTCCGCCCGGCGCCACCGCCGTGTCCGGCAGCCACCGCCACCGCCTCGGCGATGCCCTGCGCGCCGTCAAGGTCTTCCTGGGCGCCGCCTTCGACGTGGTCGTCCTCGGTCAGTACGGAGAGGAAGTCGGCGTGGTCCGCCGCAAGTGACCCGGCCGGCCCCGCTCAGCTCTCCGCGAGCAGCTCGTCCGCGTCCATGATCCGGTACGCGTAGCCCTGCTCGGCCAGGAAGCGCTGGCGGTGGGCCGCGAAGTCCTGGTCGATGGTGTCCCGGGCGACCACGGAGTAGAAGTGCGCCTGGTGACCGTCCGACTTGGGCCGCAGCACCCGGCCGAGCCGCTGGGCCTCCTCCTGGCGGGAGCCGAAGGTGCCCGAGACCTGGATCGCGACCGTGGCCTCCGGCAGGTCGATCGAGAAGTTCGCGACCTTGGACACCACCAGCACGCTGATCTCGCCCTCGCGGAAGGCGTCGAAGAGCTTCTCCCGCTGCGCGTTCGACGTCTCGCCCTTGATCACGGGCGCGTCCAGGTGCTCACCCAGCTCGTCGAGCTGGTCGATGTACTGGCCGATGACGAGGATCTGCTGACCGGCGAAGCGGCGCACGATCGCCTCGGTGACCTTCCGCTTGGTCGCGGTCGTCGCGCAGAATCGGTACTTCTCCTCCGTCTCGGCCGTGGCGTACGCGAGCCGCTCGGAGTCCGTCAGATTCACCCGGACCTCGACGCAGTCGGCGGGCGCGATGTAGCCCTGCGCCTCGATCTCCTTCCACGGCGCGTCGAACCGCTTGGGCCCGATCAGGGAGAACACGTCCGACTCCCGGCCGTCCTCACGGACCAGGGTGGCGGTGAGGCCGAGTCGGCGGCGCGCCTGCAGATCCGCCGTGAACTTGAAGACCGGCGCGGGCAGCAGGTGCACCTCGTCGTAGACGATCAGCCCCCAGTCCCGCGAGTCGAACAGCTCCAGGTGCGGGTAGACGCCCTTCCGCTTGGTCGTCAGCACCTGGTACGTGGCGATCGTGACGGGCCGGATCTCCTTCTTCGTCCCGCTGTACTCGCCGATCTCGTCCTCGGTCAGCGAGGTCCGCTTCACCAGCTCGTGCTTCCACTGCCGGGCCGAGACCGTGTTCGTGACGAGGATCAGGGTCGTCGACTGCGCCTGGGCCATCGACCCGGCACCCACCAGCGTCTTCCCCGCGCCGCAGGGCAGCACGACGACGCCCGACCCGCCGTGCCAGAAGTTCTCCACCGCCTGCTTCTGGTACGGCCTGAGCGCCCAGCCGTCCTCGGCCAGCTCGATCGGGTGCGCCTCGCCGTCGACGTACCCGGCGAGGTCCTCGGCCGGCCAGCCCAGCTTCAGCAGCGTCTGCTTGATCTGCCCGCGCTCGGAGGGGTGCACGGCGACCGTGTCCGGGTCGATGCGGGCGCCGACCAGGGGCGCGATCCGCTTCGACTTCAGGACCTCCTCCAGCACCGGGCGGTCGGTGGTGGTCAGCACCAGGCCGTGCGCCGGGTGCTTGGAGAGGGTGAGGCGGCCGTAGCGGTCCATCGTCTCGGCGATGTCGACGAGCAGCGCGTGCGGCACCGGGTAGCGGCTGTACTGCACCAGCGCGTCGACGACCTGCTCGGCGTCGTGCCCGGCCGCGCGGGCGTTCCACAGGCCCAGCGGGGTCACGCGGTAGGTGTGGATGTGCTCCGGGGCCCGCTCCAGCTCGGCGAACGGCGCGATGGCCCGACGGCAGTCGCCGGCCTGCTCGTGGTCGACTTCCAGGAGCAGGGTCTTGTCGGACTGGACGATCAGCGGACCATTCACGCGCGGCACCCTTTCTGCGGCCGGAGGGCTCGGACGGCTCGGACAGCTCGACGGCTCGGCCAAACGTCCAGTGTGCCTGATCGTCGGTGTGCGGTGGTGTGATGCACGCGTCCCTGGAACGCTTCCGGTCGTACTGAATGCCTTTTCATCCCAACGTGTGGTGTGAATTCAGTTTTTCCAGGGCGGCCCCGAAGAATGGCGCGGGTGCAGAACCCCCCGACCACCACGCTCGGATACGCCCTGTTCGCCACGCGCTGGCTCCAGGCCCCGCTGTACTTCGGGCTCGTGGCCGCCCAGGGCGTCTACGTCTACAAGTTCTTCAAGGAGCTGTGGACGTTAATCGTCATGTGCGTGAGCGGGCACGCCACCGAGACCTTCGTCATGCTCGCCGTGCTCAAGCTGGTCGACGTCGTCATGATCGCCAACCTGCTGATCATGGTGATCGTCGGCGGCTACGAGACGTTCGTCTCCCGCATCGGCCTCCAGGGCCACCGTGACCAGCCGGAATGGCTCTCGCACGTCAACTCCAACGTGCTGAAGGTCAAGCTCGCCACGGCGATCGTGGGCATCTCCTCGGTGCACCTGCTGCAGATGTTCGTGGATGTCCACCACACCTCGCGGCACGCGCTGCTGTGGGGGACGGTGATCCACATGGCGTTCATCGTCTCGGCGGCGATCCTCGCGTACATGTCGGGCCCGATGGCCGCACACGGCGACCGGGGGCACGGCGTCGGCCGTCCCTCCGCGGAACACGCCCAGCACGGGCCCGGGCCCGGGTTCGAGTCCCGGTCCGGGCATCCGTCCGAGTCTCGGTCCGGGCATCCGTCCGAGTTTCGGCCCGGGCCCGCTTCCGAGCCCCGGACGGTGCAAGCCGCCGAGTTCCGGCACGGACATCTCCCCGAGCCCCGGGACGGACATGTCCCCGAGCCCCGGCACACCCCCGAGTCCCGGCCCGGGCACGCGTCCGAGCCCTGGCATGGGCCCGCTTCCGAAGTCCGGCAGGGACATCTCCCCGATCCCCGCCCCGGGCACACCCCCCAGCCCCGCCCCGACACCGCGGCGGCTGCCCCGGTCGTGGCCCCGGGGCCCGGGCCGGACGACGAGGCGGAGGGACGGATCCGCGCCGCGGGCTTCCCCGCCCGGAAGCTGCTGGAGGACTTCGACCAGCGGTATCCCCGGGAGTTCGACCGGGAGACCGTGGCCCGGCTCGGCAAGGCCGAGTTCGTCACCGGGCGGCGCAACGTGGTGTTCGTCGGCCCGCCCGGCACCGGCAAGACCCACCTGGCCGTCGCCCTGGGCGTGCGGGCCTGCCAGGCCGGGCACCGGGTGCTGTTCGCGACCGCCGCCGCGTGGGCCGCCCGGCTGACCGACGCCCGGGCCGCCGGGCGGCTCGACGCGGAGCTGGCCGCTCTCGACGAACACCCCCTCTTGATCGTCGACGAGGTCGGCTACACACCCTTCGACCCGGACACCGCCGGGCTCCTCTTCCAACTGGTCGCCCGCCGCTACGAACGCGCCTCGCTGATCGTCACCAGCGACCGCCCCCTCGGCCGCTGGAACGAGGTCTTCGGCACGTGCGCCCCGGCGCTGACGGACCGCCTCGCCCACCACGCCGAGATCGTGCGGCTGGACGGCGAGAGCTACCGCACGCGGCGCGCTACCGCAGCGCGGGCAGACTGACGTTCTGGATCAACGGGCCCTCGATGGTGACTCCATCGGTGACCAGCGGCTCGACCCCCGCGGCCGGCAGCGGCAGGGGCAGCGCCCCGGCCGCTGCGGCGGAGGGCGCGAGCACGCCCACGAGGGCGACGGCGGCGAGGGCGACGGCGGGCAGCTTCTCACGCATGACGACGACAGAGCCTTTCCGGGAGACGACGGACGCGCCCGCCGAGGGCCGGCCCGCGGACGCCGGGACCGGCCCGGCGGGTGCGCGGCGGACGGTCAGATCTGCGGTGTCTCCAGGACGAGGCCGGCGACATCGATGCTCACCGCGGCGGCCGGAGTGGCCAGGCCCCCGAACGTCATCAGGGCGGCGGCGGCCAGGACGGCGGCGGCTCGACGGACAGCGCGCATGCTGGGGTTTCCTTTCCGAGAGGCTCACAGGACACCCGGTGGCTGCCCCCGGCCGCACGGCGTGATGCGGCACGCCCGGCAAGGTCGCCCGAGGGTGGGACATCCCCGGCGTGGCGTGCATGAACCCTGGCGTGCACCCGAACGGGTGAGATCCTGGCCGTCGCCGTCGCTCGTCAGCCCGCGTCGTCGGCCAGTTCCGCCACCCCGGTGATCCGGTGCAGCGGATACGTG
The DNA here is from genome assembly GCF_040611555.1 of Streptomyces sp. NPDC006624. Taxonomy (NCBI): domain Bacteria; kingdom Bacillati; phylum Actinomycetota; class Actinomycetes; order Kitasatosporales; family Streptomycetaceae; genus Streptomyces; species Streptomyces sp. NPDC006624. The sequence continues at coordinate 271,209 of NZ_JBEXOM010000006.1, read as the reverse complement.
CGGACCTCGTCCGCGGTGTGGTCGTACGCCGTGACGAAGCCGCCCTCGACCCGGATCGGGGCGATGACCCGCTGGCTGGCGGCGCCCTCGGCGTTGACATAGCCGATCCACAGGGCCTCGCCGGTCAGCACGGCGGCCTGCACGGTGGCGAGGGTCTCGGCCGAACCGGTGCGGGGCAGCTCGCCGTTGCCCGCCGGGACCGTCCCGGGCTTGCGCGGGGCCGTGGAGGCGAGGTCGCCGGCCCGGATGGCGCGCAGCGCGGCGGCCAGGAGGGTGTCGTCGGGCACCGGCGGACCCTCCGGCACCGGCTCGGGGGCGCTGCGGGGCGGCGTGCGGTGGGCCAGGGCGCGGGTGATCAGCACATCGCCCTCGGCGGACTCGGCGGCCGGCGCGAACCCCATCGCCCGCAGCCCCTCCAGCAGCCCGGCCGGATCGGCCTGCGCGGCCAGCACGGTCGGGGCGAGCCGGCGCAGGCCCAGGCCGGTGGCCCGCTTGTCGGCGAGGATCTCGTTGAGCACCGCGTCGTCGTCGCAGCGGACGTACGCCGAGGCGGCGCCGACCCGCAGATGGCCGTGCCGGCGGGCCACGTCGTCGATCAGGTACGTCAGCGGCTGCGGCACCGGCGTACGGGAGTGGGCGGCGAGGAAGGCGTGCAGGTCGGAGGCGCTCTGCCCGGCGTCCAGCGCGCGGCGCACCGAGCCCGGCGTGAACCGGTAGACGGTGGCGCCGCCCTTGGACTCGACGTCCGCGAGCACGCCCAGCACATCCGCGAGCGGCCGCTCCAGGGGGCCCGGCGCGACGGCCGTGAGGTCGGCCTGGAGCAGCACGTGGTCCAGCGGCTCGGGCAGCAGGGGAGCGAGCAGCCGGGCCGCGGCGGCGGAGGCGACGGCCTGTTCGGCGGGGGAGAGGGGCGTGGGTGGGGCGGGGCGGTGATGGCGGTGATGGTCGTGGTGGTGGACGGGGAGCTTGTCCCCCGGACCGGAGGGTTCCGCCGCCGGGACCTCCGGAGCCTTCGGGGCCTCCGGGCCCTTCGGGGGAGCCGGGGGCGCGCCCAGCAGCGCACGCCCGTGCGCCGACAGCGCGCCCCGCCCGGTGACGCCCAGCAGCTCCGCCTCGGACAGGGCCCACTGGGCGAGCCTGCCGCGCAGGTCGTCCCCGCCCCGGTCGCCGCGCAGGGGGCGTTCCCAGCGCAGCCGGGCCAGCACCGACGCGGGGTCCGGGGCGGCGCCCTCCGGCAGCCCGGCCAGCAGTGCCAGCACCCGGTGCCGCATCTCGGGCGCCGCCGAGCGGTCAAGGCCCGGCCCGAGCGCCGACAGGGTCCGGTCCTTCGCGTCCCGCCCGCCCACCAGCCCGGACGTCCGGGTCGCCACGAGCCACGCCGTGGCCAGCCGCGACCAGCGCTCGGCGGGCGGCTGCTCGCGCCACTCGTCGTAGGCGGGGGTGGCCGCGTACCGCTCGTCGGCCTCGCCGTCCGAGGCGATCAGACCCGCCGCGTACGCCAGCTCCACCCAGAACGCGGCGACCGGCTCCGGCACGTCCAGGGCGACGGCGGTCCGCTTCAGGTCCCGCACGCTCAGCCCACCGGCCCGCAGCACCGCCGGACCGCCCTCGTCCCAGTCCTTCAGCAGTTCCTCGACGGTCGCGAGCGCGGTGTACGCCTGCCCGGCCGCCGTACTGTCCACAACCTGTGGACGGTGCGCCGAGGTCGCCTCCACCGCCGGCGGCACCGGCTCCGGCGTCCGGTGGGCGAGCCCTCGCCGCAGATGCAGCGCCACCTCGCGCGGCAGCACGACCGTCCCCGGCGCCGTCGGGAGCAGCAGCCCGCGGTCCAGCAGCCAGCGCAGCCGGGGCGCCGGATCGGGCGTGACCTGCCCGTACGGCGGCCCCCACACCAGCCGCTCCAGGACGTCGAGGGACTCGGACGGGGCCTCGGCGAGCAGCGCGGCCATGCGCTCGCGGTCGGTGAACAGCGCGGTCAGGGAGTCGACGGCGGAGACCGAGTCGTGCGTCGAGGGCAGCCCGGCGGTCGTGACGATCTCCTGGATCCGCCCCGGCGACATCCCGGCGGTGGCCTCCTGCACGGTGGGCCCGAGCCCTGTGGGCGAGGGGTGCTGCGGCGAGGGCGCCAGCAGCTCACGGGCGGTGCGCACCAGCCGCAGCCGGTCGTCGCCGCCCCAGACCAGGGCCTGCTCGCGCAGCACCTCCACGGCGTGCGGCAGCGCGGCCACGACGGCCGGGTCGGCCTCGTCGCCCGCCATGAGCCCGAGCAGCTCGTCGTACGTCGCCGGGTCCGCCGCCACGGCCAGCGCCTCCGCCGTCTGCAGCGCGAACCGGTCCAGCCGCTCCAGCGCCCGCGCGACCGAGGCGCGGGTGCCGGCACGGGTGGCGAGCTGGGTGAGGTCCGTGGGCACGGGCGTGATGAGGTCCGGCCGGCTGCGCAGCAGCGCGCCCAGCGAGGCGTCACCCCGCGCGCGGAGCGCTTCCGCGAGGGAGCGGGGGGCCGACGGCGTGTCCTCGGTGCTCATCCGGTCCACGGTAGCGGGTCGTCTCCGGCGGGTGACCCGGCTGTGCGCGGCCTCGCGCCCGAACACCCCTGCGGGCTTTGGAAGCGCCGCCGCGACTCGCGGTACCGTCGTCCGACGGCGTCACGCAACGCACCCGCCCCGGAGGGGACTTCGTGGGGATTGAGAGCGACCAGGTCGTTTACGAGTATCTGAGCCGCGTCGGCGACGTGGCCCAGCAACAGCAGCTGTCGTCGGCCACCCGGATGCGTCTGGTCGCGGACCTGCGCAACGAGATCGACCGGCGCCGCGCGAAGGCCACCGTCGACTCGCCCGCCGCCGTCCGCCGCATCCTGACCCGTCTGGGCAGCCCGGACGAGGTCGTGGCGGCCGCGGCGGACGGGCGCAGGCCGCAGGGCGACGCCCCCGTCGCCGTGCCCGTGCAGCCCGACCGCGAGCCGCGGGGCCGGGGCGAGCGGCCGAAGGGGGCCGTGCGGCGTGTCGTGCCGCGCCCCCGCCCGGCGCGCCCCGCGGAGCAGGCGCACCCCGCGCCCCACGACGGCCCCGCCCCGCCGCACCTGGCCGCCGGGCACGAACTCGGCGACAGCGCGCTCCAGCCCGACTGGTGGCGGGTGGACGGCAGCCCCTTCGGCGTGGGCGACGAGGTGCCGGGCTTCGTCGGCGGGGTGGAACTGCCCGACCTGCTGAAGCCGCCGGGGCAGCGCACCGCGCAGCAGAAGGAGCCGGCGGCGGAGGAACCCGTGGCGGTGGCCGCGGCGACCGAGCAGGCGGAGGAGACCGGCACCCGCCGCCGCCTCCCCGGCCTGCCCGCGGGCGGCTGGAGCAACCCCCTGCTGCTGCTCGCCGCGGGCCTGCTCGTCGCGGGGGCCGTGCTCGGCAACTGGTTCGTGCTGATCCTCGGCTGGCTCATCGCCTACGCCTCCCGCCGCCTCACCCAGGCGGAGACGAAGTGGGCGGTGATGGTCCTGCCCGGCCTCGCGGTGACGGGCGGCCTGGTGTGGCTGTGGGGCCGGATGAACGGCCGCTGGGGCGACCCCGTCGCCGAGGGCCGGCTGAACGACGCGGTCGCGGAGACCTGGCCCTGGGTGGTGCGCGCGGCGGCGGTGGCGTCGGCGCTGTTCCTGGTGTGGCGCTCGCAGCGCCCGCGCTGAGCCGCCGGCCCTCACCGGGACGCGGGCGGACGCGGCGGACGCGGCGGACGCGACCGAGTGCCTCCCGGGCGCGGGTCAGAACGCGCGTGGGGACCGCGCTCGCCCGTCCGCACCCGCGGGACCGTGTCACGGGCAGCGCCCCACCGTGCCGTCGCGGTGCCTGCCGGGTGCCCGGCCCTTCACGGCCGCGCCGATGACGGCCTCGGCGCACGCGCGCCGGCCCACCGCCCCGGGCGGCGCCTGCCGTTCACCCGCCCCGGGCACAATGGTCCATATGGCACTCACCGTCGGCTTCGACCTGGACATGACCCTCATCGACTCCCGGCCCGGGATCCGCGCCTGCTACCGGGCGCTGTCCGAGCGGACGGGGACGTACATCGACGCCGACCTGGCGGTCACCCGGCTCGGCCCGCCGCTCGCCGAGGAGCTGATCAACTGGTTCCCGGCCGAGCAGGTCGCGGCCGTGGCGGACGTGTACCGGGAGATGTACCCGGCGATCGCCGTCGCCGCGACCCCGGCGCTGACCGGCGCCCGGGAGGCCGTCGCGGCCGTACGGGACGCCGGCGGGCGCGCGATCGTCGTCACCGCCAAGTTCGAGCCGAACGCCAAGCTGCACCTGGCCCACCTCGGCATCGAGCCGGACGCGGTCGTCGGGGACCTGTGGGCCGAGCAGAAGGCGCAGGCGCTGCGCGAGCACGACGCGGCGGTCTACGTCGGCGACCACGTCGGGGACGTCCGCGGCGCCCGCGCGGCCGGCGCGCTGTCGGTCGCGGTGGCCACCGGCCCCTGCCCCGCGGAGGAGCTGCGCGCGGCGGGCGCGGACGTCGTCCTCACCGATCTGACGGAATTTCCCGGGTGGCTTTCGGACTATCGTCCCGCCCGCGCCTGACGCCGGCCGGCCGCGACGGAACGCAGTACTCCGGCCCCGGCCATCAGGAATCCGACGGCCATGAGCATGCTCAATCCGAACATGTACGTCGGAAAGGGGGTCGTCCCCAGGAACAGCGGGGCGACCGTGACCAGTGTGGCCACGGCGCCGAGGAAGAAGACGACGGCTCCGGCACGCACGAGGCGGTCACCGGGAGCGGCGGAATTCGTTTGGGTTTTGTCACGCACCCGACCAGGGTAGTTCCCAGCGCGAAGGAACAACCGGGTGACGTCTTGTCACCGGCTGCAAGAGCATTAGCCTTGGTACCGGCGGGTCCGTACGGCCCGCCCGAGTGCTATCCAGAGCCGTTTCAGAAGCAGTTTTCCGACGAGTACGAGGACGAGGACAGACGTGCCCACCGGCAAGGTCAAGTGGTTCAACAGCGAGAAGGGCTTCGGCTTTCTCTCCCGCGACGACGGCGGTGACGTCTTCGTCCATTCCTCGGTCCTCCCCGCCGGAGTCGAGACCCTCAAGCCGGGCCAGCGAGTGGAGTTCGGGGTGGTGGCCGGGCAGCGGGGCGACCAGGCGCTGTCCCTGACGATCCTGGACCCGACCCCGTCCGTCGCCGCCGCGACCCGCAAGAAGCCCGACGAGCTGGCCTCCATCGTCCAGGACCTGACGACGCTCCTGGAGAACATCACGCCGATGCTGGAGCGGGGCCGCTACCCCGAGAAGACCGCGGGCAAGAAGATCGCGGGCCTGCTGCGCGCGGTCGCCGACCAGCTGGACGTGTGACCCGGGATCAGGGGAACGCGAGCGCGTCCGGGCCGAGGGGCGGGACGAGCCCCTCGGCCGCCGCGCGGGTGAGCAGCCCGCGCACGGCGGCGTAGCCGTCCTCGCCGAGGTCGGCGGTGAACTCGTTGACGTACAGCCCGATGTGCTGGTCGGCGACGGCCGGGTCCATCTCCTGGGCGTGCTCCATGACGTACGGCCGGGACGCCTCGGGGTCGTCCCACGCGGCGCGCACGGACGCCCGGACGGCCTCCGCGAGCCGGCGCAGCCGCTCCTCGCCCAGCGACCGCTTGGCGATGATCGCGCCGAGCGGGATGGGCAGCCCGGTGGTGTCCTCCCAGTGCTCGCCCATGTCGGCGAGCTTGTGCAGCCCGTAGTTCCGGTAGGTGAAGCGCGCCTCGTGGATCACGAGTCCCGCGTCGACCTTCCCGTCCCGCACGGCCGGCATGATCTCGTGGAACGGCATCACGACGATCTCGCCGACCCCCGCGTCCAGCGTGTCCGCGGCCCACAGCCGGAACAGCAGGTACGCGGTCGACTTCTCGCTCGGCACGGCGACGGTCCGCCCGGTGAGGTCGACACCGGCCTCCCGCGTCAGCACCAGCGGCCCGCAGCCCCGCCCCAGCGCGCCGCCGCACGGCAGCAGGGCGTACGTGTCGAGCACGTACGGCAGCACGGCGTAGGACACCTTCAGCACGTCGAACTCGCCGCGCTCGGCCATGCCGTTGGTGATGTCGATGTCCGCGAACGTCACGGCCGGCGCGGGGGCGCCGGGGACCCGGCCGTGGGCCAGGGCGTCGAAGACGAACGTGTCGTTCGGGCAGGGGGAGTAGGCGATCTGCAGCTGCTCAGCGGTCATGCCGGTTCCAACTCTCCAGTACGGGCACGAGCTTCCCGAACCCCTCGGTCAGGGCGGTCAGGGCGTCGGGGATGCGCCAGGCGGCCCGGTCCCGCGGCCCCACGGGGTTGGAGATCGCCCGCACCTCCAGCACCGGCACTCCCTGCGCCCCGGCGGCCTCGGCCACCCCGAACCCCTCCATGGCCTCGGCGAGGGCGGTGGGATGCCGCTCGCGCAGTGCGGCGGCCCGGGCGGCGGTCCCGGTCACGGTGGACACGGTGAGCACGGCTCCGGTCCGCGCCCCGGTGGCCTCGGCGACCCGCCGTACGAGCGCGCCGGGCGGCCGGTGCCGGACGGTCCCGAACCCCAGCTCGGTGACCGGCAGGAACCCCTCCCCGGTCTCCGCCCCCAGGTCGGCGGCGACGATCTCGTCGGCGACGACGAGCGTCCCCACGCGCGCCTCGGGCGGGAACCCGCCCCCGATCCCGGCGGAGACGACCAGGTCGTACGGGCTGCCCTGCAGGGCGGCGGCGGTGAGGACGGCCCCGGTGGAGGCGGCGGCCAGCGCCGGCCCGACTCCCACGGCGACCACGTCCACCCGGCCCCCGCTGCCGGCGGCCGCAGCGCTTCCGCCCTCCGCATCCGGTGCGCCGGGGCGGAACGGGTGGGCACGGCCGACAGCGCCGAGCACCCCGGAACCGGACGCCGGGGACAGCACCCCCAGGCCCGAGGCCACCGCGTCCCGCTCCACGGGAACCGCGGTGGCGATCAGCACCCGGCCGGGCCCTGCGGCAGCGATCAGGCGTCCTTCTTGAGCTTGAAGTTCCAGAGGCCGGACGCGTCCTTGTCGCCCTCCTTGATGGAGACCAGCGTCGAGTTGCCCTGCGCGCCGTACTGGGCGTTGAAGAACACGCTGCCCGGGATCGTGCGGTAGGTCTTCTTGCTGGAGTCGGTCAGCGGCTGACCGTTCATCAGGATCGTCCAGCCGTTGTCGGCGATCTCCGGGTCGACACCGAAGCGCACCGTCTCGTCGGGGTCGACGGAGATGCTCTGGATGCCCTTGTCCTTGAGGCACCCGGCCAGGTCGGACGACTTCAGGGCCTTGCCCTCGCCGCCACAGGTGGCCTCGGAGTTCACCGTGTCGCGGCCCACGGTGACCGTGGCCATCGGCGTCGGCTTCTCACAGGCCGAGAGGACGAGCAGTCCGGCGGATACGACGCCGGCGAGGGCGACGGCGCGGCGGCGTCGCACAGCGGATTGCAACGTGTTCATGGGCGAAGGCTATCTGGCCCGCCGCTCCCACCGCCCACGCGGGGTACGGCGTGCCCGCACGGATGTGCCCCTACGCCACCCGCTGCCGGGACGGCCCGCCGCGCCGCGCCGACCCGATCAGCCCCCGGACGGTCGTCAGCCACCCGGTCGCGACGATCGCGGAGCCCACCGCGAGACCGGCCGTGCCGTTCAGCGGCATCACGATGCCGACCGCGCCGCCCACCACCCAGGACATCTGCAGCAGCGTCTCCGAACGGGCGAAGGCCGAGGTCCGGACGAGCTCGGGCACGTCCCGCTGGATGAGCGCGTCCAGGGACAGCTTGGCCAGGGCCTGGGCGAAGCCGGCCATCGCGGCCAGGCCCGCGACCACCACCGACCCGAAGAACACCGCGGCCGTGATCGCCGCGCCCGCCACGCACGCCACCACCGTCACGATGATGATCTCCGGCGCCCGGGAGCGCAGCCACGCCCCGACGGCCGTGCCCAGCGCGTTGCCCGCGCCCGCCGAGACGCCCACGATCCCCAGGGACACTGCGGCGCTCTGACCGGACATGGGGTGCTCGCGCAGCAGGAAGGCCAGGAAGAAGATCAGGAACCCGGTGAGGCAGCGGATGGAGGCGTTGGCGGCCAGGGCGTGGGTGACGGCCGGGCCGACCGTGCGCAGCCCGGGCCGCTTGACCGGCCGCAGGTGCGGGCCGTGCAGGTGCTGCGCGTCCGCGGCCAGCAGGGCCCGGTCCTCGCCCTTGGCGGAGTCGACCTTGGGCGGCAGCGTGAACGACAGCACCGTGCCCGCCACGAAGAGCACGAAGGCGCCGTAGAGCGGCCAGCGCGGGCCGATCTGCTGCAGGCCGACGCCGACGGGCGCGGCGAGGCCGGTGGCGAGCAGGCCGCCGAGCGTGACGCGCGAGTTGGCCTTGACCAGGGAGAAGCCGGGCGGCAGCAGCCGGGGCACCACGGCGCTTCTGACCACGCCGTACGCCTTCGACGCGACGAGCACGCCGAGCGCGGCCGGGTACAGCTCCAGGCCGCCGCCGATCACCGCGCCGGACAGGACCAGCGCGAGCAGCGCCCGGACCAGCATCGCCCCGGCCATCGCGGCGCGCCGGCCGTGCGGGACGCGGTCCAGGAGAGGGCCGACCACCGGGGCGAGGAGCGTGAAGGGCAGCATGGTGACGGCCAGGTACAGCGCGACGCGCCCGCGGGCCTCGTCGGTCGGGACCGAGAAGAAGACGGTCGAGGCGAGCGCGACGGTGATCATGACGTCGCCGGCGCCGTTCACACCGTGCAGCTCGATCAGCTTGCCGAGACCGGACTCGCCCGCTCCGTGCGCGTGGGTCGCCTTGCGGATGCCGCGGGCCGTGCCCGTCACCGGGAAGTGCAGGGCCCGGCCGACCGCGCGCAGGGAACCGCCCAGACGGCCCGGCCCGCCCCGGCTGCTTCCCCTGACCCCTTTCGACCCACCGGTCCCGGTGGCGCCCGGGGGTGTCTTCGCGGCTGCCACGTCGTCATAGTGCCCCGAGAAGCCTGTGGCTAGTGCCATTACCGCTTGTATAGGGCCTGTGGGGTGACTGTCCGGGTTGTCGGTCATGGAACCGGTCGGTGTACGCGACGTGGGGCGGAAGGGTAGCGTGCGTATCTCAGCCATCCCGCAGAATGGATGAAGGACGTCGACGCGGTCCCCTGGTCCGCTCCGTCCCGTCTTGGCGCCGGGAGTGGCGCACACGTGAGACGGCGTAGGAGAGAAGCGATACCTGTGAGCGCAGCGACAACGCGAAGCCGCACCCCCGACCGTCTGTGCGCCGAGGCCGTCGACCTCGCGCGTGCCGCAGCCGAGGAGGCCGCCGCGCCCGGGATCGTCGGTGAGCACGCGGGGGTGGTCTCCGAGGGGGACCGCGTCGTCACGCACTTCTTCGAGTGCCGCGAGCTCGGGTACCGGGGCTGGCGCTGGGCCGTGACGGTGGCCCGCGCCTCCCGCGCCAAGGTCGTCACGGTCGACGAGGCCGTGCTGCTGCCCGGCCCCGACGCGGTGCTCGCGCCCGAGTGGGTGCCATGGAGCGAGCGGCTGCGCCCCGGCGACATGGGCCCGGGCGACCTGCTGCCCACGGACGCCGACGACCTGCGCCTGGAGCCCGGCTACTCGGGCGAGGACGAGCCCCCGCCGAACTCCGCGGTGTCGCACGAGATGGCGGACCTGGTCGAGGCGGAGGACGCCGACGTCACCGAGGGCCCTCCGTCCCGGCTGCCGGTCACCCCCTCCCGCGGATCCATCGCGGCGGTCGCCGAGGAACTGGGCATGCGCCGCGCCCGCGTCCTGTCCCGCTACGGCCTGCACACCGCGGCCGACCGCTGGGAGGAGGCGTTCGGCCCCAAGACCCCGATGGCCCAGTCGGCCCCCGCCGCCTGCGTCAGCTGCGGCTTCCTCGTCCCCATCGGCGGCTCCCTGGGGCAGGCCTTCGGCGTCTGCGCCAACGAGTTCGCCCCGGCCGACGGCCGCGTGGTCTCCCTCGCCTACGGCTGCGGCGGCCACTCCGAGGCCGCGGTCATGCCGCGCCCGCCGCAGCCCGCAGCCCCGGTGATCGACGAGACCCGCGTGGACCCCTTCCCCCTGCGCCCGGCCCCGGACTCGGGCTCGGTCCCCGTCACGGAGGACGAGTCGGCGGCGGAGCTGGGGCACTCCTAGGGCGGTCCGGGGGCGGCGCGGCTCGGACGGGTGCCGCCCCCCGGGGCTCGCCCGTCAGTCGTCGACGAAGATCTTCTCGACTGCCGGTGCGGTGACGGCGCGGCGGAGCCAGCGGCTCCCCCGGACTTCGTCCTGGAGCTCTGCGCGGACTTCCGCGCGGACTTCTTCGGCGAGGTAGGACTTGCAGAAGGAGAGGTCCACGGCCACCAGGTTCCTCCAGAGTTGCCTGGCCGGGTTCTTGCCCAGGCCCTGTGCGGTGAATTCGATCAGGGGACCCGCGATGTCCTCGGGCGCTCCCCGCAACGCTGTGGACAGGGCCTTCAGCAGCGCATCGACGTCGGGTTCGGCGGCGTGTGTGATCGCCGCCAGGCTGGCCAGGACCAGGTCGGCGCGGGCCTCCTCAGGATCGGTGCGCACGCCGTCTGACGTAGAGACGAGGAGGCCCGATGAGCAGCGGATACCACACGAGTTGGAAGGTTGTGGCGGAGCGCCGTGAGGATGCGGCGTACCGTGCTGCGGGTCGGCGTATGGACTTCGCGCAGGCGGTCTACGCTCGGCGCTCGGCTCTCGGCTGGACCGCCGCGGAACTCGCGCGTCGTGCCGCGCTGACCGAAGAAGACATCGGGGCCATCGAGGAGAGCGGCGTCGCCCCCACGCTGGAGCTGATCGAGCGACTGGCCTCGGCTCTGGAAGCCGGAGCGCGCATCGGCCCCCGCAAGCCCCGAGTACCGCTTCGAGGGATACGCGGCCTGATGCGCCACCGCCCCGACGGGGCGTCCTCTCCGCTGCACGACGACACGACCCCGAAGGCGGGCGCGGGGCCGTCCTCGGGGCCGGGTGCGTGTGCCGGCGTGCGTCAGAGGTTGACGCCGTTGGCGCGCAGGAACTTCGCCGGGTCGACGGCGGTGCCGTAGTTCGGGCTGGTGCGGATCTCGAAGTGCAGGTGGGGTCCGCTGGAGTTGCCGGTGTTGCCGGACAGGGCGATCTTCTGGCCGGTCTTGACGACCTGGCCGGCCTTCACGTTGACCGAGGACAGGTGGGCGTACTGGGAGTACGTCTTGTTGCCGTGCTTGATCACGACGGCGTTGCCGTAGGCGGGGCCGTCGCCGGCGCCGTTGCCGCCGGCCTTGACGACGGTTCCGCCGTGGGCGGCGACGACCGGGGTGCCGGTGGGGACGGCGTAGTCCTGGCCGGAGTGCTTGGAGGCCCACATGCCGCCGCTCTGGGCGAAGCTCGCGGACAGCTTGTAACTCTTCACCGGCGATACCCAGGACGCCTGCTTCTTCGCTGCGGCCTGCGTGGCCTTGGCGGCCTGCGCCTGGACCGCGGTGGCGGTGCCGGACACGGCCGTGGTCTCCGGGGCGGCGACCGCGACCCCGGCTCCCAGGACGGCCGTGGAGCCCAGACCGGCGGCCAGCACGGCCACGCGGGTGCGGGTCAGGGACGTACGGGGGAGGCGGGACGTGACGCGCTGGAACATCGAAACCTCGTGGGGGAGGGGGCGGGGGAAGCCACCGGCGGAACGGGTCGGTGCCGTGGTGGCCGTTCCTTGGTAGCCCGCCCCTCCCGAAAGCCGCAAAGGTGTGACCTACGACGAAAGGCCGTACTTCGGGCGTGCGATGCACGTCTCTTGACAGGGGCGGCCGTTCGGGGTGAAACCCCCCATTTCAGGCTGATCGATCAGAGCTGCACGCTGAATGCCCGTTTCGGGGCCGCTCGCTTCGCGACTATTCCGGGTAGTACCGCACGTTCCGCCTGTGCCGCTTGTCACTGGGCGGCCGGTCCGGGCGCCGGGTGGATGTGGTGTGGGTCTCCGGGGGCCCGGCCCGTGCCCGCCCCTAGCCCAGATACCGGGCCACCGCCTCGTCGATCCTCGTGGCGTCCGCGTCCTCCGCCGCCCAGGCCACGTACCCGTCGGGCCGTACCAGGACGGTCGTCCGCCGGTCGTCCGCCCGGCGCCCCACGGTCAGCCACCCCTCACGGACACCGGGGCCTTCGTAGGTTCCGTGCGTGATCAGGACGAAGCGGCCGTCGCGCAGCGCCTCGTAGAGTCGGCCGTCCTTCAGGGCGACGTCGGGGGCGCGGGTACCGGTGAGGCGGTGGGCGCCGCGGGGGGCGGGGTAGGCGTAGCCGATCCCGGTGATCTGACCCAACGCCTTGCGCCGGACGGGCGGGGTCATGTCGACGAACGCGGAGACGAGGGCGCGGGCGGCACGCAGCAGCGGACTGCGCGCGCGGGCCAGCCGGACCAGTCCGCCACTGCTGCGCAGCACCGCCCTGCCGACCGGGTGGCGCTCGACCTCGTAGCTGTCGAGGAGACCTTCGGGCGCCCGGCCCCGGACGGCCGCGGCGAGCTTCCAGCTCAGGTTGGCGGCGTCCTGGAGGCCGGTGTTCATGCCCTGCCCGCCGGCCGGGGAGTGGATGTGCGCGGCGTCCCCGGCGAGGAAGACCCGGCCGACCCGATAGCGGGGTGCCTGGCGCTCGTCGCTGTGGAAACGGGAGAGCCAGCGGGCGTCGTGCATGCCGTAGTCGGTGCCCAGGGCGCGGCGGGTGATCTCCTTGACCTCGTCGAGGTCGAGCGGGGTGTCGTCGGGGACCTCGTTGCGGCGGTTCCAGCCCATGACCCGGTACCAGCCGTCGCCGAAGGAGGCGATCATCGCGAACGCGTCGCGGCGGCCGTTGACGGTGAGGGCGCCCTCGGGTTTCGCGGCGAGCCGGACGTCGGCCAGGATCAGCGACTTGATGACGGAGGTACCGGGGAAGCCGAGGCCGATCGCCTCCCGCACGGCGCTCCGGTGACCGTCGGCGCCGACGACATAGGCCGCCCGGCGGGTGACGACCGTCCCGTCCGCACCGCGCACGTCGAGGTCGACCCCCTCGTCGTCCTGCCGCAGCCCCACGACCTCGCTCTCGTACGCGAACTCGACCCCGGCCTCCCGGGCCCGCCGCTCCAGGAGCCGCTCGACCTCGTACTGCGGGGTGATGAGCAGGAACGGAAAACGTGAGGGCAGCGTGCTCAGATCGAGGGAGAGGCGGCGGAAGAGCCGCAGGCCGGTGATGGTGGCGCCGGTGGTGAGCAGTTCGTCGGCGAGGCCGCGGGCATCGAGCTGCTCCAGGGTGCGGGCGTGCACCCCGAAGGCGCGGGAGAGGTTGCTGATGGTGCGCGGCCGCTTCTCGACCAGGGTCACGGTGACGCCGGCTGCGGCGAGGTCACCGGCGAGGAGGAGGCCGGTGGGGCCGGAGCCGACGACGATCACGGTGCGGTGGGTGGCGGTGCCGTTCATGGTGGCCTCCTGGTGTCGGTGCTCGCTTGCCCTCGCCTACTGCCAACAGCTGTTGGCCAACGCTCGTTGGCGACGATAGCGAGCAGGCGTGAGAGGCGTCAACACTTGTTGGCCAACGGTGGTGGGCATACACTTGTTGGCCCGCACCGGTTGGCCTACGTTTGTGGGCATGAACGGCAGCGACAGCACCTCCACGGTTCCCGGCACCGGCACCGGCACCCCCCGCCGCTCCGACGCGACTCGCGGCGCGATCCTCGCTGCGGCCCGCGAGCGCTTCGCGACCGACGGCTACGAGCGAGCCACCATCCGCGCCATCGCCAAGGACGCGAACATCGATCCGTCGATGGTGATGCGGTACTACCGCAACAAGGAGGGCCTCTTCGCGGCGGCCGTCGCCATCGATCTGCGGCTGCCGGACGTGAGCGGGGCGGACCGCCGGCAGGACGCGGGGCGGATCCTCGTCGAGCACTTCCTCGACATGTGGGAGAACGACGAGGTCCTCACCGCCCTGCTGCGGGTCGGCGTGACCAACCAGGCCGGGTCGGAGCGCATGCAGGGCATCCTGCGGGACCAGCTGCTGCCGGTCGCCCGGCAGGTGTGCCCCGACCCCGAGCAGGTCCCGGCACGGGCCGTACTCATGGCGTCGCAGTTGCTGGGGCTCGCGCTCACGCGGTACGTGCTGCGGATGCCGCCGGCGGTGGGGCTGGCGCGGGCGGAGATCGTGGAATGGCTGGCACCGACGATCCAGCGGTACCTGACCGCGCCGAGTCCCTGAGGCTGGGACAGGCGATCGCGTCGATCGCTTACCACGGTCCCGCCGGCGGCCACCCCGTTTCGGCGTCCGGTCCTCTGATCGAACGACCGGCCACGGCCCTGGAGGCCGGAGCCCGCCCCCATCGACCCCCGCACCAGCCCCGAGTTCCGCTTCGACGATCACGCGGCCTGACCCGCTACGGCTCACGCCCGTCTCACCGCCCCGCCCCGGAGCGGTACCTTCGACCTCACGCCGATCAGGGCCGATGAGGAGAGTCAACGTGAGCAGCAAGTTCGTGCGTCCGGCCGCCGAGGGTGCCGACCCGTTCGGTACGGCACGACTGCGGCGCGGGGTCCTCGACGCCTGGGCCACCAGCCCCGCCCGGTTCCGGGAGGACGCCAACGCCGAGGAGGACCTCGTCCTCGGCGGGTACCGGGACCGGCTCGTCGTCGAGCTCGCCCAGAACGCCGCCGACGCGGCCGCCCGGGCCGGGGTGCCGGGGCGGTTGCGGCTCACTCTGCGCGAGGGGGTGCTGGTCGCCGCCAACACCGGTGCGCCGCTGGACGCGGCCGGTGTGGAGTCGCTGGCGACCCTGCGTGCGTCGGCCAAGCGCGACACGCCTTCCGTCGGCCGGTTCGGCGTCGGCTTCGCCGCCGTGCTGTCCGTCACCGACGAGCCCGCCGTCGTCGGCCGGCACGGCGGGGTCCGCTGGTCGCTGGCCGAGGCGCGGGAGCTCGCGGCCGACACCGCCCGGCACAGCCCCGGCCTCGGGGACGAGGTGCGGCGCCGCGACGGGCACGTGCCGCTGCTGCGGCTGCCGTTCGCCGCCGAGGGCACCGCCCCCGCCCCCTACGACACCGCCGTCATCCTGCCGCTGCGCGACGCGGCCGCCGCCGACCTCGCCGAACGGCTCCTGCGCGCCGTCGACGACGCCGTCCTGCTCACCCTCGCCGGGCTCGACGAACTCGTCGTCGAGATCAACGGGGAGGCGCCCCGGACCCTCACCCGCCGCACCGACGGTCCCTTCACCGTCGTCGACGACACCGCCGCGGGCGTCACCCACTGGCGCACCACCGCGGCCCACGGCACCCTCACGCCCGACCTGCTCGCCGACCGGCCCGTCGAGGAGCGGCTGCGGCCGTACTGGGCGGTCACCTGGGCCGTGCCCGTCGACAGCGACGGCAGCCCGGTCCGGCCCCGCACCACCCCGGTGGTGCACGCCCCCACGCCGAGCGACGAACCGCTCGGCGTCCCGGCCCTGCTCATCGCCTCGTTCCCGCTGGACTCCACCCGGCGGCACGCCGCCCCCGGCCCGCTGACCGACTTCCTGGTCCAGCGCGCCGCCGACGCCTACGCCGACCTGCTCGGCCACTGGCGGCCGGTGACCGCCGGGATCATCGACCTCGTACCCGGCCCGCTCGGCAAGGGCGAGCTGGACGGCGCCCTGCGCCGGGCGATCCTGGAGCGGCTGCCGCAGACCTCCTTCCTGCCGCCCGCCCACTCTCCCGTCGAGGGCGAGGACCTGCCCGAGTCCCTGCGGCCCCGGGACGCCGAGGTCGTCGAGGGGGCCGGAGCGGAGACGGTGTCCGTGCTCTCCGAGGTGCTGCCCACGCTGCTGCCCGCCGGGCTGGAGCGCCGCGCCGAGCTGCGCACCCTGGGGGTCGCCCGGGTCCCGCTGACCGACGCGATCGACCGGCTGGCCGGGCTGGAGAAGGACCCCGGCTGGTGGCGGCGGCTCTACGACAGCCTGGCCGGGGTCGACCCCGACCGGCTGTCCGGACTGCCCGTGCCGCTCGCCGACGGGCGCACGACCATCGGGCCCCGGCAGGTGCTGCTGCCCGGCGCGGACGGCGCCGGGATCGACCCCGAGGTGCTGGCCCGGCTGGGGCTGAAGGTCGCCCACCCCGACGCCGCCCACCCGATCCTGGAGAAGCTCGGCGCCCTGCCCGCCACCCCGCGCGCCGTCCTCACCACCCCGCAGGTGCGGGCCGCCGTCGCCGCGTCGCTGGACGACGAGGGCGGGATGAACTGGGAGGAGGACACCCTCGACGCCGAGGAGCTGGCCGACACCGTGCTCGCCCTGGTGCGCGACGCCGGCCTTGAGCCCGGTGACGAGCCCTGGCTCGGCGCGCTCGCCCTGCCCGACGAGGACGGCGAACCCGCCCCGGCCTGCGAACTCGTCTTCCCCGGCGGCCCGTTCGCCGAGGTCATGCGCGAGGGTGAACTCGCCGCCGTGGACGCCGAGCTGGCCGCCCGGTGGGGCGAGCAGCCGCTGGCCGCCTGCGGGGTGCTGGTGAACTTCGCGCTGGTCCGGGCCACCGACGTCGTCCTCGACCCGGACGAACTGGAGCCCCGCGAGGGCGACTTCGCCGAGCCCGACGACGCCGGACTGCTCGACGCCGTCGACGTGTGGGCGGAGGACGTCCTCGACCGCTTCCCCGACAGCCCCGTGCCGCCGGTCGCCACCGAGATCGTCGCCGTACGCGATCTGGACCTGGTCGACGAGGACAAGTGGGCGCGGGCGCTGTCGCTGCTGTCGCAGCCGCCGCTCAGGGACGCGATCGTGCAGCCCGTGCGGATCCTGCTGCCCGACGGCACGCACGAGGTGGTCCGGCCGTACACCGCGTGGTGGCTGCGCGGGAACCCGGTGCTCGACGGCCGCCGCCCGGCCGGACTGCGGGCCGCGGGCGGCGACCCCCTGCTGCGCGGCCTGTACGAGGAGGCCGACGCCACCGGCTTCGAGGACGAGCAGGTGCTGCGCGCCCTGGGCGTGCGCACCTCGGTCGCCGCGCTGCTGGACGAGCCCGGCGGCGCCGCCGAGCTGCTCGACCGGCTCGCCGACCCCGAGCGCGAGGTGACGGGCGCCCAACTGCACGCCCTGTACGGCGCGCTGGCCGAGCTGGACCCCGAACAGGTGACCCTGCCGGACGAACTGCGCGCGGTCACCGACGGCCGGGTGGAGGTCGTGGACGCGGGCGACGCCGTGGTGTGCGACTCGCCGGACCTGCTGCCCTTCACCGCGGGCGTGCCGCTGCTGCCCGTGCGTCCCTCGCGCGCCGCCGACCTGGCCGAGCTGTTCCAGGTGCGCCGGCTGAGCGAGTCCGTCACCGGCCAGGTCACCTCCGAGGGCACCGAGCACGACGTACCGGACGCGGTGCGGGTCCTGCTCGGCCGCACGGCCCCGGGCTCCTACGTCGAGCACGAGGAACTCGTCGTCGACGGCGTGGAGATCGACTGGCGCCTCACCGACGACGGCGTCCTGCACGCCGCCACCCTGGAGGGCGTCGCGGCGGGACTGGCCTGGGCGGCCGGGCAGTGGCCCCGGCGCTTCGAGGTGGCGGCCCTGCTGGAGGACCCGTCGCGGACGGCGGAGTTGGCACGGGACCGCTGGTTCGACTGAGGCGCGGAGGACGCCCAGGGGCCGGTGAAAATTTCCGCACGAATATTTCACCTGCCGTACAACCAAACACCGGGCCGGCGAATCTGATCACCTGAGTCAACAGACTCCACGATCACTTGGGCCCCGAGAGCCGACGACGAGCACCGGGGCCCCTCTCCACCTGGAGAACGCATGCGTATCCGAGCCACCGTGGCCGCCGTCTCCGGCGCCCTGGCCCTCTCCGCCCTCGCCGTTCCTGCCGCGCAGGCCGACGGCGGATTCGGCGACACCCAGATCACCAAGGTCGTCGTCGACGGCGACAACAAGGTGTCGGTGGGCATCTCCGAGCCGAAGACGATCAAGGTCAGCGTGACCGCCACCGACGACTCCGGCATCGCGGGCGCTGACGAGTTCCAGCTCGAGGGCCCCGACTACGGGTACTTCTCCACCGGCAAGCCCACCTGCACGGCGGTCAGCTCCACCACCTCGACCTGCACCGCTTCGGTGCTGGTCGACCCCAAGGTCGACTACCTCAGCAACGCCAACGCCGGCACCTGGTACGTCAGCGCCTGGATCGACGCCAAGGACGACGACTTCATCTGGAAGGACAAGGCCGGTTCCTTCAAGTTCCAGCGCGCCTCCAAGCTCACCGTCAACGCCTCGCCCGAGCCGGTGACGAAGGGCCGCACCATCACCGTCACGGGCAAGCTGTCCCGCGCCAACTGGGAGACCCTCAAGTACGCGGGTTACACGAACCAGTACGTGAAGCTGCAGTTCCGCAAGAAGGACAGCAGCACCTACAGCACGCTCAAGACGATCAAGTCGAACTCGACGGGCAACCTGAGCACCACCGTCACCGCCTCCACCGACGGCTACTTCCGCTGGTCCTTCGCGGGCACCACGACCACCCCGGCGGTCAACGCCACGGGCGACTTCGTCGACGTGCGGTAGGACGCGGGACGGCGGCTACGCCGGGAAGCGGCGGTCCACCCACCTCCACACGAGTTCCAGGGTGGCCGCCGCCACCGCGGAGATGCCGACGGCCGCCCACGGCATGGTCATCCCCACCAGCTTCAGCGCGAAGAAGTGCTGCAGCCACGGCACCACCAGCACCACCAGGAACGCCCCGCCCATCGAGGCGACCAGGGCGATCCGCCACCAGGTGTAGGGGCGGGCGATGATCGCCAGCACCCACATCGAGATCAGGAACAGCGTGAGCGTCGCGACGCTCGTCTCCGCGTCCAGCTCCCCCGGGCCCGTGTAGTACGTCCGGGCGATCAGATACGTCGCGAAGGTCGCCACCGCGGCCACCACACCGCCCGGGATCGCGTACCGCATGACCCGCCGTACGAAGTTCGGCTTCGCGCGCTCCTTGTTGGGCGCGAGCGCCAGGAAGAACGCCGGGACGCCGATCGTCAGCGTCGACAGCAGGGTCAGATGGCGCGGCAGGAACGGGTACTCGACCTGCGAGCAGACCACCAGGACCGCCAGCAGCACCGAGTAGACCGTCTTGACGAGGAACAGCGTCGCGACCCGCGTGATGTTGCCGATGACCCGGCGGCCCTCCGCCACCACCGACGGCAGCGTCGCGAAGCTGTTGTTCAGCAGCACGATCTGCGCCACCGCCCGGGTCGCCTCCGAGCCGGAGCCCATCGCGACACCGATGTCGGCGTCCTTCAGGGCGAGGACGTCGTTCACCCCGTCGCCGGTCATCGCGACCGTGTGCCCCCGGGACTGCAGCGCGCCCACCATGGTCCGCTTCTGCTGCGGCGTGACCCGCCCGAACACCGTGCCCTCGTCCAGGGCGGCCGCCATCCCGTCCCGGTCGGCCGGCATCCGCCGCGCGTCCACGGTCGTCCCGGACAGCCCGAGCTTGGCGGCGACCGCGCCGACCGACACCGCGTTGTCACCGGAGATGACCTTGGCCCCGACGCTCTGGTCGGCGAAGTAGCGCAGCGTGTCGGCGGCGTCCGGCCGCAGCCGCTGCTCCAGCACCACCAGGGCGGTCGGCACCGCGCCCTCGGCCACGGCGGGATCCTCCAGGTCCCGCCGGACCCGGGCGAGCAGCAGCACCCGCAGGCCCTGCTCGTTGAGCCGCACGGTCTCGGCGAGGGCCGGGTCGTCGTCGGGCAGCAGCACGTCCGGCGCGCCCAGCAGCCAGGTGCTGGACTGCCCGTCGCCCTCGCTGAACGCGGCGCCGCTGTACTTGCGGGCCGAGGAGAACGGCAGGGCCCGGGTGCAGCGCCAGTCCTCGACGGCCGGGTAGGTGTCGATGATCGCCTTGAGCGAGGCGTTCGGCCGCGGGTCCGACTCGCCGAGGGCGCCGAGCACCTTGCGCACGTACGTCTCGTCGGCGCCCTGCAGGGGCCGCAGCTCGGTGACGTCCATGCCGCCCTCGGTGAGGGTGCCGGTCTTGTCCAGGCAGACGGTGTCGACGCGGGCCAGCCCCTCGATCGCGGGCAGCTCCTGCACCAGGCACTGCTTGCGGCCCAGCCGGATCACGCCGATGGCGAAGGCGACCGAGGTGAGCAGCACCAGCCCCTCGGGGACCATCGGGACGATGCCGCCGACCGTGCGGGCGACGGAGTCGTCGAGGGCGTTCTCCTTCACCAGCAGCTGGCTGATGATCAATCCGATCGCGGTCGGGACCATCATCCAGGTGACGTACTTCAGGATCGTGGAGATCCCGGAGCGCAGCTCGGACTGGACGAGGGTGAACCGGGAGGCCTCCTCGGCGAGCTGCGCCGCGTACGCCTCACGCCCGACCTTCACGGCCTGGAACGCCCCGCCGCCCGCGACCACGAAGCTGCCGGACATCAGCTGGTCACCGGGGTGCTTGACGACCGGGTCGGCCTCGCCGGTGAGCAGCGACTCGTCGATCTCCAGACCGTCGGCCTCGACGCACACCCCGTCCACCACGACCTTGTCACCCGGGCCGACCTCGATCAGGTCGTCCAGGACGATCTCGGAGGTGCCGACCTGCGCGGAGGTGCCGTCCCGGCGGACGGTGGGCCGCACCTCGCCGATCAGCGCGAGCGAGTCCAGCGTCTTCTTCGCCCGCCACTCCTGCACGATGCCGATACCGGTGTTGGCGAGGATCACGAACCCGAACAGGCTGTCCTGGATCGGCGCCACGACCAGCATGATCAGCCACAGCACGCCGATGATCGCGTTGAAGCGGGTGAAGACGTTCGCGCGGACGATCTCGGTGAGGGACCGGCTGCTGCGCACCGGCACGTCGTTGACCTGGCCGCGCTCCACCCGCTCGGCGACCTGAGCGCCGGTCAGGCCGGTCTCGCGTGAGGTGACCGTCGCCGGCCGGGCGGTGTCGGTCCGGGCACCCGCGTCGAGATGCGTCATGCCTTCGACGGTACGTGCGGATGTGCCGCTTCACCTGCCGGATGCGCGGAAGATCCGACCAGCGGACGACGGACTTCGTGCCGTGGTCGTACGGGAGTTGTACGGGAGTTGTCCGGCGTCCGACCGTGGTGCCGCGTCCGCCCTCAGCCGGCCCGGCGGGCGGTCAGCAGCAGGTACTCCCACTCCATGACGGTCCCGTCGGACCCCGTCCCCAGGTCGGCCTCGCGGGCGAGGGCCGCCAGGTCGCGGTCCAGGGCGGCGGCGCGCGCGGGCTCGCCGGCGAGGTTGTTGTAGACGGTGATGGTGGGGCCGTAGCGCTCCTTGAAGTAGTCGCGGAACGCCTCCGGCGACTCGAAGCGGTCGACGCGGACCGTGCGGCGCTCGGCGCGCACGTCCGTGACGCGGTCGCCGAGGAGGGCGCGGACGTGCTCCTCGTCGCCCCACAGCGGGGGCGGCTGGGCACCGGGCGGGGGCGGGGGAGCGTAGGGCTTCATCGTGGCGAACATCCGGCCGATGAAGCCCTGCGGCGTCCAGTTCAGCAGCCCGACGGTGCCGCCGGGCCGGCACACCCGGACGAGTTCGTCGGCGGCCCGCCGGTGGTGCGGGGCGAACATGACGCCGACGCAGGACAGCACGGTGTCGAACTCCGCGTCCCCGAAGGGCAGGGCCTCGGCGTCGGCCTCCTCCCAGGCGATCCGCACGCCCTGGTTTTCGGCCACGCGCCGGCCGGCCTCGAACAGTTCCGGGGTCAGGTCGGAGGCGACGACGTCGGCGCCGGCCAGGGCCGCCGGGACCGCGGCGTTGCCGGAGCCGGCGGCCACGTCCAGCACCCGCTGACCGGGCCGCACCCCGCACGCCTCGACCAGGACCGCGCCCAGATGGGGGATGACCTCCGCCGCCAGGGACGGGTAGTCGCCCTGGGCCCACATCGCGCGGTGCTTGGCCTTCAGTGCGCGGTCGACGTCGGCCGCGCTGTTCTGCGTCGTCATGGCTGCGCTCCTCACCGGTCGGGCGGCGACGCGCGCCGACGGTCTTCGAGCGTTTCGCCGCCTTCTTCGAGCGTAGGGAGGAGGCCGGTGGGTGTCTCGCGGGGGAGCGGGCGGGGGCGGGCTAGTCGGCCGAGGGCGTCGAGGGGGTGGCCGTCAGGTCCCGCGCGTCGGCCGCCCGCCGGAGCGCGGCGTCCCGCCTGCGCACGTACCAGACCCCGATCAGGCCGAGGCCGCCACCGGCCAGGCAGGTCCACAGCCACCACGTGTGGCCGTGGTCGTCGAACCAGCCGTAGAGGGGGAGCTGCACCAGGAAGAGGACGAACCACAGGATCGTGCCGCCGGTGATGGTGGCGACCACGGGGCCCTCCAGGGGCTCCGGCGCCTCGTGTCGGGGGGTCCACTTCGCCATGGGGACAGCTTACGAGGCGATCAGGTCTACGCGCGGAGATGGCCGAGCGGGGCCTTATATGTTCATACTGAAACGGTTTGTGTCTGACCACTTCTCTTCGTAGGAAACACCAAACACATGTCGTCCTCGGCTCCCGCCAAGGTCCCCGCCCCTGATCAGCCGGGAACCGGACCCACCCACGGCGCACTCGACCGCTTCTTCCGCATCTCCGAACGGGGCAGCACGCTGCCCCGCGAGGTCCGGGGCGGTCTCGCCACCTTCTTCGCGATGGCCTACATCATCGTGCTGAACCCGATCATCCTCGGCAGCGCGAAGGACATGTACGGTCACCAGCTCGACAACGGGCAGCTGGTCACCGCGACGGCCCTGACCGCCGCGCTCACCACGCTCCTCATGGGCGTCATCGGCAACGTCCCGATCGCCCTCGCCGCCGGCCTCGGCGTGAACTCCGTCGTGGCCCTCCAGCTCGCCCCGCGGATGTCCTGGCCGGACGCGATGGGCATGGTGGTGCTCGCCGGCTTCGTGGTGATGCTGCTGGTCGCCACGGGTCTGCGCGAGCGGGTGATGAACGCCGTGCCCTTCGGGCTGCGCAAGGCGATCTCCATCGGTATCGGCCTGTTCATCATGCTGATCGGTCTGGTCGACGCCGGTTTCGTCTCCCGGATCCCGGACGCGGCCCAGACCACCGTCCCGCTCCAGCTGGGCGGCGACGGTCACCTCAACGGCTGGCCGGTCCTCGTCTTCGTGCTGGGCGTGCTGCTGACGCTCGCCCTGATCGTCCGCAAGGTCTCCGGCGCGATCCTGATCTCGATCGTCGCCATGACCGCCGTGGCGGTGGTCATCGAGGCGGTCGCCCAGGTGCCGAGCTGGGGCCTGACCACCCCGAAGTGGCCCGGCAACCCGGTCGCCAGCCCCGACTTCGGGCTGATCGGGCAGGTCAGCCTGTTCGGCGGCTTCGAGAAGGTCGGCGTGCTGACCGGGGTGCTGTTCGTCTTCACCGTGCTGCTGTCGTGCTTCTTCGACGCGATGGGCACGATCATGGGCGTCTCCGACGAGGCGAAGCTGACCGACGGCGAGGGGCAGATGCCCGGCATCAACAAGGTGCTGTTCGTCGACGGCCTCGCGGTCGCCGCCGGCGGCGCCAGCTCCTCCTCGGCGACCACCGCGTTCGTCGAGTCCACGGCGGGGGTCGGCGAGGGCGCCCGGACCGGCCTCGCGAACGTCGTCACCGGCGGCCTCTTCGCCGTCGCGCTCTTCCTGACACCCGTCGCCACGATGGTCCCGTCCCAGGCGGCCACCCCGGCGCTGTTCGCGGTCGGCTTCCTGATCCTGTCCGGCTCGATCAAGGAGATCGACTGGGCCGACCACACCATCGCCGTCCCGGCCTTCGTGACGATGGTGATGATGCCCTTCACCTACTCGATCACCAACGGCATCGGCATGGGCTTCATCACGTTCGCCGTGCTGCGCCTGGCGGCCGGCCGGGGCCGGGAGGTGCCGGCGGCGATGTACGCGGTGGCGGCGGTGTTCGCGTTCTACTACCTGATGCCGGCGCTGGGCCTGACCTGATGCGCCCGGGGCCTGCGGGGCAGCCGGCTCACGGGACCCCGTAGAACCTCTCCGTCTCCTCGACGGCGGCCTGGAACCGCTCGTCGAAGTCATCGCGAATGAGCGTCCGGACGACATAGTCCTGGACGCTCATTCCCCTTTTCGCGGCATGGTGGCGGAGCCGGTCGAGCAGGTCGTGGTCCATGCGCAGGCTGAGCACGCTGGTGGGCATGACCATGAGGGTCGCGGCACTGTTCGGCGCGGTGTGTCACGTTCCGGCGCCGGATCACCCATATGAGTGATGTCGCGGGGCAGTGGCGGGCGTCACGACCCCTCCTGGGCGAACCGGCTGGTCTTTAGCGAGAGTAATGAGTTACGCTAAAGAACATGCCGGACCTCAGCCATGGCGACGACGTAGCCGCCGTGAACTCCCTCCGCTCCGCCGTGATGCGGCTCTCCCGTCGGCTCAAGCACCAGCGGGTCGACGAGTCGCTCAGCCCCACCGAGATGTCGGTGCTCGGCACCCTGTCCCTGTGCGGCCGGGCCACCCCGGGCGAGCTCGCCCGCAAGGAGCACGTCCAGCCGCCGTCGATGACCCGCATCGTGGCGCTGCTGGAGGCCAAGGGCCTGGTCCGGCTGGAGCCGCACCCCGAGGACCGGCGCCAGAAGGTCGTCACGCGCACCGAGCAGGCCGAGGCGATGCTCGAGGAGAGCCGCGCCAAGCGCAACGCCTTCCTGGCCACGCTGGTGGAGAACCTCGACGAGGACGAGTGGGCGAAACTGCGCGCCGCCGCCCCCGTACTGGAGAAGCTCGCGCACCTGTAAGCGACCACCGAGGAGGCGAACCCTTTTGAGTACGGGACCCGGAGCAGCTTCCGCCCCCGCACCTGATCCCCACGACTCCCCGCCCGCCCCCGCGTCACCCGCCTCCGGCGACCGCGCCCGCACGTCCTCGATGTTCTCCTCCCTGAAGGTGCGGAACTACCGCCTGTTCTTCATGGGCCAGGTCGTCTCCAACATCGGCACCTGGATGCAGCGCATCGCCCAGGACTGGCTGGTGCTCAGCCTCACCGGCTCCTCCGCCGCCGTCGGCATCACCACGGCGCTGCAGTTCCTGCCGATGCTGCTGTTCGGCCTCTACGGCGGCGTCCTCGTCGACCGGCTGCGCAAGCGGCCCACCCTGCTGGTGACGCAGTCGGCGATGGGCCTCACCGCGATCGCCCTGGCCGCCCTCACCCTCACCGGGCAGGTCCAGGTGTGGCACGTGTACGTCGCCGCCTTCGCCGTCGGTCTCGCCACGGTCGTCGACAACCCGGCCCGGCAGTCCTTCGTCTCCGAGCTGGTCGGCCCGCGGCAGCTGCAGAACGCGGTCAGCCTGAACTCCGCCAACTTCCAGTCCGCCCGCCTGGTCGGCCCCGCCGTCGCGGGCCTGCTGATCACCGGCGTCGGCACCGGCTACGCCTTCCTCTTCAACGGCCTGTCCTTCATCGCGCCGCTCACCGGACTGCTGCTGATGCGCGCCCGCGACCTGCACGTCGTCGAGCGCGCCCCGCGCGGCAAGGGGCAACTGCGCGAAGGCGTCCGCTACGTCACCGGCCGCCCGGAGCTGATCTGGCCGATCGTGCTGGTCGGCTTCGTCGGGACGTTCGCCTTCAACTTCCCCGTCTACCTCTCGGCCTTCGCGGACGACGTGTTCCACGGGGGCGCCGGCGCGTACAGCATGTTCAACACGCTGATGGCGGTCGGATCCGTCGCGGGCGCACTGCTCGCGGCCCGCCGCGGCACCGCCCGGCTGCGGCTGCTCATCGTGGCCGCCATGGCCTTCGGCGCACTGGAGATCCTGGCCGCGACGACGCCGGCCCTGTGGATGTTCGCCCTGCTCATGGTGCCGCTGGGACTGTTCGGCATGACCGTCAACGTCACCACGAACACCAGCCTGCAGATGTCCACGGACCCGGCCATGCGCGGCCGCGTCATGGCCCTCTACATGATGATCTTCCTCGGCGGCTCCCCGGTCGGCGCCCCGATCGTCGGCTGGATCACCGACACCTACGGCGCGCGGATCGGCCTCGCGGCCGGCGGCGCGGTGGCGGTCCTCGCCGCGGTGGTCATCGGCCTGGTCCTGGCCCGCGTCGGCAACCTCCGCCTGTCCGTGGGCTGGCACCGCGGCCACCCGAGGGTGCGGTTCGTGCCGCGGGAGCAGCGGGAGGAGGAGCTGGCTCCGGCGGCGTAGCGAGCCGTCACTCCCGCGGGGACCCGCCGGTCTCGGGGACGAGCCCGGCCGCGGTGCCCGCCGGGTCGATCCCGCCCCCGAAGTCCAGGCTCGGCTCGCTCCGGTACGCGCCGTCCTTCGGCGTGGTGCGCAGATGCCGGCGGCCGGCCGCGGCACAGGCGTCCTTCGGCGTCCTTCTTCGGACCGAGGTCGTTCGCCGCAGCCTTCCTGGGGATCACCTCGGCGACGGGGACATGCCCGAGCCGGCCGCAAAGGGCCGCGCAGGGTGCCAAGCTGGACGCATGAGACTCTTCGCCGCCGTACTGCCCCCCGACGAGGTGCGCGGTGAACTCGGCTCCGTGCTCGACGGGCTGCGCGCGCTCCCCGGGGCGGAGGGGCTGCGCTGGACCCAGCCTCCCGGCTGGCACTTCACGCTCGCCTTCTACGGCGAGGTCGCCGACGATCTCGTCTCCGGGCTGTCGGCCCGGCTGGAGCGCGCCGCGCACCGCACCGAACCGTTCCCGCTGGCGCTGCGGGGCGGCGGCCAGTTCGGGCGCGGCAAGGCGCTGTGGGCCGGCGCCGAGGGGGACCTGGCGACCCTGCGGCTGCTGGCCGAACGGGCCCACGCGGCGGCGCGCAGGGCCGGGGTGCCGATGGAGGAGCACCGCCGCTACACGGCGCACCTCACCGTGGCGCGCAGCCGGGAGACCCGGCACGTGAAGGCGTACGTGGACGCCCTGGCGGACTTCACGGGCAGCACCTGGACGGTGGACGAGCTGGCGCTGGTGCGCAGCAGCCTGCCCGCCTCCGGGGTGCCGGGGGAGCAGCCCCGGTACGAGGCGGTCGGCCGCTGGGCGCTCGGCGGCGCCGGTTAGGCTCGGTGCCGTGGACCCGAAAACCCGCAACCGGATCATGGCCGGTGTGCTCGTGCTGATGTTCCTCGTCGTCGCCCTGGCCTCCGTGCTCGGGAGGTAGGGCGGCGGGGAACCGCGGTCCGCCGTCTCCCGGCTGAGGGCCGGTGAGAGCCCGTCGCGCGGTTCCCCGCACCCCTCACCGGGCGTTCACCAGGCGAAGGCCTCCGGGCTCGGCCCCGGACCCGGGAAGATTCCGTCCAGGCCGGTCAGCAGCTCCTCGGACAGCTCCAGCTCGGCCGCGCGGACGGCGGAGGCGAGCTGTTCACCGGTGCGCGGGCCGACGATCGGGCCGGTCACACCGGGACGGGTGAGCAGCCAGGCCAGGGCGGCCTCGCCGGGCTCGACGCCGTGCTTGTCGAGCAGGTCCTCGTAGGACTGGATCTGCGCCCGCTTCGCGGGGTCGGCGAGCGCGTCGGCCGCCCGGCCGGAGGCGCGGCGTCCGCCCTCGACCTCCTTCTTGAGGACACCGCCGAGCAGCCCGCCGTGCAGCGGCGACCACGGGATCACGCCGAGCCCGTAGTCCCGCGCGGCCGGGATGACCTCCATCTCGGCGCGGCGCTCGGCGAGGTTGTACAGGCACTGCTCGCTGACCAGCCCGATGGTCCCGCCGCGCCGGGCGGCGATCTCGTTGGCCTGCGCGATCTTGTAGCCGGGGAAGTTCGACGACCCGGCGTAGAGGACCTTGCCCTGCTGGACCAGGACGTCGATCGCCTGCCAGATCTCCTCGAACGGGGTGTTCCGGTCGATGTGGTGGAACTGGTAGACGTCGATGTGGTCGGTCTGCAGCCGCTTGAGGCTGGCGTCGACGGCCCGGCGGATGTTGACGGCGGAGAGCTTGTCGTGGTTCGGCCAGGCCGGGCCGTCGGCGCCCATGTTGCCGTACACCTTCGTGGCCAGGACGACCTTGTCGCGCCGGTCGCCGCCCTTCGCGAACCAGCTGCCGATGATCGATTCCGTGCGGCCCTTGTTCTCGCCCCACCCATAGACGTTGGCCGTGTCGAAGAAGTTGATGCCCGCGTCCAGCGCCGCGTCCATGATGGCGTGGCTGTCGGCCTCGTCGGTCTGCGGGCCGAAGTTCATGGTGCCGAGGACGAGCCGGCTGACCTTGAGTCCCGTGCGTCCGAGCTGTGTGTACTCCATGGTCCCCAAGCCAACGTGCTGGAGTGCGCTCCAGGCAAGCCGCGACCGGACCGGACCGGGAGCGGGTGTCGGCTGCGGCGGGGCCTCAGCGGGTCGGGTCGCCGCCGCGTGTCTCCGCCGCGGCGGTCATGAGGACGGCCGCGTCCGCCGCCGAGGCACGCCGCCTGACGGCGACGGGCGGGGTCACCCCTCGTAGGGCTCGCCCAGGTCCCAGCCCTGGTGCATGGCCTCCGCGAAGGCCGCCGCGATCTTGTGCTCGCCGTGGGCGTTGGGGTGGGTGCCGTCGTAGGTGTCGGCGGAGACGTCGTACGACGGCGGGGGCGAGGCCAGGAGGATGGGGGAGGCGGGCTCGTCGAGGTCCGCGGCCGTCTTGGCCAGGAGTTCGTTGAAGCGGGCGACCTCGGTGGCGAAGGGCTCGTCCGTCTGCGCCCGGATGTTGGGGGTCACGGGCAGCCACACCATCCGCACCCGCCGGTTGACCGCCCGTGCCT
Source organism: Streptomyces sp. NPDC006624 (assembly GCF_040611555.1). Classification (NCBI taxonomy): domain Bacteria; kingdom Bacillati; phylum Actinomycetota; class Actinomycetes; order Kitasatosporales; family Streptomycetaceae; genus Streptomyces; species Streptomyces sp. NPDC006624. Next base: position 242,606 of record NZ_JBEXOM010000006.1, on the reverse strand, counting down.
CGGAGACGAAGGCCCGGACGTTGTCGGCGGTCTGCGCGGCGTTGGTGTAGAAGCCCAGGTCGATCAGGCCCAGGGAGACCAGCAGGACGTCGGCCCGGCACGACCGCACGGCCTCGCCGATCAGCGGCGCCATGTGCTGCCAGCCCTCGCCCCAGCCGGCCAGGTGGGCGCGGGGGAAGTCCGGTTCGGCGTAGGCGTACGAGGTCGGGGCCCCGGTGAGCTTGTCGTGGAGCGTCTCGCGGGGGCCGACGAGCGTGAAGGGGCCGCCGTAGCTGCGGCACAGGTGCTGCCACATCCGGTAGCGCCATGTGTGTTCGCCCGCGCTTCCGATCGTCATCGAGTCACCGACCGGCATGAACCTGAGCATCCGCTCATCATGGACGATCACGCCGCCCGGCGGGGTGTGAGTCGGGCCACGCCCCCCTTCCGGCGGCCCGGCCGTGCCCGTCCGGGCCGGGTCCGAGCCCGGTGGACCGGCCGGTGAACCGCCGGGCGGGATGGCAGGCTTGGGGCATGCGCAGACCGATCGCCCTCCTCGCCGCGGCCCTTTACGTGGGCGCCCTCGCCGTGCCCGCCTCCGCCGCCGACGGTGACGGGAAGTTCACGATCAAGGACCCGCGCATCACGGAGTCCAGCGGCCTCGCGGCCTCGCGGCAGCATCCCGGCGTCTACTGGACGCACAACGACAGTGACGACGGCGCGTACCTGTACGCCGTCGACGGCCGGACGGGCGAGACGGTCGCGACGGTCACCCTGACCGGCGTGGGCACCCCGCGCGACGTCGAGGCGATCTCCATCGGACCCGGCAACCAGATCTACGTGGGCGACATCGGCGACAACCTCGGCGGCACCTGGCCGCACGTCTGGATCTACCGGCTGCCCGAGCCGAAGGAGCTGCGCGACCGGACGATCAGGGCCACGCAGTACGTCGTCACGTACTCCGACGGCGCGCGGGACGCCGAGTCCCTGGTGGTGCACCCGAAGACCGGCCGCGTCTACATCGTCGACAAGAACGAGAAGGGCGGGCACCTCTACGAGGGCCCGGCCGAGCTCTCCCCGTCCGGGACGAACGTCTTCCGGCCGATCGCCGGCGTCCCCGACCTGGAGGCCACCGACGCCACGCTCTCCCCGGACGGCCGGCACCTCGTCGTGCGCAGCTACTTCGGCTCCCTCGCGTACGACTGGAACGGCGGGAAGATCAAGCGCAAGGAGCGGCTCGGTGTGCCGTTCCTCGGCCAGGGGGAGTCCGTCACGTACACCGCCGACGGGAACAAGCTCATGTACGGCGCCGAGGGTGCCGACAGTCCCGTGGAGCCGCAGGACGCGCCGGGTGCGGAGGGCTCCGGCTCCCCCTCGGGGAACGGGACTTCGGCCTCCTCCGGCGGCGGGGGCGAAGGACTGGGCGGCGATCTGCGGACCGGCGCGATCGTCGCGGCGGCGGCCCTGGTCGTGCTGGTCGCCCTTCGGGGGCTGAGGCGGCGCACCTAGCCCTCGCCGCCCGCACTCCCCGGCGTGGGAGGGCGCCCGGCCACCGTCCGCCCCCCGGCGTGCGGAGGGCGCCCGGCCACCGCCGAGCGCCCCCGTCACCCGCGCGCGTCCCGCCGGTTACCGGCTGAGCTGCCTGAACCGCCGTACCGCCAGCGGCAGGAAGACCACCGTCAGGATCACCGGCCACACCCCGGCCATCAGCAGTGCGTGCTGCTCCACCCAGGAGTCCCCGCTGCCGGACGGCACCCCGAACAGCTCCCGGGTGGCCGCCGCGGTGGACGAGATGGGGTTCCACACCGCCACCCAGCCCAGCCAGTCGGGCATCAGCTGCGGCGCGACGAAGATGCTGGAGATCATCGTGAGCGGGAAGGCGACCGCGAACAGCCCGCCCGCCGCCTCCGGGTTGGGCACCAGGAGGCCGAGCCACACGCCGATCCAGATCAGCGCGAACCGCAGCCAGAGCAGCAGTCCGAAGGCGGCGAGGAAGCGGAGGCCGCCGTCCGGCCGCCAGCCCATGGCCAGCGCGGTGAGCATCATGATGGCCAACTCGGCGCAGGCGACGATCAGATCCGTGACGCCGCGCCCGGCCACCACGGCGGAGGACGCCATCGGCATGGAGCGGAAGCGGTCGATGACGCCCTTGGTGGAGTCGTGGACCACCACGGTCGCGGTGTTGATGAAGCCGAACGCCATGGTCATCACGAACATGCCCGGCATGAGGAAGTCCTTGTAGTCCCCGCCGCCCGGCACCTTCATCGCGCTGCCGAAGACATAGCCGTACATCAGCACGGACAGGATCGGGAAGCCCAGCTGCCAGGCGATGTTGACCGGCTGGCGCTGGTAGTGGGTCAGGCCGCGGCGGACGACGTTCCAGCAGTCGGCCAGCGCCCAGTACGTGCCGCCCCGCGCGCCGGGGCTGCTCAGGTCGACGGCGCTCACGCTGCGGCCTCCTTCTCGGTGCGGTGTCCGGTCAGGCGCAGGAACACGTCGTCGAGGCTCGGCCTGCGCAGCCCGATGTCCTCGACGCGGACGCCCTCGTCCTGCAGGCTCCGCGCGACCTCGGTGAGGGCGGCGACCCGGTCGGTGACCGGGGCGTGCACCCGCGACTCGGTCTCGTCCGCCTCGGGTTCGCCGTCGGCGACCCGGGCGACGGCCTTCACCACCCGTGGGATCTCGGACCGCTCGGCCACCACCACCTCGATGCGGTCGCCGCCGACCAGGTTCTTCAGCCCGTCCGGGGTGTCGTCGGCGATGGACCGCCCCTGGTCGATGACGGTGATGCGGGAGGCGAGCCGGTCGGCCTCCTCCAGGTACTGGGTGGTCAGCAGCACGGTCGTGCCGCCCGCCACCAGCGCCCGGACCGCGTCCCAGACCTCGCCCCGGCTGCGGGGGTCGAGCCCGGTCGTCGGCTCGTCGAGGAAGAGGACCGCCGGGGCGAGGATCATCGAGGCCGCGAGGTCGAGGCGGCGCCGCATGCCGCCGCTGTACTTGCCGACGCCCCGGTCGGCGGCGTCGGTCAGGTCGAACTGCTCCAGCAGCTCGGCGGCCCGCAGCCGCGCCCGCCGGCCGCCGAGGTGGAACAGCCGGCCGAACATCTCCAGGTTCTGCCGTCCGGTGAGCACCTCGTCGACGGCCGCGTACTGGCCGGTCAGGCCGATCCGGGCCCGTACCTCGCGCGGCTGGCGGGCCACGTCGAGACCGGCGACCGCGGCCCTGCCCCCGTCCAGCCGGATCAGCGTGGACAGGATGCGGACGGCGGTGGTCTTGCCCGCCCCGTTCGGCCCCAGCAGGCCGTGCACCGTGCCCTCGCGCACCGACAGGTCGAAGCCGTCGAGGGCGCGTTTCTCGCCGTACCGCTTCTCCAGCGCCTCGGCTCGCACCGCGTATCCGTCCATGCCGTCCTCCCGTGTGCCGTGCCTGCCGGCGGTCAACTGAGTACAGCGTACCCGATTGTGCGTACGTCGTACTCAATTTATGGGCGGGGGCCTAAGCTGGACGGCATGACGAGTGGTGCGAGCGGCACGGGCGGCACGGAGACCAGCGGCAGCGGCGACATCGCCCGCACCCTCGAACTGCTGTGGGACACCGGACGGCGTCCCAGCCGGGGCCCCAAGCCGACCCTCACCCTGGACCGGATCGTGGAAGCCGCCGTCGGGGTGGCGGACGCCGAAGGGCTGGAGGGGCTCTCGATGCGCCGGGTGGCCGCCGAACTCGGCACCGGCGCCATGTCGCTCTACCGTTACGTCCCCGGCAAGGCCGAGCTGCTCGACCTGATGCTGGACCGGGTGCAGCGCCCCCGCGACGACCCGCCCGGTTTCGAGGAGGGCGACTGGCGCTCGGCCCTGGAGGCCAGGGGCCGCGAGACCCTCGCCCTCTACCGCCGCCACCCCTGGCTGCTCCAGGTCAACCAGTCCCGCCAGGTCCTCGGCCCGAGCACCCTGGACAGCCTGGAGCAGGTCCTCGCCCGGATCCGCCCGATGGGGCTGAGCGACCCCGAACTGCTCTCCGCGATCATCATGCTCGACGGGTACGTCGTCGGGGCCGCGCGGTCGCAGCTGTACCAGCAGGAGGCGGAGCGCCGGACCGGCCTGACGGACGCCGAGTTCTGGCAGGCGCAGATACCGGCCCTGGAGAAGGCCATGGCGTCGGGCCGCTACCCGGTCATGGCGTCGCTCTCCGAGGACACCTTCGGACCCGACTTCGACCACTTCGAGTTCGGGCTGCAGCGGCTCCTGGACGGGCTGGACGTGCTCGTGGCGCGCAGAGCCCGCCAGTAGGGTCGCGTCCCGTGGGCACACAGGCTTCGGCACGCAGGATGACGACCGTCCCGTCCGGGCAGGTGACCCTGTCGGACCGGCGGACCGAGCGCAGGTGGACCGTCGGGGTCGCCGCGTTCCGGCTGTCGGCGTTCCCGGTCACCCAGGCGTGGTACGCCGAGGTCACCGGTGAACGCCCGGGCGCGGTCCACGGCGACCTGCTCCCGGTCGAGGGCGTGTCCTGGTGGGACGCGGTCCGCTTCTGCAACGCGCTGTCCCTGCGGGAGGGCCTGACCCCCGCGTACCGCCTCCGGCCCGGCGCCGGGACCGCCGACTGGGACACCGCCGCGGACGGCTACCGGCTGCCGACCGAGGCCGAGTGGGAACACGCCTGCCGCGCCGGCACCACCGGCCCCCGGTACGGGCCGCTCGACGAGATCGCCTGGTACCGAGGCAACGCCGAGGGCGGCGTCCGGCCCGTGGGCGGCCGACGGCCCAACGCCTGGGGCCTGTACGACATGCTGGGCAACGTCTGGGACTGGTGCTGGGACCTCTACGACCCCGAGGTGTACGGCACGTACCGGGTGCTGCGGGGCGGCGGCTGGTCCGACGAGCACTGGAGCTGCCGGGCCTCGGTGCGGCGTCGCAGCCATCCGACGTTCCGGATCGACGACGTGGGCTTCCGCGTCGCGCGCCCGGCACCCGGCGCCCCGGGCGCGCGGCCGTCCTGAGCACGGCCGTCCTGAGCACGCCGAGGGCGCCCCCGCACGGGCAGGGGCGCCCTCGGTCACGCACAAGGGATCGTCAGAGCTTCTCGATCACGTAGTCGACGCACTTCGTCAGCGCCTCGACGTCCGCCGGGTCGATCGCCGGGAACATCGCGACCCGGAGCTGGTTGCGGCCGAGCTTGCGGTAGGGCTCGGTGTCGACGATGCCGTTGGCGCGCAGGACCTTGGCGACGGCGGCTGCGTCGACCTCGTCGGTGAAGTCGATCGTGCCGATGACCTGCGAGCGCTTGGCCGGGTCGGTGACGAACGGGTTCGCGAACTTGACGTCCTCGGCCCAGCCGTACAGCGTCCGCGCGGAGGTGGCCGTGCGGCGGACCGACCAGTCCAGGCCGCCCCGGCCGTTGATCCACTCCAGCTGCTCGTTGAGCAGGAAGAGCGTGGCGAGGGCCGGGGTGTTGTAGGTCTGGTTCTTGCGGGAGTTGTCGATCGCCGTGGGCAGCGAGAAGAACTCCGGGATGTGACGGCCGGAGGCGTGGATCCGCTCGGCGCGCTCGATCGCGGCCGGGGAGAAGACGCCGATCCACAGACCGCCGTCGGAGGCGAAGGACTTCTGCGGGGCGAAGTAGTAGACGTCCGTCTCGGCGATGTCGACCGGCAGGCCGCCGGCGCCGGAGGTGGCGTCGACCAGGACGAGCGCGCCCTCGTCGGCGCCGGCCACGCGCTGGATCGGCATGGCGACACCGGTGGAGGTCTCGTTGTGGGTGAACGCGTAGACGTCCACGCCCGCCTGGGCGACCGGCTCGGGGTGCGTGCCCGGGTCGGCGGAGACGACGTCCGGCTCGGCCAGCCAGGGGGCGAGCTTGGCGGCCTTGGCGAACTTGGAGGAGAACTCGCCGAAGCTGAGGTGCTGCGACTTGTTCTCGATCAGGCCGTGCGTCGCGATGTCCCAGAACGCGGTGGAGCCGCCGTTGCCGAGAATCACCTCGTAGCCGTCGGGGAGCTGGAACAGCTCACGGATGCCCTCGCGCACCTTGCCGACCAGGTTCTTGACGGGGGCCTGGCGGTGGGAGGTGCCCATGAGGGAGGTGCCGGTCGCGGCGAGGGCGTCCAGCGCCTCCGTCCGCACCTTGGAGGGACCCGCGCCGAAACGTCCGTCGGCGGGCTTGATGTCAGCGGGAATCTGGATCTCAGCCACGGAGGGGAGCGTAGCCGTTTCCAGAAACCTGGGCGAAACGTCGTCCGTCGGGTGAGACGGCGTTTCCGTGGCCGCCCCTGGGGCCGTCATGGTCATTCCTCCATCGATCCCTCGCCGAACGTCATTCCCCGCCGCTGTGGCGCCGCACCGGCCCTGTGTCCACACCCCCGTCCGGGTGATAGCGCAGGCTGGAGTTTCGAAGTAATTTCAAAGTCATGCCAACCGACAACGCAGCGGTGAACTTCTCCGAGCTGGTGAACAGGAACAAGCAGACGCTTGCCCGGCTCAAGGAATCGTCGCGGCTGCTGCTGCGCCGCAGAGACGGGGAAGACCTCGTCCTCACCACAGCGGCCCGGGCCGAGCAGGACCAGACCGTGGTGTCGGCCGCCACCAGGATGCTGGCCGCGTTGGCGCGCCGGGAGCCCGGCAGCATGGAACTGCTGCTGGACATACTGCCGGACGCCTTCCCGTGGGTGCGGTTCCTTCCCGAGGCCGATGTTCACGCCTTCGCCGTCGAACTCGTCGACACCATGCGGGCCGCCGACTCGGTCGGCAACAACGCGTCCGTCGCCCAGATGCTGACTGCGTGGCAGCACACCGCGGAGGTCTACTCCGACCCTGAACTGCTGGCCGCGCTGTCCACGGACCATGGCGAAGACTACGGTCCGGCGCCGGACCCGCGGGAGGTGGCGTGAGCGCGGGTCGCGGTGATCGCGTCGCACCGCCGGCGCCGGGTGGCCACTGGGAAGTCCGGTTCGCGGACGCGGCCTCGGCTGAAGGCTGGGAAAGTCTCGCCCAGCAGGCACGGGAGAACACGTACCGCGCCTGGGTCACCTTCGCAGGCACAGGGCATCCGCGGGCCACAGACCGCCGCTGAGCCGGCATCGGACCGGCGCTGAGCAAACAGCCGTCCTCGGCGTCGTCAGCGCGGCGACGGGCCGGGCCAGACCGCCGAGGCGTCGTCGCGGTGCGGATCCGGCAGGAGGACCGGGCGGACGGGGACCGGGTGGGTGCCGCCGTCGGTCGTGGCCGTCCAGGGGGCGGGGTGGCCGGAGTAGCACAGGGTGGTGAGGACGAAGACGCCGTCGGCGTAGACCTCGACGTACTCGCCGACGGTGAGGACGCGCAGGGACGCGGCCGGTTCCGGCAGGAGCGTCTCGCCGAGCGGGGCGCCGTCCGGGCCGGTGACCCGGAGGTCCTTGCCGTCGCAGCCGACCGTGAGGGCGGGCCGGGCCGGGTCGGAGTCCTGCGTGCGCAGGGTGATCTCGGTGCGGCCGGACAGGGCGATGTCGCCGACCGCGTGCAGGGGGGCGTCGTACGTCTCCTCGCCGAGCCAGGCGTCCAGGCCCGGCCACCATTCCAGGCGGGGCGCCGCATCGGCGGGCACGACCAGGGACTTGGGCTGGGCGAGCATGCCGCGGCAGCGGTCGCCGGTGTCGGTGAGGCCGACGCGGCGCGGGGTGGTGTGCAGCACGACGCGGGAGCCGTCGGGGGCGGCGACGACCCGCGGGGCGTAGGCGCCCGTCGGGCCGAGGGGGCCGCGGCGGGTCCACGGGCCGCGCAGGCGGGGCGCGGTCCACGCCTCGAAGCCCCGGGTGGCGCCGATGGAGCCGAGCAGCAGCCAGCTGCCGTCGTCGAGGCGTTCGAGGACCGGGCACTCCAGCTCGTCGACGTCGCCGGGGGAGATCAGCGGCGGGTGGACCGTCCAGTGCTCCAGGTCGTCGGAGGTGGCCCAGGCGACGCAGCCGCTGACCTCGACCGGCAGGGAGGCGTCGGCGGCGCAGACCACCATGACCCAGCCGTCGGACTCGTCGTCGCGGACGACGAAGGGGTCCCGCCAGCCCATGCGTTCGCCCGTGCGGTACCAGCGCGGGTCGGCCTCGGCGACCGGGCCCGTGCCGTGGCGGCGCCAGCCGGTGCCGTCGGTGCGGTCGGAGTACGCCAGGCCCACCGACTGCAGGGGCCAGCCGCCGGGGGTGAGTCCCGAGACGGCGGTGTAGAGCATCGCCGTGCCGGGGCCGTGCGGGAAGGCGTGCATGGTCCACACCGCCTGCTGGTCGAAGCGGCCCGGCAGGCCGTTGCCGAAGGCGCTGCCCTGCGGCTCCCAGTGGACCAGGTCGGCGGAGGTGGCCCGGCCGTAGGAGGTCTCCATGCGCAGGTGGTCGAACTCGGCCGTCCACGGGCCCTGCAGGTGCAGGACGGTGTAGGTGCCGTCCGCGTGGCGCAGGAGGTCGAAGTCGTTCACGCAGAGGCCGGGCGGCGCGTATCGCATGGACAGGTCCTGTCTGCCGACAGCGGCACTCAAACGTGTGCGCTGTGCTGTTGCTGGTGAGAGTTCCTCTGAGAGTCAGCCGAAGTAAATCTGAACGCAAACGCTTGCGCAACCGCATGGGCGGGTTTACGGTCTCGTCACTCCCCCACACGCCGACGTGCTCGCGGACACCGGTCACGCGGCGTGCACCCGATCAAGGAGCGTCCCGTGACGGTCAGCATCACCGATGTCGCCGAGGCCACCGGGGTCTCGGCGTCCACCGTGTCCCGCGCCCTGCGCGGCCGTCCCGGAGTGTCGGAGGAGATGCGCGCCCGGATCGTCACGGCCGCCGCCGAACTCGGCTACACCGCCTCCCGCTCGGCGTCCAGCCTGGCCAGCGGCCGCACCCACACCATCGGCGTCGTCGTCCCGTACGTCGGCCGCTGGTTCTTCGGCACCGTGCTGGACGCGGCCGAGAAGGTCTTCAGCGCCGCCGGCTACGACGTGCTGCTGTACAACCTCGGCTCACCGGAGGCACGCAAGCGCTTCTTCACCAAGCTGCCGATCCGCAAGCGGGTCGACGCCGTGCTGTCCCTGCTGATCCCGGACCCGGAGGAGGCCGCCGCCCTGCGCTCCCTGGACGTGCCGCTGGCCACCACGGTCGGCGGCGCCCGGCCCGGCTTCACCGTGGTCGGCATCGACGACCGGGGCGGCGCGGAGAGCGCCGTACGGCACCTGGTGAACCTCGGCCACCGCCGGGTCGGCATGATCTCCGGGGCCAGCGAGCCGCTGCACTGGACCACGCCCCTGGACCGCCGCCAGGGCTACCTGGACGTGCTGGCCGACGCCGGGATCGAGCCCGACCCGGCCCTGGAGGCGGACGGCGGCTACACCGTCGAGGGCGGCGAGCGGGCCATGACCGAGCTGCTGGCGCTGCGCCACCCGCCGACCGCCGTGTTCGCCCAGTCCGACGAGATGGCGATGGGCGCCCTGCGCGCCCTGCGCCGCCACCGGCTGAGGGTGCCGGACGACGTGTCCGTCGTCGGCTTCGACGATCACGAGCTGTCCGAGGTCGTCGGGCTGACCACCGTGGCCCAGCCGGTCGCGGCCCAGGGCCGGGAGGCGGCCCGGCTGCTGCTGGCGCAGCTGGACGACCCGGACGCCGGGCCGGCCCGCCCCGTCGAGATGCCCATCCGCCTCATCCTCCGCGAGACCACCGCCCCGCCCCACAGCCGCGGGCAGCGGTAGCTCCCCGCCCCTCGTCAACCCTCAGCCCTTTCGTCCCCCCCGCCCCCTCGTCAACCGCCCGCCCCCTCGTCACCCGCCCGCCCCCGGAGGGCCGTTCCCGCCCCCGGCCCCACCGTCCGCGCACCCACCACCCGCGCACCCACCGCACACCGCTCGGAGGCACCACCATGACCAACGGACCCAGAAGACACCGCCGTACGGGCCTGACGGCTCTCGCCCTGCTGCCGCTGGCCGCGCTGGCCGCCTGCGGTGGCGGGGGCGGCGCCGGTGACACCGCCGCCGAGGAGGGCAGCGGCAAGGGCACCATCAGCGTCTGGGCCCACCAGGGCCAGGCGAGCGAGACGGCCGCGCTGCAGAACGCGGTGAAGTCGTTCAACTCCTCGCAGAGCGACGTCAAGGCCGAGCTGAAGCTGATCCCCGAGAACGACTACACGAAGACCATCACCGCCACCGACCCCTCCGAACTGCCGGACGTGCTGGAGTTCGACGGCCCGACGATGGCCAGCTTCGTCTACAACGGCAAGCTCGCGCCGCTCGACGACCACGTCTCCTCCAGGACCCTCGGCAACGCCACCGACGCCGTCAAGGCGCAGGGCGAGATCGACGGCAAGCACTACGGCCTGGGCATGTTCGACTCCGGGCTCGGTCTGTACGCCGACACGAAGAAGCTGGACGCCGCCGGCGTGAAGTACCCCGAGCGGGTGGACGACGCCTGGACGGCCGAGGAGTTCGGCAAGGCGCTCGAGGCGCTGAAGGCCGAGGACTCCGACGGCAAGGTCCTCGACATATCCGAGCAGTACGGACTGGCCACCGAGTGGGGCACCTACGGCTTCTCCCCGATCGTCTGGTCGGCCGGCGGCGGCCTGCTGAAGGACGGCAAGGCGGAGGGCGCCCTCGACAGCCCGAAGACCGTCGCCGCGATGAAGACCTTCCAGTCCTGGAAGACGTACGTCGACCCCAACACCGACGGCAACGCCTTCGCCAAGCGCAAGGTGGCGCTGAGCTGGGTCGGCCACTGGATGTACCCCGCCTACAGCGAGGCCCTCGGTGACGACCTCGCCGTCCTGCCGCTGCCGGACTTCGGCAACGGCCCCAAGACCGGCCAGGGTTCGTGGGCCTGGGGCATCGGCGCCGACAGCAAGAACGGCAAGGCCGCCGGCGCCTTCCTGGACTACCTGCTCAACGACACCAACGTCGGCGCGATGACGAAGGCCAACGGCGCGGTGCCCGCCACCAGGACCGCGCTCGCCAAGAGCGAGCTGTACAAGGAGGGCGGGCCGCTCCAGCTCTTCGCCGACCAGCTCGCCCGGCCCTGCGGCGACAGCGAGATCAACGCCTCCTGCGTCGCCGTGACCCGCCCGGTCACCGCCGGATACCCCACGATCACGGCCAAGTTCAACACGGCCCTGAACGCGGTCTACGGCGGCGCCGACCCGCAGGAGGCCCTGCGCAAGGCCGCCCGCGCCATCGACCGGGACTTCACCGACAACGCCGGCTACGAGATCCCGTAACCCGCAGCACCCATCGGCCCGGGCGGGCCGGCGGCGACGTGGCGGCGCGACGACGCGGCCGCGTCCCGACCGGGCCCGCCCCGCCGGGAAGAGGACCCTCCCGTGAAAACCGTGGAACCCGCACACGCCGCGGCACCGGGCCGGGCGCAGGCCGCCTCGTCCGCGCCGCCCGCGAAACCCCCGCGCCGCCGTCGCGGCAACCGTGACCTGCTGCACGGGCTGCTGATGTCCGCCCCGGCCGTCGGCGGGCTGATCGCCTTCGTCGGCGTCCCGTTCGGCTACGCCGTGGTGCTCTCCTTCTACAACGTCCGCCTCGGCTCCCCGCTGGAACCGGCCTTCTTCGGCGTGGAGCACTACCGGCGGCTGTTCACCGACCCCGACCTGTCCGGCCCGTTCCTGCGGGCGCTGCTGAACAACCTGACCTTCGCCGCGGTCGTCGTACCGCTGCAGACCGGACTGGCGCTGGCGCTGGCGATCCTGCTCAACCGCAAGCTGAAGGCCATCGGCCTGTTCCGGTCGTTCTTCTTCATGCCGGTCGTCTTCCCGATGGCGCTGGTGGCCGTGATCTGGCGGCTGATCCTCGCCCGCAGCGAGGAGGGCATGCTCAACTCCGCGCTGGACGCGGTGACGTTCGGCAACTGGGGCGCCTTCGACTGGCTCGGCGACGGCCTCACCGCGATGGGCTCGATCATCGTGCTGTCGGTGTGGCAGGGCGTCGGCTTCCAGATGGTCATCCTGCTGGCCGGCCTCCAGCAGATCCCGGGCGAGCTCTACGAGGCCTCCCAGCTGGACCGGGCCTCGCGCTGGCAGCAGTTCCGGCACGTCACGCTGCCCGGCATCCGCGGCACCCTGGTGTTCGTCGCGATGCTCACCTCGGTGCTGTCCTTCCGGGTCTTCGACCAGGTGTACATCCTCATCCGCGGCGGCGGCCTGGACGAGGACGCCACCCGCACGGTGATGTACCAGGCCGTCACCACGGCCTTCGACCAGAACGACATCGGCCAGGCCTCGGCCGTCACGGTCGTGTTCTTCCTGATCGTCGTCGCCCTGACGATCGTCCAGCGCCGCGTCGTCCGGCCCGACCACGAGGACTGACCAACCCATGTCCCTGACCCGTACGCCCGTACGCCGCGTCCTCGACTACACCGTCCTGAGCGTCCTGGCGTTCGTCTTCGCCCTGCCCGCGCTCTACCTCTTCCTCGGCAGCCTCAAGCCGTCCGACGAGGTCCTGAACGGTCTGTCCGGCTTCCTGCCGACCCATCTCTCCTTCGACAACTACGCCGCCGTCCTCGACAGCCTCAGCTCCGACAGCACCGGCTACTTCTGGCAGTTCATGGGCGTGTCCGTGCTGCTGTCCTTCGTCGTCGTGACGGGCGGGCTGATCGTCAACTCGATGGCCGCGTACGGGCTCACCCGGCTGAAGTGGCGCGGGCAGAACGCGGTGTTCACCCTCGTCCTGCTGCTGATGCTGATCCCGTTCGAGTCGGTGGCGGTGCCGCTGTTCTACATGTTCAACGGCCAGCGCAACACGCTCTACGTCCAGGCGCTGCCCTTCATCGCCAACGCCTTCGCGATCTACCAGTTCCACACGTTCTTCCGGAAGATCCCGCCGAGCATCGAGGAGGCCGCCCGGCTGGACGGCGCCGGGCCCTGGCGGACCTTCTTCGCGATCATCGTGCCGATGTCCCGGCCCGTGTTCGCCTCGGTCGCCATCCTCACCTTCCTCATCCAGTGGGGCTCCTTCCTGTGGCCGGTGCTGATGGTGTCCGACCCGTCGGTGCGCCCCCTCCCCCTGGAGATGAGCGTCTTCCAGGGGCAGCAGCCGCCGGACTGGGGGCAGATCCTCGCCTTCGGCGTGCTGCTGGTGCTGCCGGTGCTGCTCGTCTTCGCGTTCTTCCAGCGCTGGTTCGTCGAGGGCGTGGCCAGCTCCGCCGTCAAGGGCTGAGCCCCGGGGCATGCTGGACGCATGACGGATTTCGGGGATCTCCCCGCCCTGGAGGCGGAGCTGCGCCGGGCCGTCCGGGGAGAGGTGGGTTTCGACACCACCTCCCGGGCGCTGGTCACCATGGACGCCTCCAACTACCGGCGGGTGCCGCTGGGTGTGGTCGCCCCACATGACGCCGACGACGTGGCGGCCGTGCTGGAGGTGTGCCGGGAGCGGGGGGTCCCGGTCGTGCCGAGAGGCGGCGGCACGTCGATCGCCGGGCAGGCCACGGGCACCGGCGTGGTGCTGGACTTCACCCGGCACATGAACCGGCTGGTGTCCCTCGACCCCGGGGAGCGCACCGCCGTCGTCCAGCCCGGCCTCGTCCTGGACCGCCTCCAGGAGGCCGCCGCCCCGCACGGACTGCGCTTCGGCCCCGACCCCTCCACACACAGCCGCTGCACCCTCGGCGGCATGATCGGCAACAACTCGTGCGGCTCGCACTCGGTGGCCTGGGGCACGACCGCGGACAACGTGCGCGAGCTGGACGTCCTCACCGCGCGCGGTCAGCGGCTGCGGCCCGGGCGCGACTGGGCCGGGGCGCCCGACGGGCTGCGGGCGCTGGCGGAGGGCGAACGGGCCCGGCTGCGCACCGGCTTCCCGGAGCTGCCCCGCCGTATCTCCGGCTACGCGCTGGACGCCCTGCTGCCCGAGCGGGGCGCCGACGTGGCCCGTTCCTTCTGCGGCTCGGAGGGCACGCTGGGCGTGCTCACGCAGGCGGTCGTCCGCCTGGTCGAGGCGCCCCGCGCGCGGGCCCTGGCCGTGCTGGCGTACGCCGACGAGAGCGCGGCGGCACAGGCCGCCGCCGGGCTGCTGCCGTTCGGTCCGCTGACGGTGGAGGGCATGGCGGCGGACCTGGTGCCGTCGGCGGCGGCGCTGCCCCGGGGCGGCGCCTGGCTGTTCGTGGAGACCGGCGGGGAGACCGCCGGGGAGGCACGCGCGCGTGCGGAGGCGGTCGTGCGGGCGGCCGACGTCGTGGACGCGCGCGTGGTCACCGACCCGGCCGGGCAGCGGGCCCTGTGGCGGATCCGGGAGGACGCGAGCGGCACGGCGACCCGCATGCCGGACGGGCGGGAGGCCTGGCCCGGCTGGGAGGACTGCGCGGTGCCGCCCGAGCGGCTGGGCGCGTACCTGCGGGACTTCCGCGCACTGCTGTCGGCGCACGGGCTGCGCGGCACGCCCTACGGGCACTTCGGGGACGGCTGCATCCACGTCCGCATCGACTTCGACCTGCTCACCGAGGCCGGCGTCGCCCGCTTCCGCCGCTTCTCGCAGGAACTGGCGGAGCTGGTGGTGGCGCACGGCGGGTCCCTGTCCGGGGAGCACGGGGACGGGCAGGCGCGCGCGGAGCTGCTGCCCACGATGTACGGCCCGGAGACGGTGGCCCTGTTCGAGCGGGTGAAGGGCGTGTGGGACCCCGACGACCTGCTCAACCCCGGGATGCTGGTGCGCCCCGCGCCGCTCGACACCGGCCTGCGCTTCTCCGTCCTGCCCCGCGAGCCGGTCGACGTCGCCTTCGGCTACCCGTCCGACGGCGGTGACTTCGGCGCGGCGGTCCGGCGCTGCGTCGGCGTCGCCAAGTGCCGTACGGCGTCGGTGTCCGGCTCCGCCGTGATGTGCCCGTCCTTCCGGGCGACCGGCGCCGAGGAGCACTCCACGCGGGGCCGGGCCCGGCTGCTGCACGAGATGCTCGCCGGGGAGGTGGTCACGGACGGCTGGCGCTCGCCCGAGGTGCGGGACGCGCTGGACCTGTGCCTGTCCTGCAAGGGCTGCCGCTCGGACTGCCCGGTCGGGGTCGACATGGCCACGTACAAGGCGGAGTTCCTGCACCACCACTACGCCGGGCGGCTGCGGCCCGCCGCGCACTACACGATGGGCCGGCTCCCGGTGTGGCTCCGCGCGGTGTCCCGGACGCGCACGGCCGCGCTGGTCAACGCCCTCGCCCGGACACGGCCCTTCGCCGCCGTCGCCAAGCGGCTGGGCGGGATCGCGCCGGAGCGGAGCATCCCGCGGGTGGCCACCGTGCCCTTCAGCCGCTGGTGGGAGCGGCGGCGCGCGCACAGCGGGACGGGCACCGGCGACCTGGTCGTGCTGTGGCCCGACACCTTCACCGAGCATCTCTCGCCGTCGGTGGGGCGGGCCGCCGTGAAGGTGCTGGAGGCGGCCGGGCTGCGGGTGGCGCTGCCGCCGACCGTGCACCTGGAGAAGCCGCCGGTGGGCGACGGCAGGACGGTCGCCCTGGACCCGCTGTCCCTGCTGCGGGGCCGGGGCCGCGTCTGCTGCGGCCTGACGTACGTCTCGACCGGCCAGCTCGACCGCGCCCGCACCGTCATGCGCCGCACGCTCGACCTGATGGAACCGGTGCTGGAGACCGGCGCCCCGGTCGTCGTCCTGGAACCGAGCTGCGCCGCCGCCCTGCGCACGGACCTCCCCGAGCTGCTGCACGACGACCCGCGCGCGGCCCGGCTCGCCGCGAAGGTCCTCACCTTCGCGCAGACCCTGGAGCGCCACGCCCCCGGCTGGACACCGCCGCGCGTGGACCGCCCGGTGGCCGGCCAGACCCACTGCCACCAGCACGCGGTGCTGGGCGACGACGCCGACCGCAGGCTGCGTGCGGCGGCCCTGCTCTCCGGCGAACTGAGCGGCGGCTGCTGCGGTCTGGCGGGCAACTTCGGCTTCGAGAAGGGCCACTACGAGGTGTCCGCCGCCTGCGCGGAGGAGCAGCTCCTGCCGTCGGTCCGGGACGCCCCCGACGGCACGGTGGTCCTGGCGGACGGCTTCTCCTGCCGCACCCAGCTGGAGCAGCTCGCGGGCGCACCGGGCAGGCACCTGGCCGAGGTGCTGGCGGCGGCGCTGGAGGAGCCGGGGCGGGAGCGGGCGGAGGACGGATGACGTGCCGCGCGGGATGAGTGGGTGCGGGTGGTGGGTGCCCGGGGGCGGGGTGGTGACGGCTCGGGTGTGCCGACGGTGGCGGCTGGGGTGTGCCGACGGGGGCGGCTGGGGCGTGCCGACGGTGGCGGCTGGGGCGTGCCGACGGTGGCGGAGCGCCTGCTCGCCGCGTGCCCCGTGCGTGCCGCCTGCGTGCGTCGGGCGGTGACCGAGTGCGCGCCTGCCGCGTGGGCGGGCGTGAGGCCTGGCGGGTGAGGCGTGGGTGGGCTTGAGGCGTTCGGGCCACGTGGTGGGTGGGCGTGCGGCGTGGGTGGGCTTGAGGCGTTCGGGCCACGTGGCGGGCGGGCGTGAGGCGTGGGTGGGCTTGAGGCGTTCGGGCCACGTGGTGGGTGGGCGTGAGGCGTGGGTGGGCGTGAGGCGTTCGGGCCACGTGGCGGGCGGGCGTGAGGCGTGGGCGGGCGTGAGGCGTTCGGGCCACGCGGTGGGCGGTCCCGAGTGTCTGAGCCGGGGGAGCGACCGGGCCGCTCCTAGGCTCGCGGGACCAGTCACGGCCCGTCGCAGGGCCGCCGCCCGAAGGAGCCCGCGCATGAGCGTCCGCGTTGAGCCGATCACCCGTGACGAGCACCTGGCGTTCGTCTCGGCCCGCCCCTCCGCCAGCCACACCCAGACCCCCGCCTGGGGCGAGGTCAAGCCCGACTGGGAGGCGGAGAGCCTCGGCTGGTTCGACCGGGGCGGGCAGCTGGTCGGCGCGGGACTGGTCCTGCTGCGTCCCCTGCCGGGGCCGCGGCTGCCCGGGCTGCCGCGGTACCTCGCGTACCTGCCCGAGGGGCCGCTCCTCGACTGGCACGAGCCCGGACTGGACGGACTGCTGGAGCCGATGCTCGCCCACCTCGCCAGGCGCGGTGCCTTCGCGGTGCGGATGGGCCCGCCGGTCGTGGTGCGCCGCTGGAGCGCCGAGGCGGTGAAGGCGGCGATCGCGGACCCGGCCGCCCGGCGGCTGCGCGACGTCCGGGCGACGTCGTACGAACCGCGCGCCGGGCAGGTCGCGGACAGCCTGCGCCGGACGGGCTGGCGGCGGACCGCACCCGGCGGCGAGGACGGCTTCGCCGCGGGCCAGCCCCGCTACGTCTTCCAGGTGCCGTTCGCCGGGCGCTCGCTGGAGGACATCCACGGCGGCCTCAACCAGCAGTGGCGGCGCAACATCAAGAAGGCGGAGAACGCCGGGGTGAAGGTGGTGCGCGGCGACCTGGCGGACCTGCCCGCGTTCCACGAGCTGTACTGCGAGACGGCCGAGCGGGACCGTTTCCTCCCGCGCCCGCTGTCCTACTTCCAGGGCATGTGGCGAGCGCTCACCGCCGAGCACCCGGACCGCATGCGGCTCTACCTCGCCCATCACGACGGCGAGGTGCTGGCCGCGGCGACGATGCTGACCGTCGGCGACCACGCCTGGTACTCCTACGGCGCCTCCACCGCCCGCCGCCGCGAGGTCCAGCCGAGCAGCGCCGTGCAGTGGCGCATGATGACCGACGCGCACGAACTGGGCGCCGCCGTCTACGACCTGCGCGGCATCACCGACACCCTCGACGAGTCCAGCCACCTGCTGGGGCTGCTCCGCTTCAAGGTCGGCACCGGCGGCGAGGCCGTCGAGTACCTCGGCGAGTGGGACTACCCGCTCAACCGGCTGCTGTACCGGGCGTTCGACTTCTACCTCTCCCGCCGCTGAGGGAGGTCTCACGGAACGAGACAGCGGCAAAAGGGGTTCACGCACCTGACTGAGTCCATTACCCTGGACTGTGCAGTGCATTAGGATGTACGTGTAGTGCATCCCACTGTACGCACCGCCCCGTCAGCGCCGACCAGCACAGGACCGCCCGTGACCACCCCCGACAGCATGACCACGCCCGCCTCCGCGACACCCGCCGCCCCGGCTCCCGCGGCCGGCCCGGGCCGCCTGGGCTCCCTCGGACCGGTGGGCCTGGTGCTCGCGGGCGGGATCTCGGTGCAGTTCGGCGGCGCCCTGGCGGTGACGCTCATGCCGAGGGCCGGTGCCCTCGGGGTGGTGGCGCTGCGGCTGCTGGTCGCGGCGGTCGTCCTGCTGCTGGTGTGCCGGCCGCGGCTGCGCGGCCACTCGCGCACCGACTGGGGCACGGTGGTCGCCTTCGGCGTCACCATGGCCGCGATGAACGGCCTCTTCTACCAGGCCGTCGCCCGCATCCCGCTGGGCCCCGCGGTCACCCTGGAGGTCCTCGGCCCGCTCGCCCTGTCGGTCCTCGCCTCCCGGCGCGCGATCAACCTCGTCTGGGCTGCCCTCGCCCTGGCCGGTGTCTTCCTCCTCGGCGGCGGGGGCTTCAGCGGTCTCGACCCCGCCGGGGCGGCCTTCGCACTGGGTGCCGGAGCCATGTGGGCGGCCTACATCGTCTTCAGCGCCCGCACGGGCCGCCGCTTCCCGCAGGCGGACGGCCTGGCCCTGGCGATGGCGGTGGGCGCGGTGCTGTTCCTGCCGCTGGGCATCGCCGAGTCGGGCGCGAAGCTGATCGACCCGGTGACGCTGGGCCTGGGCGCGGCGGTGGCGCTGCTCTCCTCGGTCCTGCCCTACACCCTCGAACTCCTCGCCCTGCGCCGGCTGCCCGCCTCCACCTTCGCGATCCTCATGAGCCTGGAACCGGCCATCGCCGCGACGGCCGGCTTCCTCATCCTCGGCCAGGTCCTCACCGCCATGGAGGCCGCGGCCATCGCGCTGGTCATCGCGGCGAGCATGGGCGCGGTGCGCACCCAGGTGGGACCGGGCCGGAAGAAGCGGGCGGCACTGGAGAGCACGGCCCTGGAGGGCTAGACCGCCGGCGCGCCTCGCAGTTGCGCGCCGACGCCCTGTGGTTGGGCCGGGCGCCTTGCGGCCGCGCCTGGCGCCTCCGGGCCGTCGGCGCATGCCCCCGGTGGCCCGGCGGTGCCCGGCGCCCCGCGGTCGTGCCTGGCGGCCCCAAGTCGTCGGCGCCCGCCCCCGGTGACCGGCCGTGCCGACGCCTTGCGGTGCGTCTGACGCCTGCGCCCGGCCTCTCGTGGCCGTGCCTGCCGCCCCGGCGCCGTCGGCGTTCGCCCCCGGTGGTCGTGCCTGGCGCCCCGGCGCCGTCGGCGTTCGCCCCCGGCGGCCGTGCCTGGCGCCCTCAAGTCGCCTGCGCCCGCCCCTGGTGGCCGGGCGTGCCCGGCGCCTTGCTGTTGCGCCCGGCGCCCTCAAGTCGTCGGCGCATGCCCCCGGTGACCGGCCGTGTCCGGCGCCTTGCGGTTGCGCCTGACGCCTGCGCCCGCCCCCCGGCGGCCGTGCCCGCCGCCCCGGAGTCCTCGGCGCCGTCGGCGTGCCCCGGCGGCCGTGCCTGACGCCCCCAAGTCGTCGGCGCATGCGCCCCGGTGGCCGCGCGGGCCCGACCTCATGCGGCCGTGCCTGCCGCCCCGGCGCCGTCGGCGCCCGCCCCCGGTGGTCAGCCGCTCGGCGCCCGACGCCTGCGCCCGCCCCCCCGCGGCCGCGCCCGCCGCCCCGGCGCCGTCGGCCCCCCCGTGGCCAGCCGTGCCGCAGCGGTCTTCCGGTCATCCCCGGAAATCCATGCAAGCATGCTTGATTGTTTCTGGCCCCGCTGCCATGCTCCTCAGCACGCCGCACCGCGGCAGCCCGCCGCGCGCACCGCCGTGCCCCGAGGGGAGCGCCCGTGTCCGATCCGACGTCGGTGATCGACGATCTGCACGAGGAGAGCGAGGAACTCGACCGGCTCGTGGCCGGGGCGGACGCCCGGCGCTGGGCGCTCGCCACCCCCGCGCCCGGCTGGAGCGTGGCCCACCAGATCGCCCACCTCGCCTGGACCGACCGCTCGGCCCTGCTCGCCGTCACCGACGAAGACGGCTTCCGCGAGCTGGTCGAGCAGGCCCTCGCCGCGCCGGACTCCTTCGTCGACCGGGGCGCCGAGAAGGACGCCGGGCTCCCGCCCGCCGACCTGCTCGCCCGGTGGCGCGAGGGCCGCGCGGCGCTGGAGAAGGCCCTGCGGGCCGCACCGCCCGGGGCGCGGTTCCCCTGGTACGGGCCGCCCATGTCGGCCGCCTCCATGGCGACGGCCCGTCTCATGGAGACCTGGGCCCACGGGCAGGACGTCGCCGACGCCCTGGGTGTGGTGCGCGCCCCCACCGAACGGCTGCGGCATGTGGCCTGGCTCGGGGTGCGGACCCGGGACTTCGCCTACGGCGTGCACGGACTGACCCCGCCCGCCGACCCCTTCCGCGTCGAACTCCGCGCCCCTTCCGGCGACCTGTGGGTCTACGGCCCCGAGGACGCCCCGCAGCGCGTCACCGGCCCCGCCCTCGACTTCTGCCTGCTGGTCACCCAGCGCGCCCACCGCGCCGACCTGGCCCTGCGCGCCGAGGGCCCCGACGCCGACCGCTGGCTGGACATCGCCCAGGCGTTCGCCGGACTCCCGGGCCAGGGGCGCCGGCCGAAGGGGGAGCAGGCGTGACCCTCCGCATCGGCAACGCCTCCGGCTTCTACGGCGACCGCTTCGACGCCATGCGCGAGATGCTCACCGGCGGCGACCTCGACGTCCTCACCGGCGACTACCTCGCCGAGCTGACCATGCTCATCCTCGGCCGGGACCGCCTGAAGGACCCCTCCGCCGGATACGCCCGCACCTTCCTGCGGCAGCTGGAGGAGTGCCTCGGGCTCGCCCACGAGCGGGGCGTGCGGATCGTCGCCAACGCGGGCGGCCTCAACCCGGCCGGACTCGCCGGCGCCGTACGGGAACTGGCCGGCCGGCTCGGCGTCCCCGTGCGGGTCGCACATGTGGAGGGCGACGACCTCACGCACGCCCACCCGGGCGCCCTCGCCGCCCACGCCTACCTCGGCGGCTTCGGCATCGCGGCCTGTCTGCGCGAGGGCGCGGACGTCGTCGTCACCGGGCGCGTCACGGACGCCGCGCTGGTCACCGGGCCCGCCGCCGCCCACTTCGGCTGGCAGCCCGGCGACCACGACCGGCTCGCGGGTGCCGTCGTCGCCGGGCACGTGCTGGAGTGCGGGGCGCAGGCGACCGGCGGCAACTACGCCTTCTTCCAGGACGGTGACGTGCGCCGCCCCGGCTTCCCGCTCGCCGAACTCGACGAGGACGGCGGCTGCGTCATCACCAAGCACCCCGGCACCGGCGGCTTCGTCGACGTCGGCACGGTCACCGCGCAGCTGCTGTACGAGACGGCGGGCGCCCGGTACGCCGGACCGGACGTCACCGCCCGGCTGGACACCGTGCGGCTGAGCCAGGACGGGCCCGACCGGGTCCGTGTCGAGGGCGTGCAAGGCGAGGCGCCGCCGCCCACCCTCAAGGTCGGGCTCAACAAGCTCGGCGGCTTCCGCAACGAGGTCGTCTTCGTGCTCACCGGCCTGGACGTCGAAACCAAGGCCGCCCTGGTGCGGGAGCAGATGGAACCGGCCCTCGGCAAGGTCGCCGACGTCCGCTGGGAGCTGGCCCGCACCGACCGTCCCGACGCCGGCACCGAGGAGACCGCGAGCGCCCTGCTGCGGCTCGTCGTACGGGACCCGGACCAGCGGGCCGTCGGGCGGGCCCTGAGCGGGGCGGCCGTGGAGCTGGCGCTGGCGAGCTACCCGGGCTTCCATGTGCTCGCGCCACCGGGAAAGGGCGCGCCCTATGGGGTGTTCGAGGATGTGTACGTCCCCCAGGTGCAGGTCGACCATGTGGCCGTCCTCCATGACGGGCGCAGGGTGACGGTGCCGCCACCCCAGGGCACCCGCGCGCTCGACGCCGTCCCGGAGCACGAGACGCCCCTGCCGGAGCCGTTGCCGCCCGGGCCCACCCGGCGGGTCCCGCTCGGCCTCGTCGCCGGCGCCCGCAGCGGCGACAAGGGCGGCGACGCCAACGTCGGCGTCTGGGCGCGCACCCACGACGCCTGGCGCTGGCTCGCGCACGAGCTGACCGCCGACCGGTTCCGCGAACTCCTCCCCGAGACCGGCCCGCTGAAGGTCACCCGGCACCCGCTGCCGAACCTGCGCGCCCTGAACTTCGCCGTCGAGGGGATCCTCGGCCAGGGCGTCGCCGCCCAGCACCGCTTCGACCCGCAGGCCAAGGCCCTCGGCGAATGGCTGCGCTCCCGTCACCTGGAGATACCGGAGGCCCTCCTGTGACCGTCCTGACCTCCGCGCTCGACCCGAGCGGCCCCGAGCACCGGGCCAACCGCGAGGCCATGCTCGCCAGGCTCTCCGCCCTGGACGCCGAGCACGCCAAGGCCCTCGCGGGCGGCGGCGGGAAGTACGTCCAGCGGCACCGGGGGCGCGGCAAGCTCCTCGCCCGCGAGCGCATCGAGCTGCTCATCGACCCCGACACGCCCTTCCTGGAACTGTCCCCGCTGGCCGCCTGGGGCAGCGACTACACCGTCGGCGCCTCCCTGGTCACCGGCATCGGCGTCGTCGAGGGCGTGGAGTGCCTGATCACCGCCAACGACCCGACCGTGCGCGGGGGAGCGAGCAACCCCTGGTCGCTGAAGAAGGCCCTGCGCGCCAACGACATCGCGCTCGCCAACCGGCTGCCCTGCATCAGCCTGGTGGAGTCCGGCGGCGCCGACCTGCCCTCCCAGAAGGAGATCTTCATCCCCGGCGGCGCGATCTTCCGGGACCTCACCCGGCTGTCCGCAGCCGGCATCCCGACCCTCGCCGTCGTCTTCGGCAACTCCACCGCGGGCGGCGCCTACGTCCCCGGCATGTCCGACCACGTGATCATGGTCAAGGAGCGGGCGAAGGTGTTCCTCGGCGGGCCGCCGCTGGTGAAGATGGCCACCGGCGAGGAGAGCGACGACGAGTCCCTCGGCGGCGCCGAGATGCACGCGCGCACCTCGGGCCTCGCCGATCACTTCGCCGTCGACGAGCACGACGCGCTGCGGCAGGCCCGGCGCGTGGTCGCCCGTCTCAACCACCGCAAGGCGTACGGCGATCCGGGCCCGACCGAGCCGCCGAAGTACGACGCCGAGGACCTCCTCGGTATCGTCCCCGGCGACCTCAAGAGCCCCTTCGACCCGCGTGAGGTCATCGCCCGGATCGTCGACGCCTCCGACTTCGACGAGTTCAAGGCGCTGTACGGCACCAGCCTGGTCACCGGCTGGGCCGCCCTGCACGGCTATCCCGTCGGCATCCTCGCCAACGCCCAGGGGGTGCTGTTCAGCGAGGAGTCGCAGAAGGCCGCCCAGTTCATCCAGCTCGCCAACCAGCGCGACATCCCGCTGCTGTTCCTGCACAACACCACCGGCTACATGGTCGGCAGGGAGTACGAGCAGGGCGGCATCATCAAGCACGGCGCCATGATGATCAACGCGGTGAGCAACAGCCGCGTCCCGCACCTGTCCGTCCTCATGGGCGCCTCCTACGGCGCCGGCCACTACGGCATGTGCGGCCGCGCCTACGACCCCCGCTTCCTGTTCGCCTGGCCCAGCGCCAAGTCGGCGGTCATGGGCCCGCAGCAGCTCGCCGGTGTGCTGTCGATCGTCGCCCGCCAGTCCGCCGCCGCCAAGGGACAGCCGTACGACGAGGAGGCGGACGCGGCGCTGCGCGCCATGGTGGAGCAGCAGATCGAGTCCGAGTCGCTGCCGATGTTCCTGTCCGGGCGGCTCTACGACGACGGCGTCATCGACCCGCGCGACACCCGCACCGTCCTCGGCCTGTGCCTCTCCGCGATCCACACCGCCCCCTTCGAGGGCGCGCGCGGCGGCTTCGGCGTCTTCCGGATGTGAGGCAACAGATGATTTCCACCCTGCTCGTCGCCAACCGGGGCGAGATCGCCTGCCGTGTCTTCCGCACCTGCCGTGACCTGGGCATCCGTACGGTCGCCGTGCACTCGGACGCGGACGCGGGCGCCCTGCACACGCGCGTGTCCGACGCGAGCGTACGTCTCCCCGGACAGGCGCCCGCCGACACCTACCTGCGCGGCGACCTGATCGTGAAGGCCGCCGTCGCTGCCGGGGCGGACGCCGTGCACCCCGGCTACGGCTTCCTCTCCGAGAACGCGGACTTCGCCCGGGCCGTGCGGGACGCCGGCCTGATCTGGATCGGCCCGCCGCCGGAGGCCATCGAGGCCATGGCGTCCAAGACCCGCGCCAAGCAGCTCATGGGCATCGAGCCGCTCACCGAGGTCACCGAGGCGGACCTGCCCGTGCTGGTGAAGGCGGCGGCGGGCGGCGGCGGACGCGGCATGCGGGTCGTACGGCACCTCGCGGACCTGGAGGCCGAACTGGCCGCCGCCCGCGCCGAGGCCGCGAGCGCCTTCGGCGACGGGGAGGTCTTCGTCGAGCCGTACGTGGAGAACGGCCGCCACGTCGAGGTGCAGATCCTCGCCGACACCCACGGCACGGTCCGGACCCTCGGCACCCGCGACTGCTCCCTGCAGCGCCGTCACCAGAAGGTGGTCGAGGAGGCCCCGGCCCCCGGGCTGTCCGGCGCGCTGGACGCCGAGGTGTGCGCCCTGGCCGTACGGGCCGCCCGGGCCGTCGACTACGTCGGGGCCGGCACGGTCGAGTTCCTCGTCGCCGACGGCAGGGCCCACTTCCTGGAGATGAACACCCGCCTCCAGGTCGAGCACCCGGTGACCGAGGCGGTGTTCGGCGTGGACCTGGTGGCGGAGCAGATCCGCGTCGCCGAGGGCCACGCCCTCGACCCCGAGCCGCCCCGCGCGCGGGGCCACGCCGTGGAGGCCCGCCTCTACGCCGAGGACCCCTCCCGCGGCTGGGCACCGCAGACCGGTCGCCTGCACCGCCTCGCGTTCCCGGAGGGGGTGCGCCTGGACACGGGCTACGCGGACGGCGACACCATCGGCGTCCACTACGACCCGATGATCGCCAAGGTCGTGGCCCACGCCCCGACCCGCCCGGAGGCCCTGCGCAAGCTCGCCTCCGCCCTGGAACGGGCCCGGATCCACGGCCCCGTCACCAACCGCGACCTCCTCGTGCGTTCCCTGCGCCACCCGGAGTTCACCGCCGCCCGCATGGACACCGGCTTCTACGACCGCCACCTCGCGGAGCTGACCGAGCCGGACCCCGACCCGCTGGCGCCGCTGGCCGCCGCCCTGGCCGACGCCCACGCCCGCTCGCGCCCCGGCTTCGGCGGCTGGCGCAACGTCCCCTCCCAGCCGCAGACCAAGCGCTACCTGATGGCGGGCGAGGAGATCGAGGCCCGCTACCGGCACACCCGCCACGGCCTGGAGGCGGACGGGGTGCGGGTGGTGCACGCCGACGCGCGGCTGGTGATCCTCGAAGCGGACGGCGTGCAGCGCCGGTTCGAGGTCTCCCGCCACGGCGACCGGGTGTACGTCAACACCACCGCCCTGACGGCCCTGCCCCGCTTCCCCGACCCCACCGCGCAGCACGCCCCCGGCTCCCTCCTGGCACCCATGCCGGGCACCGTCGTCCGCGTCGCCGACGGCCTCACGGCGGGAGCACCGGTCAAGGCCGGCGAGCCCCTGCTCTGGCTGGAGGCGATGAAGATGCAGCACAAGATCACCGCACCGGTGACCGGAACACTGACCTCGCTGCCGGTCACGCCCGGTCAGCAAGTGGAGCCGGGGATGTTGCTGGCGGTCGTGCAGGAGGGGTGAAGGGGCGCGGGGAACCGCGCGAGCAACCACCTACGGCCCGCACCCGAAAGGACACCGATGGACACCGAAGAGCACAAGGCACTGCGTGCAGCCGTCGCCGCGCTGGGCAGACGCCACGGCGGCGCGGAGGACACCGACCACCTCTGGTCCGAGGCCGGAAAACTCGGCTACCTCGGCGTCAACCTGCCCGAGGAGCACGGCGGCGGAGGCGGCGGCATCGGCGAACTCTCCATCGTCCTGGAGGAACTCGGCGCCGCCGGCTGCCCCCTCCTGATGCTGGTGGTCTCACCGGCCATCTGCGGCACGGTGATAGCCCGCTTCGGCACCGACGCCCAGAAGGAGACCTGGCTCCCCGGCCTGTCCGACGGCACCCGCCGGATGGCCTTCGGCATCACCGAACCCGACGCCGGCTCCAACAGCCACCGCATCACCACCACCGCCCGCCGCGACCAGGACACCGGCGACTGGATCCTCACCGGCCGCAAGGTCTTCGTCTCCGGCGTCGACATCGCGGACGCCACCCTCATCGTCGGCCGCACCGAGGACGCCCGCACCGGCCGCCTCAAGCCCTGCCTGTTCATCGTCCCGCGCGACACCCCCGGCTTCGCCCGCAGCCCCATCGACATGGAACTGAGCGCCGCGGAAAAGCAGTTCGAGCTGGTCCTGGACGAGGTGCGCCTGCCCGCCGACGCGCTCGTCGGCGACGAGGACGCCGGACTGCTGCAGCTGTTCGCCGGTCTCAACCCCGAGCGCATCATGACCGCCGCCTTCGCGATCGGCATGGGCCGCCACGCCGTGGCCAAAGCCGTCGAGTACGCCCGCGAACGCACCGTCTGGAACGCCCCCATCGGCGCCCACCAGGCCATCGCCCACCCCCTCGCCCAGGCCCACATCGACCTGGAACTGGCCCGCCTGATGATGCAGAAGGCCGCCGCCCTCTACGACGCGGGCGACGACGCCGGCGCCGGAGAGGCCGCCAACATGGCCAAGTACGCCGCCGCCGAGGCCTGCGTGAAGGCCGTCGACCAGGCCGTGCACACCCTCGGCGGCAACGGCCTCACCCGCGAGTACGGCCTGGCCCGGCTGATCACGGCCGCACGCGTGTCCCGTATCGCCCCGGTGAGCCGGGAGATGATCCTCAACTACGTCTCCCACCAGACCCTGGGCCTGCCCAAGTCGTACTGAGACGGCCCGCGCCGCGAGGAGGAACCCGCCATGTTCCGCAGCGAGTACGCAGACGTCCCGCCCGTCGACCTGCCCATCCACGACGCCGTCCTGGCCCGGGCCGCCGAGTTCGGCGGCACCCCGGCGCTCATCGACGGCACCGACGGCACCACCCTCTCGTACGAGCAGGTGGACCGGTTCCACCGGCGCGTCGCCGCCGCCCTCGCCGAGGCCGGTGTCCGCAAGGGCGACGTCCTCGCCCTGCACAGCCCCAACACCATCGCCTTCCCGACCGCGTTCTACGCCGCCACGCGCGCGGGTGCCACCGTCACCACCGTGCACCCGCTCGCCACCGCCGAGGAGTTCGCCAAGCAGCTGAAGGACTGCGCGGCCCGCTGGATCGTCACCGTCTCGCCCCTGCTCGGCACCGCCCGCCGGGCCGCCGAACTCGCCGGCGGCGTCCGGGAGATCTTCGTCTGCGACAGCGCGGCCGGACACCGCTCCCTGATCGACATGCTCGCCACCACCGCCCCCGAGCCGCACGTCGCGATCGACCCCGCCGAGGACGTCGCCGCCCTGCCGTACTCCTCCGGGACGACCGGCACCCCCAAGGGCGTGATGCTCACCCACCGGCAGATCGCCACCAACCTCGCCCAGCTCCACCCGGCGGTCCCCGCGGGCCCCGGAGAACGCGTCCTGGCGGTCCTGCCGTTCTTCCACATCTACGGCCTCACCGCCCTGATGAACGCGCCCCTGCGGCAGGGCGCCACGGTCGTCGTGCTGCCCCGCTTCGACCTCGAGCAGTTCCTCGCGGCCATCCAGAACCACCGCATCACCGCGCTGTACGTCGCCCCGCCGATCGTGCTCGCCCTCGCCAAGCACCCGGCCGTCGCGCGGTACGACCTGTCGTCCCTGACGTACATGATCAGCGCCGCCGCGCCCCTGGACGCCCGGCTGGCCGCCGCCTGCTCCGCGCGCCTGGGCCTGCCGCCCGTGGGCCAGGCCTACGGCATGACGGAACTCTCGCCCGGCACGCACGTGGTGCCCCTGGACGCCATGCGCGACGCCCCGCCCGGCACCGTCGGCAAGCTCGTCGCCGGCACCGAGATGCGCGTCGTCTCCCTCGACGACCCCTCCCACGACCTCCCCGCCGGCACGTCCGGCGAGATCCTCATCCGCGGCCCGCAGATCATGAAGGGCTACCTGGGCCGCCCCGACGCCACCGCCGCGATGATCGACGGCGACGGCTGGCTGCACACCGGGGACGTCGGCCACGTGGACGAGGACGGCTGGCTGTTCGTCGTGGACCGGGTCAAGGAGCTCATCAAGTACAAGGGCTTCCAGGTCGCCCCGGCCGAACTGGAGGCGCTGCTGCTCACGCACCCCGGCATCGCCGACGCCGCCGTCATCGGCACCCGCGACGACGACGGCAACGAGGTCCCGCACGCCCACGTGGTCCGCCAGCCGTCCGCCACCGGCCTCACCGCGACGGAGATCATGCTGTACGTCGCCGAACGCGTGGCCCCCTACAAGCGCGTACGCCGCGTCACCTTCATCGACGGCGTCCCCCGCGCGGCCTCCGGCAAGATCCTCCGCCGCCGGCTCAGGGAGAGCGCATGACCCTCGTGACCCGCACACGCGCGCGTGCCGTCGAAACGCTGACCCTCGACTCACCGGCCAGCCGCAACGCCCTGTCGGCGGCCCTCGTCGCCGAACTGTCCGGCGCCCTCGCCGACGCCGGCGAGGACGGCGAGGTCCGCGCGGTCGTCCTCACGCACACCGGGAACACCTTCAGCGCGGGCGCGGACCTGAAGGACCCGCCGCGGCCCGAGGCGCTGGTCGCCCTGCTCCGGCAGATCGTCGACCTGCCCAAGCCGGTCGTGGGCCGCGTCACGGGCCACGTCCGCGCGGGCGGTCTCGGCCTGCTCGCCGCCTGCGACATCGCGGCCGCCTCCACGCAGGCCACCTTCGCCTTCACCGAGGTCCGCATCGGCGTGGCCCCCGCGGTCATCTCCCTGCCGCTGCTGCCCCGCGCCGATCCGCGCGCCCTGTCGCGCTGGTACCTCACCGGCGAACGCTTCGACGCCGTGGCGGCGACCGCGACAGGCCTGCTCAGCGCGTACGCCGACGATGTCGACACGGCCCTCGCGCCCATCCTCGACGGCCTGCGCGCCTGTGCTCCCGAGGCCCTGGCCGAGACGAAACGGCTGCTCACGGCTAGGGTGCTGGAAGCCTTCGACCGGGACGCGGCCCACCTGACCGCGCTCTCGGCCCGGCTGTTCTCCTCCCCGCAGGCACGCGAGGGGATGACGGCCTTCCTCGAACGACGGGATCCGGCATGGGTGGTGTGAGCACGATCGACCGTGCGGAGAGAGTCCCCAAGCAGGACCGCAGCCGGGCCACCCGGCAGCGGCTCCTGGAAGCCGCCGTGTCCTGCCTGGCCGAACACGGCTGGGCGGGATCCACCGTGGCGGTCGTCGCCGAGCGCGCCGGCGTCTCCCGCGGCGCCGCCCAGCACCACTTCCCGACCCGCGAGGACCTCTTCACCGCCGCCGTCGAGTACGTCGCCGAGGAACGCTCCACCGCCCTGCGCGCCCTGTTCCCCGAGGGCGCCGCCGGTGACCGCCACGCCGTCGTCGCCGCCCTGGTCGACCTCTACACCGGCCCGCTGTTCCGCTCCGCCCTCCACCTCTGGGTCGCCGCCTCCAACGAGGAGCAGCTCCGCCCCCGCGTCACCGAGCTCGAATCCCGCGTCGGCCGCGAGACCCACCGCATCGCCGTAGAGCTCCTCGCCGCCGACGAGTCCGTCCCCGGGGTCCGCGAAACGGTCCAGGGCCTGCTCGACATGGCCCGCGGCCTGGGCCTGGCCAACCTCCTCACGGACGACGCGGCCCGGCGGGAACGGGTGGTGGCCCAGTGGGCGGGGCTCCTGGAGGAAGCGCTGGGCTGAGCCCCCCGTCCGGGCCGGCGGCTACGGTTCCGCCATGGGTGATCACTTCCAGACGGTCGTCGACGCCCCTGGACGGCGAGAGCGGGCTCTGGAACCGGCCCGAGCTCACCGACGGCTTCCGCGCTCGCCTGACCGCCCTGCTCGGCGGTCATCGGACGGCGTACGTGTGGGGGAAGGTCTGAGGCCCGGTCCCGTCACGGACTGAGCCGCTCCACCCGCCAGCTGCCGTCGTGCTGCTCCACGTAGCGCAGCCGGTCGTGCAGGCGGTTCTCGCGGCCCTGCCAGAACTCCACCGCCTGCGGCGCCACGCGGAAGCCGCCCCAGTGCGGCGGCACCGGCACCTGCTCGCCCTCGGGGTAGCGCTCGGCCAGCTCGGCGTACGCCACGTCGAGGTCGGCGCGCGTGGAGATCACGGACGACTGGGCGCTGGCCCACGCCCCCAGCTGGGAGCCGTGCGGCCGGGTGCGGAAGTACGCCGCCGTCTCGTCCCGGCCGGTCCGCCGCGCGACCCCGGTCACGATGACCTGCCGGGCCATCCCATGCCACGGGAAGAGCAGCGAGATGTACGGGTTCTCCGCGAGGTCGCGCGCCTTGCGGGAGTCGTAGTTCGTGTAGAAGACGAAGCCGTGCTCGTCGAAGTGCTTCAGCAGCACCGTGCGGGAGCTGGGCCGTCCCTCGGCGTCGGCCGTCGACACGATCATGGCGTTCGGCTCGAACAGCCCGCCGTCGGTCGCGGCCTGCTTGAACCAGCGCGCGAACTGCTCGACGGGCGTGGCGGCCAGCTCGTTGTCGGAGAGACCCTCGGCCCGGTAGTGCTTGCGCATGGAGGCCAGGTCGAAGGGGGCGGCGTCGCGGTCGGTCACCCGGTCATCTTGCCGTACGGACGGTGTCCTTCGTCACTGAGTGGCACTGAGTGCCGTGAACTCTCCCCAAGGGTGGCACTCGGGGATATCGTTTCCGTGCCGTTCCGGTTGGGTGACCGCCAGCCGTACGGGGCATCACAGGGGCAGCCGTCCGGGACCGCGAGTCGCCGCACACGACCGTGGATCGCAGTGGACGGCCGCCCGCCGCGCAAGCCGACCGACACATGGTTCGTACGTCCCACCCCACAACACCATCTGTCACTTACCTCACGAGGAGCCGCCTGATGTCCGACTTCGTACCCGGGCTCGAGGGAGTCATCGCGTTCGAGACGGAGATCGCCGAACCGGACAAGGAGGGCGGCGCACTCCGGTACCGGGGCGTCGACATCGAGGACCTCGTCGGCCACGTCTCGTTCGGCAACGTCTGGGGCCTGCTCGTCGACGGCGCCTTCAACCCCGGCCTGCCGCCCGCCGAGCCGTTCCCCATCCCCGTCCACTCCGGCGACATCCGCGTCGACGTGCAGTCCGCCCTGGCGATGCTGGCGCCGGTGTGGGGCATGAAACCGCTCCTGGACATCGATGCCGAGGAGGCCCGCGACGACCTGGCCCGGGCGGCCGTCATGGCCCTGTCCTACGTCGCCCAGTCGGCCCGCGGCCAGGGCCTGCCCATGGTGCCGCAGCGTGAGATCGACAAGGCCCACTCCGTCGTCGAACGCTTCATGATCCGCTGGCGGGGCGAGCCGGACCCCAAGCACGTGGCGGCGGTGGACGCTTACTGGACGAGCGCCGCCGAGCACGGCATGAACGCCTCCACGTTCACCGCCCGGGTCATCGCCTCGACCGGCGCGGACGTGGCGGCGGCCCTGTCGGGAGCGGTGGGCGCCATGTCGGGCCCCCTCCACGGCGGCGCCCCCTCCCGGGTGCTGCACATGATCGAGGAGATCGAGCGCACCGGCGACGCCGAGGCGTACGTCAAGAGGACCCTCGACAAGGGCGAGCGCCTGATGGGCTTCGGCCACCGCGTCTACCGCGCCGAGGACCCCCGCGCCCGGGTCCTGCGCCGCACCGCCCGCGAGCTGGGAGCGCCCCGCTTCGAGGTCGCCGAGGCCCTGGAGAAGGCGGCCCTGGCGGAGCTGCACGCCCGCCGCCCCGACCGCGTCCTCGCCACCAACGTCGAGTTCTGGGCGGCGATCGTCCTGGACTTCGCCGAGGTGCCCGCGCACATGTTCACGTCCATGTTCACCTGCGCCCGGACGGCCGGGTGGTCGGCCCACATCCTGGAGCAGAAGCGCACGGGCCGCCTGGTCCGCCCCTCGGCCCGCTACACGGGCCCGGGCAGCCGCGACCCGCGCGAGATCGAGGGCTACGAGGACATCGCCCACTGACCCCTTTCGCCTCACCACGCCACGGCCTCACCCGCCCCCGGGTGGGGCCGCCCGCGTCTCACCCCCGAGCCGGTCCAGCTCCTCGCCGAGGGCCTCCCGCAACGGCTCGTGCCGCGGCCCGAGGGCGTACCGCGCCTCGCTCCACATCGCCCGCGGGTAGACCCACACGGGCCGCCGTACGAGATCCTCCGGCTCCCAGCCGTAGCGCGGCCACACGTGCGCGTGCAGGAACCCGTCGGTGTTGCCCAGGATCTCCAGGTTGACCCGCCGGAACCCGGACTCCACCCGGCGGCACGCCCGCTCGACGGCCTCCCCGAGGCGGTCCATGTCGGCCAGGAACGCCAGACGGCGGCTCCGCGGCAGCTCCGACAGCCGCCGCACCGCGGGGTCGTCGGTCAGGAGCACCGCGTAGCCGGGCAGGAACTGGACGTCGCCGATCACCGCGAACCCGGCGTCCAGCCGGCGCAGCACCGTCGGGTTCTCACCCCGCAGGGCGCTGCCGACCCGGTCGTCACGCCATCCACCCACCGAAATCCCCCCGGAGACGCAGACGACCCGCGAGTCTGGTTCCTCCTGGGGAGGAGCCGGCCGGACGTACCGGCGACTCGCGGGTCGGGTGACTGCCTGGGATTGGGCCGGCTGCGCGCTTCGATCACGCGCTGGTCCGGCACCGCACTGAGCGTGGTGACGGGCCGCTAGCCCGCAGCCACCTCTTCCGTCCGGTATGCATACATCTGCCGAACCACCTCCCTTCTGAAGTGCTTGCCAGCCTAGGGAGCCCCCCGCCGGTCGCTCAACTGTTTTTCCTCCGGAAACCGGCGGTGCCGGTCTAGCGTTCGGCCCATGACGGAGCAGCGGCGGGCGATTCTCAGCGGTTCGGTGTTCGAGGAGCGGATCGGGTACGCCCGGGCCGTGGTGGACGGCGACCGGGTCCACGTGTCGGGGACGACGGGGTTCGACTACACCGACATGACGATCTCCGAGGACGTGGTGGAGCAGGCCCGGCAGTGCCTGCGGAACGTGGGGGCGGCGCTGGCGGAGGCGGGGGCGTCGTTCGCGGACGTGGTGCGGGTGCGCTACCTGCTGCCGGAGCGGGAGGACTTCGAGCCGTGCTGGCCGGTGCTGCGGGAGTGCTTCGGCGAGGTGCTGCCGGCCGCGACCATGATGGTGTGCGGGCTGGCGGACCCGCGGATGCGGATCGAGATGGAGGTGGAGGCCCGCCGGGGGAGCGGCGCGGCCCCGGGGCGTTGACGTGGGGATTGCCCGCGTACAACGATTCTGTCCATGGTGTGGGAACTCGGTGTGCGCTGAGTCACGTTCCAGTTGAATGAACGCACGCGGCGAACCGATGTGCCGTGCGTGCGGACACAGCCTGCAGGGGGTCCAGGTGAGTGCTTCCCGGCGTAGTGGGACCACCGACGAGCTGGGGCCGGACGAACCCGGCCGGGACGGTTCGGACGGTTCGGATCTGCTGGCCGCGCTGCTCGACGGCATGGACGCGGCGCTCTGCGCCTTCGACGCCGACGGGGTCGTCACGCACTGGAACCGCGAGGCCGAGCGGATCCTGGGCTGGAGCCCCGAGGAGGCGGTGGGCCGCCGGGGACTGGCCGGGTGGGCCGTGCGCAGCGCGGACGCCGAGGAGGTCGAGGGACGGCTGCTGTCGGCGATGCGGGCCCCGGGCCGGCAGGTGCACGAGTTCGCGCTGCTGACGAAGGACGGCGGGCGGGTGCTGGTGCGGACGCAGTCGGCGGCCGTGCGGGGACCCGACGGCAAGCCGGCCGGTGTCTACTGCGCGTTCAGCGAGGTGCACGCGCAGATCGACCTGGAGCGGTCGATCGCGCTCAGCGAGGCGCTGTTCGAGGACGCCGGCTGGGGTGTCGTGCTGGTGGACGTGGACCTGCGCCCGGCCGTGGTCAACGCGCACGCGGCACGGGCGCTGGGCCTGGGGCGTACGTCGGTGCTGGGACGGCCGCTCGGGGAGCTGCTGTCGCAGGGTGTGGAGGAGCTGGAGTCCGCGCTGCAGCACGTGCTGGCGGAGGGCGCGCCGCCCGCGCCGGCCGAGGTGTGGGTGAGCGTGCGCACGCCGGAGGGGGAGCGGCGCCGGTGCTGGCGCAGCGGCTTCCTGCGGCTGGCGTCGCCGCTGGCGGAGGAGCCGGTGCCGCTGGGCGTGGGCTGGCTGTTCCAGGACGTGACCGAGGCGAAGCAGGCCGAGCAGGAGGCGTCGCTGCTGCGGTTCCGGATGCAGCAGTTGCACCGGGCGTCGCGGGCGGCCGCGGAGTGCGAGGACCCGGCGGAGGCGGCGACGGTGCACCTGGACTTCGCCCTGGCCGGGTTCGCGGACCACGCGCTGATCGACCGGGTGACCGGCGGTGCGCCGGTGGACGGGGAGGCCGGGCAGGCGGTGCGGCTGGTGCGGGTGGCGGCGACGCCCGCCGGTGCGCCGGGGCCCAGCGGTCCGGCCGGCGGGTCGGGTCTGCCCGTGCGCTATCCGGAGGGGCATCCGGCCCTGCAGTGCGTGGAGCGGGTCGGGGCGCTGCGGGCGAGCGCGGGGCAGGTGCGGCCGGAGGAGGCGCGCGTGTGGGCGCTGGCCCGGCAGTGGCCGCCGGACGCGGTGCACGCGCTGTGCGCGGTGCTGCGCAGCCGGGGCCGGACGCTGGGCGTGGTGACGTTCCTGCGGGGGGCCGGCCGCAGCGCGTTCGAGCGGTCCGACGCGGTGTACGCGGAGGACGTGGCGGTGCGCATCGCCGCGGCGCTGGACCTGGCGGGGCTGCCGGACGGGCAGTGACTGCGGCGGGGGCCCGTCAGCGCCGGTGGGACGGAGGGTGAGGAGCCCCGGCCGGGCTCCGGCTCAGTACCGGTAGAAGATCCGGTCGCCGTACCGCTCCATCACGCGGGCGTTCCAGTCGTGCCCGCCGTCGACGTTCCCGGAGCGCAGCAGCGGCGGTTCGACGCCCCGGTCGGCGAGGGTCGCTGCGGTCGTGGCCATCACGGCCTGGAGGAGCGCCGAGGTGACGACCGTGGACGCCGGGGCGAAGGGGGCGGGGACCTTGTCGTGGGTGAGTTCCGCGTCCCCGACGGCGATCTTGGAGTCCAGCACGAGGTCGCAGTGGTCCTTGAGGTACGTGCCCGAGCTGTGCCGGGACGTCGTCTCCGAGGCGTACGCCACCGAGGTCACGCCGATGACCTTGACGCCGAGCGCGCGGGCGCTCAGGGCCATCTCCACGGGGAGGGCGTTGCGCCCCGACAGGGAGATGATCAGCAGCGCGTCTCCCGCGCGCAGCGGGGAGCTGTCGAGGACGGCGCTCGCCAGGCCGTCGACGCGTTCCAGGGCGGAGCCGAGGGGCGCGGGCATGACGTCGACGCCGACCACGCCCGGCACGGCGAGCAGGTTCATCAGGGCCAGACCGCCGGCCCGGTAGACGAGGTCCTGCGCGGCGAGGGAGGAGTGCCCGGCCCCGAAGGCGAAGAGACGGCCGCCGTCGGCGACGGTGTCGGCGAGGAGCGCGCCGGCCGCCGCGATGCTGTCGGCCTCCTCGTCGCGCACCCGCCGCAGCAGCTCGATCGCGGCGTCGAGGAACTGGCCGGCCGGCGTGCGGTCGCTCATACGGGGTCCCCTCGGGCTTCTCTCGGCGGCGTGTGCCGCGCATCACGGTGCGGTCTGGACCAGTGCGGTGTCAATACGGCCGTGCGCGTCGCGCCCCGAGCGCCGGAAAGGGGGTGAGGGAAAGGTCCGTACTCTTCTCCGGAGGCGTGCGATCCCGCGCCCTTCCGCCGACGGCACGGTTGTCGGTGGTATCCGGCAGAATTGAGTGCAGGGCCAGCGCACGCGCCGGTGAGCCGTCCAGCCTCCGGCAGATCTCATCGAGGGGCACGTATGTCCGGACTGATCGACACCACGGAGATGTATCTCCGCACCATCCTCGAGCTGGAGGAAGAGGGTGTGGTCCCCATGCGCGCCCGTATCGCCGAGCGGCTCGACCAGAGCGGGCCGACGGTCAGCCAGACCGTGGCCCGGATGGAGCGGGACGGCCTGGTGTCCGTGGCCAGCGACCGGCATCTGGAGCTCACGGACGAGGGGCGCCGGCTGGCCACGCGCGTGATGCGCAAGCACCGCCTCGCCGAGTGCCTGCTGGTCGACGTGATCGGTCTGGAGTGGGAGCAGGTCCACGCCGAGGCGTGCCGCTGGGAGCACGTGATGAGCGAGGCCGTGGAGCGCCGCGTGCTGGAGCTGCTGCGCCACCCGACGGAGTCGCCGTACGGGAACCCGATCCCGGGTCTGGAGGAGCTCGGCGAGAAGGACGGGGCCGACCCGTTCCTGGACGAGGGCATGGTGTCGCTGGCCAGCCTCGACCCGGGCGCCGAGGGCAAGACGGTCGTGGTGCGCCGCATCGGTGAGCCGATCCAGACGGACGCGCAGCTGATGTACACGCTGCGGCGGGCGGGCGTGCAGCCCGGCTCGGTGGTGAGCGTGACGGAGTCGGCGGGCGGTGTGCTGGTGGGCAGCGGCGGCGAGGCGGCCGAGCTGGAGTCGGACGTCGCCTCGCACGTGTTCGTGGCCAAGCCCTGAGCCGCGGCCGGACCGGCCGGGCCGGTCACCGCGCGCCGGTGGCAACTGCCGCTCCGGAAGGGGCGCTTGCGGCATTGGCGTGATCCGTACCGCGTGCGGGGTCCAGTCCGTCGAATGGCAGCGCTCAAGGGCTTCCCGTGCGACGCTGTCGCGTGAGGCATATGACCTGAGGGGCTCTGGGCCGTGGCTCGGCAGCGATGCCGCCCGGCCGGGGAGGGGGCGGGAGGATGTGCCGTTCGGATGTCGAGGGCCCCGGCGCCGTGCGGCGCCGGGGCCTGTCCTCCCCTGTGCTGACCCGGAGCCCCGAGCTCTCAGGGTCATTCCCCGCGGACCGGTTTCCCCGAGCGGTCCGCCCCCCGCTGAAGATCTCCCCGCGGCGACGGCGATCAATCCCCGAGAGCGGTCACTCGAACGAGGGGTGTTGCGGGCGAGAACGGCATCTTCGAAAGCGCATTCGATAGTCTGCGGACACAGCACGACAGGCACAGCCGGCAGCACACGGATCACAGGACCGACCGGCCGCAGCGGCCGCGGTCCGCGCGAAGCTTGGGGGGTGCCAGGACATGGCGCGACGCATCGACGTGACCGGGACGGGCGGCGTACGCCTCGCGGCCTGGGAGTTCGGCGACCCGCCCAAGCCCGATCCGGCGCACGCGGCGCACGACGCACCGGCGCGGCAGGCCGAGGACGCGCCCGGCGCTCCCGCCGCACCGGACGGATCCCCCGGCGTGCTGTTACTGCACGGGCTCATGGGCCGCGCCTCGCACTGGGCGCCCACCGCCCGGTGGCTCTCCGGCCGGTACCGCGCGGTCGCCCTCGACCAGCGCGGCCACGGCCGCAGCGACAAGCCCCCGCAGGGCGCCTTCACGCGCGACGCCTACGTCGACGACGCCGAGTCCGCCCTCGAACAGCTCGGTCTCGCCCCGGTCGTGCTCATCGGCCACGCCATGGGCGCCCTGACGTCCTGGCAGCTCGCCGCCCGGCGCCCCGACCTGGTCCGCGGGCTGATCATCTGCGACATGCGGGCCTCCGCGCTCGGCGCCGCCTCGCAGCGCGAGTGGGACCAGTGGTTCAAGTCCTGGCCGCTGCCCTTCGCCACGCTCGCCGACGTCCGCAAGTGGTTCGGCGAGGACGACCCCTGGGTGGAGCGGCCCAATCCGTCCCGCGGCGAGTTCTACGCCGAGGTGATGGCCGAGTCCCCGGACGGCTGGCGCCCGGTCTTCGACCCGGAGCAGATGCTGCGCTCCCGCGAGACCTGGGTGTACGACGCGCACTGGGAGGAACTGGCGCAGGTCCGGTGCCCCGCCCTGGTCGTGCGCGGTCTGGACGGCGAACTGGGCCGCGCCGAGGCCCAGGAGATGGTCCGCGTCCTGCCCCGCGGCCAGTACGCCGAGGTCGCCGACGCCGGCCACCTCGTGCACTACGACCAGCCGGAGGCCTGGCGCGCGGCCATCGAACCGTTCCTGGACTCGCTCGACCACGGCTGAGGCGCCGCCCGCCTCACCCCTTGCTGACCGCCCCGAGGATCTCCGGCAGCCGCCGGGCGGTGCGCGGGGCGGCCAGCCGCAGCCCCGCCACCGTCAGCACCGCCCCGTAGCCGGTCCCCACGGGCAGCAGCAGCCACGCGAGGCGGGCGCCGCCGGCGCTCAGGTTCAGCCAGATCGTGAGCGCGATGACGGGCGCGCACAGCAGGGCGGCGGCCATCATCCCGCCGAAGACCGAGATCCAGGCGAGCCCGGTCTGCCCGGGGGCGACGTTCTTGTAGCCCTCCTGCGGGATGGAGTACGGGAACCGGGCCGACGTCCACGCCCCGGTGGCGAGCATCGCGCCGAGCAGCGCGAAGGACAGCCCGAGCGCCTCGGGCAGCCGCCGCCAGTCGCCGAGCATCGCGGTCGTCACGACCG
Source organism: Streptomyces sp. NPDC006624 (assembly GCF_040611555.1). NCBI lineage: Bacteria > Bacillati > Actinomycetota > Actinomycetes > Kitasatosporales > Streptomycetaceae > Streptomyces > Streptomyces sp. NPDC006624. Next base: position 204,109 of record NZ_JBEXOM010000006.1, on the reverse strand, counting down.
TCACGAGCGCGGCGTACGGCAGCGTGATCAGCAGCAGGGCGTACGCCCGCGCGCGCAGCTCGGCGCAGGCGTCCCGGGTCGAGGAGATCGTCATCGCGACCATCCAGAACGCGGAGCCGTCCTGCCCGAACTGGTTGTACATCTGGATGCCGAGCATCCCGGCGGCGAAGCACGCGAAGTACACCGACCCGGTGCCCTGCCAGGCGTTGAACACCGGCACGATCAGACCGATGGCCAGCGAGGTCACCCAGGCCGCCTTGAGCTTCGGGTCGCGCCACACATAGCGCAGGCCGCGCTCCATGACCGTGCCCGTGCGGCCCGGGGGCAGCAGCCGGGCGAGCCCGGAGGCCCTGCGCTCACGGGCGGCCGACTCGGTGCCGGCCAGGGTGGATCCGTCGGGCGCGGTCATCAGCCGGGTCAGGTGCCGCGACCACACCGCGAGCGCCACCGCCAGCGCCGCGGCGGTCAGCGCCAGTTGCGCGGCGGCGACGCCGTACGCCCCCTCGCCGACGGCGTGCACGGCGCCGACGGCCGAGGCGGGCGGCACCCACATCAGCACGTCCCCGAGCGGGGCCAGCTCGCCCAGCCCCGAGGAACCGAGCCGCTGGACACCGAAGTTGACGATCTGCGCGCCGATCGCGACGACCAGCCCGCTCAGCACCGCGAGGTCCCGCCCCTTGCGGCTGGTCAGCAGCCGTACGTTGGCCGCGGCGACGGCCCGTGCCACGGCCACGCACACCAGCAGCGCCAGGGCGACCGCGAGGACACCCACCGCGAACGCCGCCGCGCCCCGGGCCACCGCGAGCACCGAACCGGCCAGCAGGCACAGCGTGAACAGCGGCCCGATGCCGACCAGCGAGGCAGCGAGCAGGGCCCGGACCAGCGGCCGGGGCCGCAGCGGCAGCATCACCAGCCGGGTGGCGTCGAGCGTCTCGTCCCCGCCGGGGAAGAACAGCGGCATCACGGCCCAGCCGAGGCCCAGCACCGCCACCGCCAGCACGGCCAGCGACTCGACGTGCGCGTGCCCGCGCAGCGCGACCAGGCCGAGCGTCTGGAGCACGGCCAGCAGCAGGGCGCCGACGGCCGACGCGACGTAGGCGGCCTTCCGGCCGCCGGACCGCCGCAGCCCGTTGCGCAGCAGCGACAGCTTCAGCCGTACGAAGACGGGGGTGATCGCGGGGGCGCTCACCGCGATCCGCCGCCCAGCCAGTCCAGGTCGGACCCGGCGTCCCGGCCCCGCGCGCCGACGAGTTCGAGGAACGCCTGCTGCAGCGAGGGCGCGTCCCCGCGCACCTCGGCGAGGGTGCCGGTGGCCCGGATCCGCCCGGCGGCCAGCACCGCGACCCAGTCGCACAGCGACTCGACCAGCTCCATGACGTGCGAGGAGAACACCACGGTGGCGCCGGAGGCGGTGTACCGCTCCAGCACGCCCCGGATGGTCTGGGCGGAGACGGGGTCGACGCCCTCGAACGGCTCGTCCAGGAAGAGCACTTCGGGATTGTGGAGGAGAGCGGTGGCCAAGCCGATCTTCTTGCGCATGCCGGTCGAGTAGTCGACGACGAGCTTGTGCTGGGCGCCGGCCAGGTCGAGGACGTCGAGGAGTTGCGTGGCCCGTCTGTCGACCTCGGCGCCGGGCAGTCCGCGCAACCGCCCGGTGTAGGCGAGCAGTTCCCGCCCGGACAGCCGCTCGAACAGCCGCAGCCCCTCGGGCAGCACGCCGATGCGGGCCTTCACCTCGACGGGGTCGCGCCACACGTCGTGCCCGACCACCTCGACGGTCCCCTGGTCGGGTCTGAGCAGCCCGGTCACCATGGACAACGTGGTGGTCTTCCCGGCCCCGTTCGGCCCGACGAGCCCGATGAACCGGCCCGCGGGCAGATCGAGATCGACCCCGGCGACGGCGACCTGCTCCCCGAACCGCTTCCAGAGCCCCCGCACCCGCACAGCACTGTGTCCCACCGCGACTCCCTCCGTCACCCCGAACCCTACGGTGGAGAAGCGGACCTCAAGGGGCGCGGGGAACGGCGCGAGCAACCGAACGCAGCCCGCGGCCGCCACGGAACCGCAACCGGGCAGACGAGAGGGCGCTCACCGATCCCACCCGCACGCACAGGCCAACGGCGAGACCGGCTCAACCATCTCCGTCGCCTCGCATCCGAGGGCGCGGGGAACGGCGCGCTCGGCCACGACGGGCCCGCAGCCGCCGCGCATCGGCGACCAGGCAGACGGAAGGGCGCTGTCGATCCCACCCGCACGCATAGGTGTGCCCCGAAGGGGCGCGGGGAACGGCGCGCTCGGCCACGACGGACCCGCAGCCGCCGCGCATCGGCGACCGGGCAGACGGATGGGCGCTGTCGATCCCACCCGCACGCGCAGGTGTGCCCCGAAGGGGCGCGGGGAACGGCGCGCTCGGCCACGACGGACCCGCAGCCGCCGCGAATCGGCGACCAGGCAGACGAGACGGCGTTACCGGTCCCGCCCACACGCATAGGCCAACGGCGAGATCAACTCCTCCGCGTCCGGCAGCCACCGATTCGCCGGAGTCGGCCGGCAGGCCCACTGCACGGCCCCCCGCGACCCGAACCGCGTGGGCGGCGCAGCCACATACGCACCCTCGCCCAGCACCGTCAGATCCAGCGACGCCACCGACCACCCGAGCTTGCGCACCATCTCCGGCACCTTCACCGAGGCCCCCGGCAGCACGAAGAACTCCATCCGCCGGTCCGGCGTGAGCGTCACCGGCCCCAGCGTCAGCTCCATCCGCTCCATGCGCGCGAGCGCCAGGAACCCCGCCGTCTCGGGCACGGAGATCGCGTCGAAGGTCCGTCCCGTGGGCAGCAGGATCGACGCCACCGGATGCTTCTGCCACATCCGCCGTGCGACCGTCGCGCTGCCCGTCGCCTGCGTCGCCCAGTCCGGACGCGCCGGGTGCGCCCCGGGTGCCGGACACGCCGCGTCACCGCAGGAGCAGCGCTGCCTTCCGGCGACCGCTTCGAGCCAGGTGCCGGGGAAGACGTCCCAGTGGCGCTCCTCGGCGTAGCGGACGGCGGTGTCCAGCAGCGTTTCCCCGCGCTGCTTCGGGATCTGAGCGGCTTCGGGGCCGGCGATCGTCTCTTCCACGATGAACACAACTCCGGTTGTCACCAGGGGTTACGCCCTCCGACGTGCGCGGGGAGGAGCACCGGCCAGGTGGCCGGGGCGCATGGGTGCATGTGCGGGGGCGCGCAGGAGGATCCGGGGCCGGGGCTGGGTAGCCAGGAGGGGGGCCGGCAGCAGCCGTAACCCCGGCAATCCTCACATGCCTCGCATTTTCGCCTGGTCGGCGGGGCATTGATCTTCACGGCCGGATCCCGTCGCCGGGACGCGAGGGGGTCCGGCCGCGGAAGACACGTCAACTCGGTGTGTGGGCAGGCACCGCAGCCACAGGGGGTACGCCATGGCCGCAAGGCCGCTCGTCGCCCGGCAGCCGAACGAACGGCTCCAGGCGCTCATCCAGGAAGCCGGATGTTCCAACGCCGGCCTCGCCCGTCGCGTCAACATGTGCGGGGCCGAACACGGCCTCGACCTGCGCTACGACAAGACGTCGGTGGCGCGCTGGCTGCGCGGGCAGCAGCCGCGGGGCCGGGCCCCGGCGATCATCGCCGAGGCGCTGGGCCGCAAACTCGGCCGTACGGTCACGATCGACGAGATCGGCATGGCCAACGGCAAGAACCTCGCCTCCGGCGTGGGCCTGCAGTTCTCGCCGACGGTCCTGGGGGCCATCGAGCAGGTCTGCGAGCTGTGGCGCAGCGACGTGGGACGGCGGGACTTCCTGTCCGGCTCCTCGGTCGCCGCGTCCGCGCTGGTCGAGCCCAGCCGCGACTGGCTGATCTCCGCGCCGGACCCGCAGGTGTCGCGCTCGGCGGGTCCCCGGGTGGGGCAGTCCGACGTGCAGGCGGTGCGGGCCATGACGCAGGCGCTCGTGGACCTGGACCACCAGTACGGCAGCGGGCACGTGCGTCCCGTCGTCGTGCACTACCTCAACAGCGTGGTCTCCGGGCTGCTGGCCGGGTCGTACCGGGAGGCGGTGGGCCGGGACCTGTTCGCGGCGGTGGCGCGGCTGACGGAACTCGCCGGGTACATGGCCGTCGACACCGGGCAGCCGGGGCTGGCGCAGCGCTACTACATCCAGGCGCTGCGGCTCGCGCAGGCGGCCGGGGACCGCGGCTACGGCGGCTATGTGCTGGCCGCCTCCATGAGCCACCTCGCCGCGCAGCTCGGAAACCCGCGGGAGATCGCGCAGTTGGCGCGGGCGGCGCAGGAGGGGGCGCGAGGGCGCGTGACCCCGCGTGCGGAGTCCATGTTCCTGGCGGCGGAGGCGCGCGGGCACGCCCTCATGGGCGACGTGCGCGCCGCCCAGTGCGCGGCGGGACGCGCGGTGAGCGCCCTGGAGGCGGCCGACCCCGCCGCCGGGGACGACCCGGTGTGGATCGCGCACTTCGACGAGGCCTATCTCGCCGACGAGTTGGCGCACTGCCACCGGGACCTGGGGCAGGCCGACGCGGCGGCGCGGTGCGCGCAGGAGTCCCTCGCCGGGCATCCCGCGACACGGGCGCGGCGCCGGGCCATCGGCTATGTGCTGCTCGCCACGGCGCAGGTGCAGCAGCGCGAGGTCGAAGAGGCGTGCCACACGGGCATGAAGGCCGTCGAACTGCTGGAGGGTCTGCGCTCCAACCGGGGCGCCGAGTACCTGGAGGACTTCCAGCAGCGGCTGGAGCCGTATCAGGACGAGGCGGTGGTGAGGGAGTTCGGGGCGCGGCTGGACCTGCAGGCCGCCGCGTGAACAGACGCTCCGCCCTTGCGTGAACACGAGGGAAACGGCCGCCCGGCGCACAGGAGGTGAGGAAGGCGGCGTGCCGTGACCCGGGGGTGTTACCGCGCTCACAGGGCCGGACGTCAGGTCCTGTGCTGCGTGGCACCGGGCTCCGGGGACCCGGTAGCGTGACCCGACGATTCACAAGGTCCCCCATTAGTAGGAGTCCCGGTGACGCAGAGTGGACAGGGCGAGGAGCCCTCGGCGCGCCCCGCGCGCGAAGGCATCGTGCTGCCCTCCGACGGTGGCGAACCCCTGCTGCCGGGCATGGCGGGCGGACCCGGCGACGCCCCCGAGGCCCGCCGCCCCGCCCAGCCCTCGGCCCCCGCCGAGGGCCAGACCTGGGACCGGCCCTGGGGCCCGGACCAGCAGGCTCCGCCCCAGCCGGGCCAGAGCTGGCAGTCCCCGCCGCAGCAGCAGCAGTGGGGCACGCCGGAGCAGCAGCAGTGGGACGCCCGCCGGCAGGCACCGGGAGCGCTCCCCCCGGAGGGCGCCGGGCACCCGGACCCGTACGGCGCCCCACCCGCGGGAACCTCCGGCGGGTACGGCGCGCAGCCGTCCACCGGTCACGGCGGGTACGACGCGCAGCCGTCCGCCGGTCACGGCGGGTACGGCGCTCAGGGCGGCGGCTCCCCGCTGCCCCCGGAAGGAGCGGGGACCTACGGCGCCCCGGCCGGGGCGGGCCCGCTGCCGCAGGCCTCCGACGCGTACGGCCACCCCGCCGGACCGTACGCACCCCCGCCCGCCGCCGACGAGGGGGCGACGCAGTACATACCCCCGGTCGCGCCGGACACCGCCGCCGCGGCCACCCAGTACCTGCCGCCCGTCGCCCCCGCCGCCGACGAGGGCGCGACGCAGTACATACCCCCCGTGAACCCCGGTGCGCTGCCGCCCGAGTCGTCCGCCGGCGAGGACCCCGAGGCCACCCGGTTCCTGGGCACCGGTCCGCGGGCCGGGCAGGCCGGGCCGCTGCCGCCCGCCTCGCACCACGCCGCCGGGAACCCGGACGCCGAGGCGACGCAGTTCATGGCGCCGGTGCCGGGCGCGGACCAGCAGCCGCCCGACGACTTCGGCCACCTCTTCCGCAGCGAGCAGGGCCCCGGCGGCCCCGCCGGGGCCACGCAGCAGTTGCCCCGCGTCGAGGAGCCCCAGCCCGCGTACGCCGCTCCCCGGACCTCCCACGCCCCGCCCGCCGGGGGACGCGGGCGCGGCGGCCGTACCGGCTCGCGTGTGCCCCTCATCGCGGCCGTCGGCGTCGGGATCGCGGTCCTCGGCGTCGGCGCCGGCGCGCTGCTCGCGGGCGGCGGGGGCGACGACGACAGCGGCGACAAGAAGACGGTGGCCGCCTCCGCACCCGCCACGCAGGACTCCGCCTCCCCCTCCGCCGACCCGGCCCGCGCCCAGGCGGTCGAGCTGGACAAGCTGCTCGCCGACAGCGGCGACAGCCGCAGCACCGTGATCAACGCGGTGGCCGACGTCAAGCGATGCGACAACCTCGCCCAGGCCGCCAAGGACCTGCGGGAAGCGGCCAAGCAGCGCAACCAGCTGGTCACCCGGCTCGGCGGGATCGAGGTCGACGAGCTGCCGGACCACGCCGCGCTGACCACCGCCCTCACCAAGGCCTGGCAGGCCTCGGCCTCGGCCGACGACCACTACGCCGCCTGGGCCGACCAGACCGCCGGCAAGAAGGGCTGCAGGAAGGGCCAGGCCCGCGTCACCGGCCAGACCCAGGCGGGCAACCGCGCCAGCGGCGTCGCGACCACCGAGAAGGCCAAGGCGGCGAAGCTGTGGAACGGCATCGCGCGGACCTACGGCCTGACCGAGCGCCAGCCGACGCAGCTGTGACCGGGGCGGCCCGGACGCGGAGTTCCGCGCCGGGCGCTCAGTAGGTCACGTCTGCGTCCTGCAGGGTCCTCGTCGTGTCGACGAAGCCCTTGCGCGCCGACACCAGGCGCCCGTCCCGCACCACCTGGAGGGTGACGTTCGCGTTGACCAGCCGCGGGAAGCCGACCGAGGCGAGCTTGTCCTGGAACTGCCACCGCAGCGTCGGCGTGAGCCCGCCCGTGCCGATGCGCAGGCCGTCGTCGAGGACCTGCGTCAGCGAGTCGGCGGTCACCTCCGCGTCGCCGAGGGACTCGACGGCCTGGTGGAACACCGTGTAGGCGATCCACGTCGTCTGCACGCCGGCGTCCGCGGGGTCGATGCGGTTGTCGCCGAAGGCCTCCTCGCGGATCACCCGCTTCATCGCGTCCCAGCGCGGGTCGCTCGCCACCGGGTACCAGCCGGTGATGTACGAGCCCTCGTACGGCCCCGACGCCCCGCCGGTCGCGTCGATCACCGTCTGGTCGACGCTGCCGAGCACCGTGGCCGTGCGGACGTCCGGGTAGTCCTGCCGGGCCCGCCGGAAGGAGTCCATGAAGGTGCCGGTGCGGTCGCCGAGCGCGGGCACCACACACCCCTCGTCCCCGGCGCCGCCGGTCGTGGCCCGCAGCGCGCGCTCGGCCTGGCCGTCGTACTCGGAGGCGTCCTCCGCGGCCCGCTCGTCCCGCGACGCCTCGTGCCCGCCGGCCTTCAGGCCCGAGTCGAGCAGCGGCGGCAGCTGGTCGCCCGCGATGGTGTCGGGCCGGACCAGCGCGACCGGCCCGCAGTCGGCCAGCGCGCTGCCCAGCCCGGCGAGCAGCGCGGGCTGGCCGCCGTTGACCGGGTAGGACAGGGGGCTGGTGAACTCGGCGTTGGTGATGCCGTAGCCGCCGATGTAGGGGATGCCCGCGCTCTCCAGGGACGGGAAGAAGGAGTCGGCGTACTGGCTGTAGGATCCGACGACCGCGACCACGTTCTCCTTGGCTGCCCGGCGTGCGCACTTCGCGGCGGCCACGCTGTCGTTGTGGTCGTTGCAGGTGAGCACGTTCAGCTTGCGGCCGTTGATGCCCCCGCGGGCGTTGACCCAGCGGGCGTAGGCGCGGGCGAAGGCGGGCATGCCGGGCTTGTTGGTGGCCTTGGTCTTCTCCGGCGCCCACGTCATCACGGTGATCGGGGCGTCCCCGGCGCCCCCCGTGGCACCGGGGACGACCCCGCAGCCGGCGAGCAGCGAGACGCTCGCGATCGCCGCTCCCGCCGTCAGGGCGCCTTTTCTGGCGTGACGGGTGAGGAGGCCGGGGAGGAATGTGCTGCGAGTGTGTCGCCTGCCGGTCATGGTTCCGCACGATTCCGTCACACGGCTAACCGGTGAGTGACCTCCGGTCAACGATGGGTGACGCACAGGTGAATTGCGGGGGCCGGTGTGACCGATCTGGAGGGGAACGTACGATCGATGACCGTGCAAGCTTCGGAGAACTCTTCCCGACGTGGCCGTCGCTCATCCACCATGGGCGGCATGCCTGTCAACGACATGCCGTGGTGGCGCTGGCGCAGCAACGTGCGCTCGGCGCTGCACATGCTCTCCGATCCCGTCTTCCAGCGGGACGTCTGGCTGGCCGGCGTGGACGGCTACGGGGATGTGACCGACGCGGTCTACCGGCTGGTGGAGGACACCTGGCTGGACCACTGGTCCGCCGAGAAGTACGTCGGCACGATCTTCCGTGACGCGCAGGAGGCGGCCCTCGTCGACACCGCCGTGCTGCGGGTGCTGCGGATCATGCACCAGGTCGGGCCGGACGCGCCGGTCGCCGCCTACCTCGAGCACGAGGCGTGGCCGGAGGCGGTCCGGGCGGCCCGGGAGGCGCATGTGCTCCTCGCCACGAGCGACGGCGAGGAGCCGGACGCCCCGCCGCGCAGCCTGGAGGTGCTGCGGATCCTGACGAGGTCCGCCTAGCGGGACGGTTGCCGGGGCCGCGGCCGCTTGTGGGAACCTGTCCTGCATGAACGAGCAGTCCACCAGCGCCGCGGCCCCGCCGGACCAGTACGTCCTCACCCTCTCCTGCCCGGACAGGAAGGGCATCGTGCACGCCGTGTCGAGCTACCTGTTCATGACCGGCTGCAACATCGAGGACAGCCAGCAGTTCGGCGACCACGACACGGGACTGTTCTTCATGCGGGTCCACTTCTCGGCGGACGCGCCGGTGACGGTGGAGAAGCTGCGCGCGAGCTTCGCGGCGATCGGTGACTCCTTCCAGATGGACTGGCAGATCAACCGCGGCGACGAGAAGATGCGCATCCTGCTGATGGTCAGCAGGTTCGGGCACTGCCTGAACGACCTGCTGTTCCGGGCGCGGATCGGCGCGCTGCCGGTGGAGATCGCGGGCGTGGTCTCCAACCACACGGACTTCGCCGAGCTCGTGGCGTCCTACAACATCCCCTTCCACCACATCCCGGTGACGAGGGACACCAAGCCCGAGGCCGAGGCGCGGCTGCTGGAGATCGTGCGCGAGGAGGGCGTGGAGCTGGTCGTGCTGGCCCGCTACATGCAGGTCCTCTCGGACGACCTGTGCAAGCAGCTGAGCGGACGGATCATCAACATCCACCACTCGTTCCTGCCGAGCTTCAAGGGCGCGAAGCCGTACCACCAGGCGCACGCGCGGGGCGTGAAGCTGATCGGGGCGACCGCGCACTACGTGACCGCCGACCTCGACGAGGGACCGATCATCGAGCAGGAGGTCGAGCGCGTCGGGCACGACGTCACGCCGGACCAGCTGGTGGCGATCGGGCGGGACGTGGAGTGCCAGGCGCTGGCGCGGGCCGTGAAGTGGCACGCCGAGCGGAGGATCCTGCTCAACGGGCGGCGGACCGTGGTGTTCGCGTAGGAGCCGGGGCGTTCCGGTGCGCGGCGCCCCTGGGGGCGTTTCCCCGCGGCCGGCTCCTACATTCTGCTCAGTGACGCCGCCGCGAAGAGGACGTCCCTGATCGCCTCTCTGTCGCCGACCTGGCCCGCCGCCGCCTCCTGGGGAGGGACGTGGCCGGCGGCCAGGCGGCAGAACTCGACGCCGTCCAGGGCCACGTGCGCCACCTCGTGCTCGACGGAGCCCTTGGCCGCGGGGGAGTCCAGGGGGATCAGCCACTCGCCGCCGCCCGAGCCCTCGATCTCCAGACGGAGGCTGCGGCCCGGTTCGCCCGCCGCCACCAGATGGCGGTGGTGGGCGGGGGCCGCGAGGCCGGACCGGCGGCGGTGCGCCAGGGCCATCGGGAGCATGCGGGCCGCCAGGTCGATCATGCGGTGCAGGTGGCGCGGCGAGGGCGGGTCGTAGGGGTAGTCGACCGCGTCCGCGATGTCCTCGGCGTGCACCCAGCACTCGAAGGCCCGGTCGAGCATCGCGTCGTGCAGGGGCAGTTCGAAGTCCCCGTACGGGATCGGCAGCGTGCCCGCGCCGCCGGTGAAGGACACCGTGCGCACCAGGTTGTGGCTCTGTTCCCGCCAGGGCGCCCATACGGCGCGGGTGGGCGGGACGTGGGAGGCGCGCCAGTACGCCTCGGTGCGGGCCGCCGGGGTCGGGCGCCGCGGCGGGACCTCGCCCAGCGGGTCGTCCAGGCCGAGCGCGACCGCCACCAGCCCGTCCACGCTGAGCAGATGGGCGATGACCCCGGCGACGGTGGTCCGGCGGGTCGTCGGCTCCTCGTCCCGGAACCAGCGCAGCCGGACCGGTGCGTGCCACTCGGCGTCGCCGAAGTCCTGCAGCAGGGCGTCCAGGCGCGCGGTCTCGGCGTCGTACGCGGCGGCCCAGTCCGGCACCGGGATGCGCGGCGGGCGCCGCTCAAGGCAGCTCTCCAGCACGCGCGTGCGCAGTCCCGGGTCCAGGTCGAGGCTCTCGGGGCGCTGCAGCAGCCCGACCGCCTCGCGCAGCCGCCGCGCCTCGTCGGCGCACGCCCCGCACTCGCCGAGGTGCTCCTCGACGGCGGTGGCCTCCTCGGCCGAGCAGGCGGCCAGCGCCCAGGCGCCGATGAGGGACTTCAGCACGGCGTGCCCGAAGACGGGCGGTGCCGGTGCCGGGGGTGTGCCGCCGAGGTCCGCCGGTGCGGGCAGCGGCAGTCCGCCGTCCTCGACGGAGGCCCGGGGCAGGGGGATCCGCGGTGGTCTGCCCGGTTCTTCAGGAACACCTTCCGTGCCTGGATCAGCCGCGTTCGAGGGGGTGTCGGCGCCGTCCCGCTCCCCGCGGTCGCCGCCCTCCCCCTCGTGATCGTCGTACGCCTCGGAGCGGTCCGGCCCGGTCACGCCGCACCCCCGTATCCGGGCGGTGCGCCCGGGGCCCGGGTGTCGTGGGCGGTGGAGAGCAACTGCAGGCCCAGGCGCAGGCGGCGGCGGGCCTCGTCCTCCGTGATGCCGAGGTCGAGGGCGGTCTGGCGGTAGTCGCGGCGCTGGAAGTAGGCCCGCTCCAGGGCCGAGCGCAGCGGGGCCGGCATGGACTGGACGATGTAGTCGGCGCGGGCGGCGACGGCGGCGCCGCGCACCCGCCGCTCCAGGTCCTCGGCGGTGCCGGAGCCCTCGCGGGCGAGCGCGGCGGTCTCCGTGACGCGCAGCCGCTGCACCGCGAGCCGGTGGGTCAGCGTGGCCAGCCAGGAGCGCAGCGGGCCCTGCCTGGGGTCGTAGGCGTCGGGGTGCTCCCAGGCGTGGACGAAGACCTCGCGGGTGATGGCGTCGGCGGCGTGTTCTTCGCCGAGGACGCGGTGGGCGAGGCCGTGCACGAGGGAGGCGAACCGGTCGTAGAGCTCACCGAGGGCGGCGGCCTCCCCGCGGGCCAGGCGCTGCTGCATCTTGCGGTCCCAGCGCGGCGGTACGTCTCTTTTCGCCATGCGGCTCCCTCACCCCCTGCTCGTGTCCCGCGCCCGCGTCCTGTCCAGCCTGTGCCTCACGTCTCCTCGAATGTAGTCGGCACGTCCGGTGGCGCACGCCCCTTTATGGCAATGTGCGCCCCCTGACCGGCCGCAGGTGGTAGGGGCCGGCCGGTCTCCCCGGCGGATACCTCCGGTGACGCGCCTACCCCTCGGCCCTTCGATCAGACCTGACTGAACGGGATCGAACAGGATCGAAGTCGACTAAAACCAGCCTGTTCTGCGGGGGATTCGTTTTTGGGGTCGCGTTTCGGGGAAACGCCCGCTGGGCAGCCGCGCTGCAAGGAAGCGTAGGGACTGCTTCCGTTCTGGCGAGCGAGGGGCGTGGTGGTGACCTTCAAAGTGACCGGCGGGGAGCAGGGCGAGTGGGCCGTGCTCCGGGTGTCGGGCGAACTGGACCTGGTGACGTCGCCGGTGCTGCGTCAGCGTGTGCACGACGTGGTGGCCGAAGGGCACCACTGTCTCGTCCTCGACCTGTCCGAGGTGTTCTTCTGCGACTCCAGCGGCGTCGGCGTGCTGATCGCCGCCCGCCGTCTGATCCGCTCCTGCCAGGGGCGGCTCCGGCTGGTGCTGCCCGCGAGGGGCGCGGCCGACGGGTCCCACGTCAACCGGGTCCTCGGCGCGCTGGGCGTGCGCAGGCTGTTCGACGTGTACGCGGATGTGGACGCGGCCCTGGGCGACGAGGGTGAACCCCTGTCCGCGTGACGTCACGGTGACGCACCGTGGGACCGCTGTCGCCGTTCCGCCACGTCGTTGTCCCGGAATTCCCCCGGTCTTGGCACAAGTGACGTTTTCCCGCGCCCGAACCGTTCCGTCCGTCGTACGCTCCGACCGAGACGCACCCCACCCGACGTAAGGCGGCCCGAAACAGACATGGTCAGCAGCGAGTACGAGCGCAAGATCGCCGACCGGTTCGCCACCTTCGACCAGGACGGCAACGGCTACATCGACCGCGAGGACTTCTACGGAGCGGCCAAGGCGCTGCTCGGGGAGTTCGCCGTGACGGCCCGGTCGGACAAGGGACAGGCGCTGTACATCGGCGCCGAGGCGTTCTGGCAGGGCATGGCGGGGATCGCCGACCGCGACGGCGACCAGCGCATCACGCGCGAGGAGTTCGTCAACGGAGCGGTCAAGCGCCTGCGGGACAACCCCGACCGCTTCGCCGAGATCGCCCGCCCCTTCCTGCACGCGGCGCTGGGCGTCGCCGGCTCCGGCGGGGACGGCACCGCGACGGTCGAGGAGGCCGCCCGCGTACTGAAGTGCCTCGGCGTCCCCGAGGAGATCGCGGGCGAGGCCGCCGCCGCACTCGACGCGGACGGCGACGGCAAAGTGGGCGAAGCGGAGGCCGTACCGGCCTTCGCGCGCTACTTCACGGTGCCCGAGTAGACGGCTGCGCCGGGCCCGAGCGGACCGCGCTCGGGCAGGCTCTGGCAGGTGTGCGTGTGCTCGGCGTGCGCGGGCACACGCCCCGCCGGGCGGGCATGGACCCCGCCGCGGGCCGGCCCGGAGGGCCGGGCCTGCCTCTCTGCCGAGCCCGGGCAGGCCTGCCGACCGGACCCGACTGCGCCCGGCCCACCCCCGGCTCCTCGCAGGCGAGTTGAAGCCCACCGGGTGGTCCCTCCCCCCCCGCGGCGTCCGGCGTCCGGACACGGTTTCTCCCTGCGGCTGCCGGAGGCGGACGGCGGCGCCGGACTGGAGTTGCCCGCAGCCGTGTTGATGTGCGAGAGGCAGGGCGGGCGCTGCTGCCGGGGCCGTGGCCCGTACGCCACCCCGTCGCCCTCTGCTCACCACCGCCGAATGACCCGGCCCGGCCGCCCGCGTCGTGAAGCCGACCGTGCAACACGCCCGGGTGCGCGAACAGTTCGGCCGGCCCGTCGTGGCGTTCCAGGCCGTCGCGCACCTGTGTGCGGGCGTGCCGGTGCGCACCGAGACGGCCCGCGCGGCGGCGTACGCGGCCGCCGTCACCGCGGTCACCGCCGACCCGGCCGACGTCACCACCGACCCGGCCGACGCCGCCGCCGCGCGGCTGCTCGCCGACGAGGCCGCCGTGCGCGGTGCCCGGGAGCATGGGCTTCACCTGGGACTCCGAGGTCCGTCTCCCTCCGAAGCGCGCACGGGTTCGAACCCACCGTGCGGGCTATGTGACGGAGAGTGAGGAGTTGCTCGCGGTCGCCCTGCTGCCCCGCGTGGCCCGAACCGCCGCCTGGCTGGGGTGTCGCCCGGTGGAGCCGGAAAGATGTCGCGGATCGTGGCACGGCGTGATCACGGAGCGTTGAGATCGGCTTGTGTCCACTGTGTGACTCGTTACGGCCTGGAGTCGAGGGTCCGCTCCGGTACCTTGTGTCAGATGCGAGTGGCTCTGAGCGCAGTGCGACCCAGTGGCGCCGCCTGTTCGACTGCCTGTGGTGAGCGTCGCACAGTATGCCGCACGGGTACTCCTTCGCGCTGGAATATGCCCGAAGCGCTTGTTGGGGTGACTGTACGTCAACCATGCTGTCCCACAAGGGATTCACGTTCCGTGATCCTTGTCCCGGCCGTTGTTCTGGCCATGCAGAAAATGGCTACGATCGTGGCCCTCGTGAGGCGCGAGCCTAAGTGTCCGCCGGTTCGGATGGTGTGAGCGGTGCAGGTGCTTCAAGTGCAGCTGGAGATCCGGCCCGACCCCGCAGAGGTGGGGCGTGCCCGGCGGTGGGCCCGCTCCCGCCTGGCCGGTTCGGGTATACAGGCCGATGAGCCGCTCGCCGAGACGCTGGTCCTGCTCGTGTCGGAGCTCGTCACCAACGCCGTCGTCCACACCGGCCGTCCCGCCGTGCTGCGGCTGTCCCTGCCGCCCGCGGTGACGGAGGAGGTCACCGTCCGTCTCGAGGTCGCCGACCACAGCGGCCGGGCCCCTGTGCCCCGGTGCGCCGGCGACGAGGCGACCGGCGGCCGGGGGCTCGCCCTCGTGGACGGCCTCGCCGACCGCTGGGGCTGGAGCGTGGAGGCCACCGGCAAGCGCATCTGGTGCGAACTGGACCGGTGCGCCAACTCCCGTGACCGTACGGCGTCGTGCGGGGGCGGCGCGGTGGCGTACGGCGGGGCCGGCGGAGCCGCGTTCGACGGCCTGGCGGCGTACGAGGCGGTGTAGGGCACCGGCTGCGGTGGCACATGCCGCACGGAGGTGCGGCGGCGCGGGGCACGGATGCACGGCGGGCCTGCCGCGCCCGTCAGGGCGTGTGGCGGTGCGCCGGGACGTGCTTCCGTGCGCGCCTGCGGCAAAAGCCGCATAAGTCACAAGTCACCGAACGGGCGTTGACGCCTCGTGACCGTGTGTTCACGCTGGAGGCAGCGATTCGCCGCGAGGGGACGGCGAGGGCCCCGGAGCCGGCGGCCCTCGGCGAGTGCGAGTCGTGATTCGGCGTCGGCTTCCCTCAGGGCGGGGAAGCCGGGGCGGGAGCGCCGGAGTCGGGTGGCGGCGCGCGCTGCCGTGCTCGGGGCGAGCAGCGCGGCGCCGCCATCCAGCTCGCCGGCCCGGTAGGGCGAGTGCGGGGCCACCGCACGTGCAGCGGCCGATCCATCCACAGGCTGTGGACAACTTTTCGAGATTCCGGTTCCGTCCCCGCGACGTGCCTTCGGAGGAGGGGTGTCGCCCGGGCCCGGGATCACGCCCCGGCGGGCGCGGCCGGGCGGCGTTCCCCTTCAGCCGGGTCAGCCGGGTCAGCCGGGTCAGCCGGGTCAGCCGGGTCAGCCGGTGCAGCCGGTGCAGCCGGTCCCGCCGGTTCAGCCGGTTCAGCCGGTTCAGCCGGTTCCGCCGGTTCCGCCGGGCCCGACTCCGCCCGGAAGGTGCGCCGGTAGGCGCTCGGTGTGACACCGAGCGCCGCCTGGAGGTGCTGGCGCATCGACTGGGCCGTGCCGAAGCCCGCGTCCCGGGCCACCTGGTCGACGGAGCGGTCGGTGGACTCCAGCAGGTGCCGGGCCCGTTCGACGCGCTGCCGGGTGAGCCACTGGCCGGGGCTGACGCCGGTCTCCTCACGGAAGCGGCGCGTGAACGTGCGTACCGACATGGCCTCCTGGGCGGCCATGTCGCGCAGCTGGATCGGCTCGTGCAGACGGCCCAGGGCCCAGGCGCGGGCCGTGGTGGTGGACGACTGCTGCGGATCGGGCACCGGCCGCGCGATGTACTGCGCCTGGCCGCCGTCGCGGTGGGGCGGCACGACCGTGCGCCGGGCCACGTCGTTGGCGACGGCGGCGCCGTGGTCGCGGCGCACCATGTGCAGGCACAGGTCGATCCCGGCCGCCACGCCCGCCGAGGTCAGCACGTCGCCGTCGTCGATGAACAGCACGTCCGGGTCGACCTTCACCCGCGGGAACAGCCGCTGCAGATGGTCGGCGTCCGCCCAGTGCGTGGTGGCGGGGCGGCCGTCGAGGTAGCCGGCGGCGGCCAGGACGTGCACGCCGTTGCAGATGGAGGCCAGCCGGGTGCCGGGCCTGATGCGGGCGAGGGCGGCGGCGAGCTCCTCGGTCAGCACGCCCTCGTCGTAGACGGGACCGAGCGCGTACGACGCCGGGACGATCACCGTGTCGGCGGTGGCCAGGGCCTCCGGGCCGTGCGGCACGTGGACGGCGAAGTCGGCGTCCGTCTCCACCGGGCCGGGCGGCCGGACCGAGCAGGTCACGACCTCGTACAGCGGCCGGCCCCGGTCGTCCCGGGGGCGGCCGAAGATGCGGTGCGGGATGCCCAGTTCGAAGGGCAGCAGCCCGTCGAGGGCGAGGACGACGACGCGGTGCGGGCGAGGGCCGGTGTCCGCGCGGGGACCGGATCCGGGGGCCGAGGGCATGGCCCGATCCTAGCGAACGCTGTCCCTCGGGCCACTCGCTGCGGAGGGGCGCGCCACCGGAAGCTCTAGGACGTGACCCAGACAACCGAAGCAGCGGCCGTCGAGCAGCCGCCGAAGCCCCGCCGTCGCCGTCGTGTGCACCGCGCCTGGTTCGTCGCCGCCGTCACCTTCGTGACGATCATCGGCGCGGCCGCCTTCCGCTCCGTACCGGGACTGCTCATCGACCCGCTGCACGACGACTTCGGCTGGTCGCGCGGCACGATCGGCGCGGCCGTCTCCGTCAATCTCGCGCTGTACGGGCTGACGGCGCCGTTCGCGGCGGCCCTGATGGACCGGTTCGGCATCCGCCGGGTGGTCGCGGTCGCGCTGACCGTGATCGCCCTCGGTTCGGGCCTGACGGTCTGGATGACGGCGGCCTGGCAGCTGATGCTGTGCTGGGGCCTGCTGGTCGGCCTCGGCTCCGGCTCCATGGCGCTGGCGTTCGCGGCGACCGTCACCAACCGCTGGTTCACCGAGCGGCGCGGCCTGGTCAGCGGCATCCTCACCGCCGCCTCGGCGTCGGGGCAGCTGATCTTCCTGCCGCTGCTGTCGTGGATCGTGTCGACGTACGACTGGCGGCCGGCCGCCGTCACGGTCGCGCTCGCGGCGCTGGCGGTGGTCCCGTTCGTCTGGCTCCTCCTGCACGACCACCCCGCGGACGTGGGCCAGAAGCCCTACGGGGCGGCCGAGTTCGTGCCCAAGCCCGCGCCGGTGCCCGGGGCCGCGCGCCGGGCGGTGACGGTCCTGTTCTCGGCGATGCGCACCGGTCCGTTCTGGCTGCTCGCCGGCACCTTCGCGATCTGCGGCGCCTCCACCAACGGCCTGATCCAGACCCACTTCATCCCCGCGGCCCACGACCACCACATGCCCGTCACCGCCGCCGCCTCCCTGCTCGCGGTCATCGGCGTGTTCGACGTCGTCGGCACGATCGCCTCCGGCTGGTTCACCGACCGCTTCGAGCCGCGCCGTCTGCTGGCCGTCTACTACGCGCTGCGCGGCGTCTCCCTGATGTTCCTCCCGATCCTGCTGGCCCCCGAGGTCCGGCCCCCGATGATCTTCTTCATCGTCTTCTACGGCCTCGACTGGGTCGCCACGGTCCCGCCGACCCTGGCCCTGTGCCGCGAGCAGTACGGCGAGGACAGCGCGATCGTCTTCGGCTGGGTGCTCGCCTCCCACCAGGTCGGCGCGGCCCTGGTCGCCTTCCTCGGGGGCGTGGCACGCGACGCCTTCGGGTCGTACGACGTCGTCTGGTACGCCTCGGGGGCGCTGTGCGCGGCGGCGGCGCTGATGGCGCTGGTGATCCGGCGGCGGCCGGTGGACGTGGTCGCCGCGGCCTGAACGGGCCGCCCGCCCCCGGCTGCCGGTGGTGCTGGGTGCACCCCGTTTCCGCCGCTCAGCCCCACTGATCTTCGCGTCCGGTCCTGGAATCGTCTGCGGTGCCGAACCGGACGAAGGAGAGACGCGGATGCGTACGAGGATGCGTACGAGGATGCCTGCGACGACCACGTCGAGGACGCGCAAGGGGCTGCTGGTGCTGGCGGCGGCGGGGCTGGTGGCCACCGCGGTGACCGACGCCGCGGTGGCGGGCCCGCCGCCGTCGCCCGTCCAGCGGAGCATCGACGCGCTGGTCGCCGAGGAGGGGTTCCCGGCCGTGATGGCCACGGTGACCGAGGACGGCCGTACCAGGTCCCTGGTGGCCGGGTCGGCCCGGCTGGACCGGAAGGTGCCGGTGCCGCGCGACGGTTACGTCCGGGCGGGCAGCAACACCAAGACCTTCACCGCGGTCGTGGTGCTGCAACTGGTCGCCGAGGGCAAGGTCCGTCTGGACGAGCCCGTCGAGACGTACCTGCCCGGCCTGGTGCGCGGCAAGGGCATCCACGCCGACCGCATCACCGTCCGCCACCTCCTGCAGCACACCAGCGGCCTGCCGAACTACACCGACCACCTCGGGCTGGAGGACTTCGACCAGGTCCAGCACAGGTTCTTCCAGCCGCACGACCTGCTCGCGGCGGCCCTGGCCCACCCGGCGGAGTTCGAACCCGGCGCCCGCTGGAAGTACAGCAACACCAACTACCTGCTGGCGGGACTCCTGATCGAGCGCGTCACCGAGCGGCCCGTGCAGGAGCAGATAACCGAGCGCGTCATCGAGAAGGCGGGCCTGCGCCACACCTACTGGCCGCAGCCGGGCGACCAGACCCTGCGCAGGCCCCACGCCCGCGGGTACGCCCTGGACAACCCGCGGTCCCGCAAGGTCATCGACGTCACCGAGATGGACCCGTCCTGGGGCGGTGCCGCCGGGCAGCTGATCTCGACGCCCAGGGACCTGGCGAAGTTCGCCCGGGTCCTGATCGGCGGCGGGCTGCTGCCCGCCGGGGAACTGGCCGAGATGCGCCGGACGGTGGACGCCCCGCTGCTCCCGGGCTGGCGCTACGGGCTCGGCCTGTTCAGCGTCCCGCTGAGCTGCGGGGGCGTCTACTGGGGACACGGCGGCGACATCGACGGGTACGAGACCCGCGGCGGCGCCACCGACGACGGCCGCTCCGTCGGGCTCGCGGTGAGCGCGCTCCCGGGGACCTTCGGCGATCAGGAGAAGGGCGCCGTCGCGGTCATGGAGTCCGTGGACACCGCGTTCTGCGCGTGAGCGGTCTTCCGGCGGGCCGGACGGTGGTCGCGGTCGCGGTGGGAATCGCGGTCCGCCGGCCGCGCCAAACGCCACCTGTGGAACAGCCGACGGCCCCAGCCGGCCGCGGCGTGCCCGGCACGGGTGCGGCGTCGTACGCCGCCCCCGCGAACGTGTCGGCGCCACCCCACTGCGATGGCGCGGCCCCACCGCGAGGCGCGGCCCAACTCGCCCAGCGCCGCCGCCAGGACGGCCACTGCGGGGCGTGGCCGCCCACCTGACGCCGCCCGGTCACGGCCCGGGCAGTTGGAGCTAGCCCGGAAGCCGTGAGACCTTCCCCGACCTGTCCCGTGCCACGGCCTTCGCGATCCTGACCGCGTCGAGCGCCATCTCGCGCAGGTTGCCGCTGATCGGGTTGGTGAAGCCGGTGAAGTACAGGCCGGGGGCGGCCTTCGGGGTGCGGGCGCCGTGCGCGACGGGTCTGCCGCGCGAATCGAGCACGCCGAGGTGGCCGACGAGGCCTTCCAGGGCGCGCACGTACCCGGTCGCGGCGATCACGGTGTCCGGGGAGATCCGGGTGCCGTCGGCCAGCAGGACCTTGCCGTCCTCGAAGCCCTCCACGGCGGCCACGATCCCGACCTTGCCGGTGCGCACGGCGTCGATCAGCCCGACGTCCTGCACCGGGATCGCCCCCTGCTTCACCCGGCTGTACAACCCGGTGTCCGGGCGCGGCAGTCCGTGCGCCGACAGATCCGGCACGGCCACCTTGGCCTGCACCCGGCTGATCCGGTCGACCAGGCCCACCGGCAGCCGGCGGACGAGGATGCCGCTGTACTGGGCGGCCCAGCCGGCGGTCGAGCGGCGCACCAGGTGCGGGACGGTCCGCACGGCCAGCCGGACCCGGGAGGCGCCGCTCTCCACCAGGTCGACGGCGATCTCGGCGCCGGTGTTGCCGACGCCGACGACGAGGACGTCCCGGCCGGCGTAGGGCGTGCCGCTGCGGTACTCGCCCGCGTGCAGGAACTCGCCGGTGAAGGCGGCGCGGCCGGGCCAGTCCGGCAGGTGCGGGGTGTGGTTGCAGCCGGTGGCGACGACGACCGCGGCGCCGGTCAGCTCCCGGCCGCCGGTGGCGTGCAGCAGCCAGCCGGTGCCGTCGGGGGCGGGGTCGATCCGGGACACCTCGACACCGGTGACGATCTCCAGGCGGTGGTGCTCGGCGTACTTCTCCAGGTACCGGACCACGTTGTCCCGGGACACCCACCGTCCGAAGCGGCGGGGCATCGGCAGCCCGGGCAGGGCGGACAGTCGGCGTGTGGTGTGCAGGTGCAGCCGGTCGTAGTGGCGGCGCCAGGACGCCCCGACCCGGTCGGACCTCTCCAGGACGACGGCCCGTATGCCCCGGGCGCGCAGCGCGTACGCGGCGGAGAGCCCGCCGGGGCCGCCGCCGATGACGTAGACGGGGCGGTCGGGCGGGGGCTGCGCGGTGAGCTGGGTGGGGGGTGTGGAGTCGGCCATGAGCGCGAGCGTAATCACGACCCTGCTTGATGGGTCTCGGTCAAGACCGGAATTGGTTGCGGATTGATCACGACTGTGAGGGGACGGGGTGCGGCCGGTGGCGCAACGGGCCTGATTGTGGCGGGCCGGTGATCGCTTCCGGCGCCATTCCGGGTGCCGGTGCCGGTGCCGGTGCCGGGTGTCGGGTGCCGGTGCCATTGCGGGTCTCGGTGCGGGGGCGAGGTGTCGGTGCGGGTGCGGTGCGGGCACGGCCTCCGGCGGGGGCGGGAGGGGTGGGGCGGGCCGGGGGCCGTGCCGGGCGCGGGGCGGGCGGGTTACGCGCGGCGCCGGTGGCCGGTCACCGTGGCGATCCACCGGATGAAGTCGCCGGGGTCGCTGTTCGCGCCGTGGCCCTCGTCCCAGTAGTAGAGGTGGCTGACGTCGTCGCCGAGGGCGGCAGCGGCGGCGGCCAGGTTGGCGGAGACCGTGTGCGAGGTGTCGGTGTCCTTGGTGCCGAGGCGGATCCACCAGTGCCTGCTGCGGTGGGCGTTGGGCGTGCCGCCGGTGAGGAAGGACATCGGGTTCATCAGCCGCAGCTTGGCGGGCAGGTCGGCGTCCAGCCGGGTGCCGGTGTCGCCGGCGGTGTCGTGCCGCAGGCCGTACGGCGTGAAGTGGCGCTTGCCGGTGGTGCCGGTGCCGAAGAGGTTGTTCTCGCCGGTGGACAGGTCGAAGGCGTCGAAGGCCGGGGCGCCCTTCTTCCGGGCGCCGACATGGGTGAGGAAGTCGGCCCAGCCGAAGGACGCCCTGCCGTTCTTCCAGGTGATGAAGGGGTGGTCGGCCAGGTAGGAGGCGCGGTCGGACTCCGTCAGCGCCGTGAGGTAGGAGGTGGCCGAGGGCTCCATGTACTGCTTCAGCAGGTACGTGTCGTAGGAGCGGGCGGTGAGCGTGCCGAAGCCGTTCAGACCGCGCAGCTTCAGCGACGCCTGGTACTCGGCGAACTGGGCGACCAGTTCCCTCGACACCGTCCGGTCGACGACCTTGCCGGTGCCCTGGGCGGCGTTGGTGCCCCAGTTCCACTCGTAGGCGCCGTCGGCGTGCTCCAGGTCGGTGATCGGGCACCAGGCGCCGACGGCGAAGACGGCGTCGGAGGCGTCGGCCGCCCCGAGTTCCCTCAGGTACCGCTCGTAGAGCGGGCTGTCACCGGACGCGCCGAGCAGCGAGGAGAGCGCGCCGCCCGCGCTGGTGCCGGAGGAGACGATCCGGTCGGTGTCGCCGGGGATGCGGCCCCGGTTGGCGCGGACGTAACGGACGGCGGCCTTCAGGTCGACGATGGCGGCCGGGGCGGTCCCGTAGTACTCGCCGTCGTCGTTCGTCAGGGTCCGGCCGCGGGCGCCCGGCTCGACGACGACGTACCCGGCGGCCAGCGCGAGCTTCGGCAGGCTCACCATGCCGCCCCGGGCGTCGACCATGCCGTTCCCGCCGGACTGCACCTCGCCGGAGCCGGACCCGGAGCCGGAGCCGGCGGAGGCGCCCGGCGACGGGCTGCCGCCGCCCCCGGGCACGCCGGTCATACCGCCCCCGCCCACGCCCGTCGCGTCCGCGACCGAGGACGGCAGGTAGCCGCCGACGGCGTTGGCGAGGAGGATGGGCGCGTTCCCCGCGTCGACGCTCTTGCCGTCTATCGTCACCGGCACGCTGACGTTCAGGCTCTGGTACTTCTCGTCCACCGGCTTCGCGACGTAGGGGACGGCCTTCCAGAAGCGGTAGGTCACCTCGTGGTCGTCGCCGTTCGCGTCCGTGACGGTCGTGGTCAGGGTGGTGTGGCCCTCCCGGTCGAAGACCAGGCCGCCGGAGGCGGAGGCCGAACCGCCCGTGCCGCTCGACGCCTGTGCGCTCAGGGCGACCCCGCCGACGGCGGCCGCACCGGCGGTCGCCCCGATCCCCCACACGACGCTCCTGCGCCTGACTGCCCTGTGCCTCACGGTGCCACCTCTCCACACTCTTCCTGTCCTGGGCTTGCACCAGCGAACGTAGCCAGGCTCCGCCGAGATTGCCAACAATTCTGTCGCATTCATTGCCGACACACAGCTTCACGGGCCGCGCACAGTCCGTTCCCAGGTCCTGCCGGGGCCCGCTGACCGGCACGCCGTCAGATCACGGAGCCCGGCGCGCACCGCGGGGCGGGACCCGGCAGACGGGTGAAACGGCACGGCCCCGCACGCTTGAATGACCCCATGGCCCCCACACGTGACCGCTCCCGCACCGGCTCCCACCCGGAACTGCACGGCCACGGCCTCAGCCTGCGCCCCTGGGACGCAAGCTCGGCCGACGACGTGGACAGCTGGCTGCGCGGGATGAGCGACCCGGAGTTCCGCCGCTGGAACACCCCGCTGCGACCGGTCACGGACCGGGCCGACGCCCGCGAGTCCCTGCGCGCCCGGGCGCAGAGCGCGACGGAGGGCACCTCGGTGTCGTTCCGGATCGCGGACGCCGGCAGCGGCACCGTGCTGGGGCACATCGGCGTCAACGAGATCAGGTACCACCTGAAGGCCGCCCGCGTCGGCTACTGGGTGCTGCCCGAGGCCCGGGGCCAGGGCGTGGCCACCCGGGCGCTGCTCCTGACCGCCCGCTGGGCGCTGACCGGGCTCGGCCTGCACCGGCTGGAGCTGGACCACGCGGTCGGCCACGAGGCGTCCTGCCGGATAGCGGAGCGCTGCGGCCTCCGGTACGAGGGCACGCTGCGCGGGGCGACCTTCCAGGAGGGCCGGCACGACGCGTTCCGGGACGCCCACCTGCACGCGCGCCTGGCGACGGACCCGGAGCCGGCGGGCCCTTGAGCGACCGGTGTGACCCGGATCACCCCGGCCGGGTGATGAGTCCGTCCCGCCCCCCGGGTCCTACCCGGTGACCGCAGAGAAGGGACCACCCGAGATGACCGCACCCGTGAAGGGCCCCGCGAGCTACTTCCCCTCCATCGAGAAGAAGTACGGCCGGCCGATCGCCCATTGGCAGGACCTCATCCGCTCCTCCCCGCTGACCCGGCACATGGAGCTCGTCACATGGCTCAAGACCGAGCACGGCCTGGGTCACGGCCACGCCAACGCGCTCGTCGCCCACACCCTCGCCGAGGACAGCCGCACCTGAGCCGGGGGGTGCGGAAAATCGAGGAGAGCCGGGAGGCGGGCCGGCGGCACCATGGGGCACCGGCACCCACACCGGCACCGGAACCGGCACCGGCACCTGGCATCTCCTCCACGACCACGATGCCTTCCTGACCCGGGCCGGGACCGACGCCCGGATCGAGAGCGGCGGCGTCACCCTCTGGGTGACCCCCGGCGTCACCCCCGTCGCGATGGCCGGCACCGGCCCGCGGGTCGCCGGGCAGGTGCGCGTCGCCGGGGTCCGCACCCCGCCCGGCCACCGCGGCCGTGGCTACGCGGGCGCCGTGACGGCCGAGGTCGGCCGCGCCGCCCTCGCCGCCGGGGCGAGCGAGGTGCTGCTCTTCACGGACCCGGCGAACCCGGCCGGCAACGGCCTGTACCGGCGCATCGGGTACCGGCCGGTGGCGGACTTCGCGGTGTACGACTTCGCGTAGCGGACGATCAGGCTCGTCACGGCCACAGCAGCTCCCGCGTCCAGCCCTCCTCCGCGCGCCGGTAGCGCAGCCGGACGTGCCGCCGCCGCTCGTCGCCCTGGAAGAACTCGACCTCGTCGGCCCGCAGCCGGTACAGGGTCCAGGAGGGCACGGGCGTCTCCGGCTCACGGGCCGCCCGTTCCCACGCCGCCTCCGACCCCCGGGCCAGTTCCTCCAGCGATCCGAGGGGCTCGCTCTGGCGCCCGGTCAGCGCCGCCGCCAGCGCCCCGGTGGAGCGGGCGTGGAGATCGCCCTGGGACTCCTCGGACGGCGCCGACGACACCGGGCCGCGGACGCGGACCTGGCGGCCCAGGACGGACCAGTAGAAGGTCAGCGCGGCATACGGGCGGGCGGCGAGCTGGCGGCCCTTGCGGCTGCCGGCGTGGGACCCGAAGGACCAGCAGTCGGCGTCCGCGCCGTGCAGCACCACGATCCGCGCGTCGGGCAGGCCCGAGGCGTCCGCGGTCGCCAGGGACATGGTGTGCGGCTCGGGCTGCCCGGCCGCCACCGCCTCCGCGAACCACTCGGTGAACAGGGGGAGGGGGGCCGCGGGGGCGACGGCCGGGTCGAAGGGCCGCAGGTCCGTGGTGTCCGGGGCCCAGACCCGCAGGGACCTCAGCAGCGTGTGGAGATCGGTTGCCATCCCCCGATTGTCACGGGTGCCGGCAGGCCGCGCGGGATCTCGCCCGTCACACCCGTCCCAGATCCGACGACACCCACCGCTCCGGCCGCATCCGCACCACCACCTGCTCGCCGTGGTCCTTCCAGGCGAAGTCCACATAGCCGTCGACCTTCTCGGCCGGCAGATAGCGGGCGGCGAGCTCGCGGAGCTGTTCGATCGTGGCCGGGGCGGTGCCGACGACCGGGCCCTCCACCGAGACGTACCGGATCGTGGGCTCCAGCCGGTCCACCATCAGCGAGAACCGGCCCGCCGCGCTGATCAGCTCGTTCTTGCGCGAGTCCAGGCCGGTCATGATCCAGATGTCGCCGCCGGGCTCGTACTGGTACCAGATCGGCACCGTCAGCGGTGCGCGGCCCGGGCCCGCGTCGACCGCGAGGGCCGCGACGTGCGGCTCGGCGAGGAACTGTGCGCGCTCTTCTCGGGTCAGGGCCATTCCGGTCTCCTTCGACTGGACGGGCGTCACCTTCCGGACCATCACAACGCTCCCGTCACCGCCGAGTGTTCCCCTGGAAGGCGGTGCCGGAGTTTGGCCCCGTACGCGGCGTACCCAGGCGCGGGTGAGCCGTGAGGTCCGGCTGTTCCGGCTCGTGCGGCGCGAGGGGGCCCGGGAAAAGGCGACAGGCGGCAGTCCACGGGAGTGAACCACCGCCTGGCAGACAGGACTTGGATCAAGGGAGCAGACTCGGCGACCGCCTACTTCGTCGGCTTTCTGCCGGTGACGCCCAGGTGGATCAACAGCGCGAGGTTCGGCTTCAGTTCGGCCTGCTTCACGCCCCAGGAGGAGAAGCCCTTCTGGTGCGAGGCGACGGCCGCGAGCATCGTCACCAGCGAACCGGCGATCGCCGCCGGGTTCACGTCCTTGTCGACGCGGCCCTTGGCCTGCAACTCGGCGACGGCGTCCGCCAGGGAGTTGTTGACCGAGTTGAGGATCTTCATGCGGAGCTTGTAGAAGCGCTTGTCGCCCTCGGCGGCGCCGAGATCGACGACCCGGAGGATCGCGTCGTTCTTCCGCCAGAACTCCATGAAGCCGTCGACGAGTTCCTGCGCCGTCTGCCAGCCGGCCTTGCCGGCCCAGGAGCGGCCCTCCAGGAGCTCGGTCAACACGGCGCCCTCGGCGGCCATTTGATCGGCGATCTCCAGGACGGCGCCCTCGACGTCCGGGAAGTACTGATAGAAGGTCGCGGGCGAAGTGCCCGCCTTCCGGGCGACATCGATGACTTTGACGTCGCGGTACGGGGAGGAGCTGAGCATCTCGCTGAGGCAGTCGAGCAGCTTCTGCCGGGTCGCCTGCCCACGTCGGCCGGCCACCCGGCCGTCGACGGTACGCACTTGTCCTGTCATGCCGTCAGCTTACCGAGGCGTGATCGGGGCGCGATTCGGCCGACTGCAAATGGGGTGCGGGGGAGTGCGGAGGCCGCTGTGCCTGGTCTGCGGGCTGCGGCCGTCGCGGTTACGTTGGCGACATGGCCGAAAACAGGGCATCGGTGTACGCGGAGGGCGTCCCCTGCTGGGTGGACGCGCAGCTTCCCGACGTGGAGGCGGGCAAGCGGTTCTACGGTGGACTTTTCGGGTGGACCTTCGAGGACTGGTTCGGCTCCTTCGTCCAGGCCCGCAAGGACGGCGAACCCGTGGCCGCCCTGGTCCGCAAGGTGGACGGCCGGCTGCCCAGCGTCTGGACGGTGTACTTCGCCACGCCCGACGCCTTGGCCCTGGCCCGCCGGGTGCGGGAGGCCGGCGGGCAGGTGGTCTCGGCGCCGGTGCCGGCCGGCGAGCTGGGCGTCACCGCGCTCCTCACCGACCCCGAGGGCGCCGTCTTCGCCCTGTGGCAGCCCGGCGAGCACCCCGGTTTCGGCGTACGGCACGAGCCGGGCACCTTCGCCTGGGCCCAGCTGTACGCCCGGGACACCGACACCGCCAACGACTTCTACGGCGGGCTGTTCCAGGAGGCCCTGTTCGGGCCGGACGCCGAGCCCGACTTCGGCCGCGCCCCCGTCTCCGACGTCTTCCCGGCTCAGATGCCGCCGCACTTCCTCGTCCACTTCGCCGTCGAGGACGTACCGGCCGCGCTGGAGGACGTGACCCGGCTCGGCGGGCGGGTCCAGGCCCCGCCCTTCGAGACCTCGTACGGCACGGTCGCCGTCGTCACCGACGACCAGGGGGCCTCCTTCGCGCTGCTGCGCCGCTGAGCGGACACCCCTATGGTCAGCTTTTGCCCCTGTATGAAGGGCAACACCCCAAAGATTCCCGGGTTCGCAACCACGGCTCCGGCCAGGAAGAATCGGGGTGCGTGCCGCCATGGCGGTGCGGTGGTGAGACGCTGCACGGGGTCGCGTGGAACATGTGGCTTGGCGCGGCTCGTACGGGGAGGTGGCAGGCAGAGTGGTGGATCAGCTGACGCAGCACGATCCGCGGCGGATCGGGCCGTTCGAGGTGCTGGGACGGCTGGGTGCGGGCGGCATGGGGCTGGTCTATCTCGCGCGCTCGGCGTCCGGCCGGCGCGTGGCGATCAAGACCGTCCGGACCGAGCTGGCCGAGGACCAGCTGTTCCGGGTCCGCTTCACGCGTGAGGTGGAGGCGGCCCGGGCCGTCTCCGGCTTCTACACGGCCGCGGTCGTGGACGCCGACCCGCGCGCCGCCGTGCCGTGGCTGGCCACCGCCTACGTTCCCGCGCCCTCCCTCGAGGAGATAGTGAACGACTGCGGGCCGCTCCCGGCCCAGGCCGTGCGCTGGCTCGCCGCGGGCGTGGCCGAGGCGCTGCAGTCGATCCACGGGGCCGGTCTGGTGCACCGGGACCTGAAGCCGTCGAACGTCCTCGTCGTCGAGGACGGCCCCCGGGTGATCGACTTCGGCATCGCGTCCGGCGTATCGAACACACGTTTGACGATGACGAACGTCGCCGTCGGCACGCCCGCCTACATGTCGCCCGAGCAGGCCAAGGACTCCCGCAGCGTCACCGGCGCCAGCGACGTCTTCTCCCTCGGCTCGATGCTGGTGTTCGCCGCCACCGGGCACCCGCCCTTCCACGGCGCCAACCCGGTCGAGACCGTGTTCATGCTGCTGCGCGAGGGCCCGGACCTCGAAGGGCTCCCGGACGAGCTGCGCCCGCTGATCGAGTCCTGCATGCAGATGGACCCCACGGCCCGCCCCAACCCGGCCGACCTCCAGGCGCAGCTGGCCCCCCACCTCTTCGGCTCCGGCTCCGACGACAGCGGCACGGCCTCCGCCTGGCTGCCCGAGCGGGCGGTGCACCTGATCGAGTCCCGCCGCAACGGCCGCCCCGCGGGCAAGCCCGCCCCCGCCGCCCGCAGCGGCGGCGGCGCCCGTCCCGGCCCGGGCCCCGCGCCCATTCCGCCCCCGCCCCCGCACGACCCGGTCGTCCCGGCGCCCGTGCCGGCCCGCGCGGGCGGCCCCGACACCGGCCCCGTCCGGCTGGCCGGCGCCAAGGTGCCCATCGGCCCGGGCCCGCGCGTCGCCGACGTCCGTGCCGCCGCCGTCAAGGCGCCCCCGCCGGAGGCCGCCCTCAGCGCCTCCTGGTCCAAGCCCCGCCCCGGTGTCAACGGCGCGGACCCCGCCGTCGCCGCGCCCCCCGCCCCCGCCGCGCCGCCCGAGCAGGCGGGCGGCTGGCGGCCCTGGCGCTTCCGCATGTCCAACGACGTCTGGGGCACTCCCTCCGTCGACGGCGACCTCGTCTACGTGACCTCCTTCGAGGTGCACGCCCTGGACGTCGCCACCGGCCGCCGCCGCTTCAAGACCCGCGACGTCGCCTGGTCGATGGCGGTCGCCGAGGGCCGGATCCACGCCTCCGACGGGCCCACCCTGTTCGCGCTGGACGCCCGGGAGGGCGGTGACCTGTGGCGCCTGCAGACCGACGCCTGGGTCTACTCCCTCAAGGCCGGCCGCGGCACCGTCGTCACCGGCACCCGGGGCGGCGGCGTCCAGGGCTGGGAGGCGTCCAGCGGCCAGAAGCTCTGGGAGATCACCGGCTGCCAGAGCGACTTCGAGTCCCCCGAGGCAGGACCGGTCCTGCACGACGGCACCGTCTACGTCTGGCAGGACGCCCGGCTGCGCGCCCTGGACGCCCGCACCGGCGACGAGCGCTGGTCGTACCCGATCGGCGACGCGGCCTCCTGCGGCGGCGTCCCGATCCGCCTCACCCAGGCGGACGACGGCTACGTCTACGTCTGCGCCGGCACCCGCGTCCTCGCCCTCGACGTGGCCGCCGGGCACGTGAAGTGGCACTTCGAGGCGCCGGCGGTGTTCCTCTCGCCGCCCGCCTTCGTGCCGGGCCCGGCCGTCACCGGAGGCGGCATCTACCTGGCCGACTACCTCGGCACGGTCTACGCCCTGGACGCCACCGACGGCCGCGACCGCTGGCGCATCGCCACCGAGTCCCGCGCCTCCGTCGAACCGGTCCTGGTCGCCGCCGGGCACGTCCACGTGGGCAGCGGCAAGGGCCTCTACACCCTCGACGCGGTCACCGGCACGCCCAAGTGGCGCTTCCAGGCGGGCGGCGACATCGTGGGCGCCCCCTCGGTGGCCGAGGGCCGTATCCACTTCGGCTCCACCGACCACCTGCTCTACACCCTGAAGGCCGACGACGGCCGGCTGCGCTGGAAGCTCGCCACCGGCGGCGAGATCACCGGCTCCCCGGTCGTCCGGGACGGCGTGGTGTACGCGTGCAGCAAGGACCGCTGCGTGTACGCCCTGGACGCGGAGAAGGGCACGGGCACGGCACGCACCGCGTGACGTGCCCGCGGCGGCCGTCGCACCGCGCCGGGTACGCACCGGTCCCGGCCGCAGCCGCTGCACCCGCCGCGACCGCCGCCGCCCCGGCCCCGACCCCGGCCGAACTCCTCGGGCAGCGTTCGCGGCACCCCGTCCCGCAGACCGCACCACGGCTCCACGCCGACATCTCCTCCGGGTCCGGCGGTCCCCTCCCCCCACGCGACCGTCGGGGTCAGTAACCCGAACGGCCGTAAGGCCACCTTCTCCGTCTCGGTCGCCTTCCAGGACGCCCGGGGCGTCACCGTCGTCGACCGGTACACGGTCCCCGCCGACGGCAACGGCAGGGCGACCGCCGACGGCAGGGCGACCGTCGAGGCCGAGGTGGGCGGGCTCGGGCCCGGTGGACTCGGTCGACCGCTGCGAGGTCGGCCGGCGGGCCCTCGTCGACGACTGACGGGGGCGGCGGGCCTCAGTCCCGCAGGGCGGTCAGGAAGTCGAGCAGCGCCGCGTTCACCTCGTCGGGCCGCTCCTGCTGCGTCCAGTGGCCGCAGCCCGGCAGCACCACCGGATCGCGGTGCAGGTTGGGCATCAGCCCGGGCAGCTTCGCGATCAGCTCCGGCGTGCCCGGGAAGGCCGGCACCAGGTCGCGGTCGCCGTACACGTACAGCGCGGGCGGGGACACCACGGCCCCCTGCCAGGGCGCGGTCAGCTCCCAGTTGCGGTCCAGGTTGCGGTACCAGTTGAGCGCGCCGGTGAAGCCCGGCGCGAAGCTCTCCGTGAGCAGGTCGAGGTCCTCCTCGGTGAGCCACGGCGGCAGCACCTCGGGGTCCGGGGCGTCCGCGAGCCAGCCGCGCTCCGGGTCGGCCAGGGCCTGCTCGGGGCGCCCGGCGTCGGGGGCGTCACCGGAGGCGGAGTACAGCAGCTTGCGCAGCGCGGTGCGGGTGTCGGCCTCGAACTCGGCTTCGGCGGCGCCCGGCCGCTCGAAGTAGTTCCAGTAGAACCGCCCGCCGAACCGCTCGCGCACGCTCTCCAGCGGCGGCCGCGGGCCGCGGAACGGCGGCGGCACGCTCAGCCCCGCCACCCCGCGCACCACGTCCGGCCGCAGCAGCGCGGTGTGCCAGGCCACCGGCGCGCCCCAGTCGTGCCCGACGACGAACGCCCGCTCCTCGCCCAGCGCGTGGATCAGCCCGACCACGTCCCCCACCAGGTGGAGGATGCTGTACGCGGCCACGTCCTCGGGGTGGTCGCTGCCGCCGTAGCCGCGCTGGTCCGGTGCGACGACCCGGAACCCGGCCTCGGCGAGCGGCCCGAACTGGTGCCGCCAGGAGTGCCAGGACTCCGGGAAACCGTGCAGCAGCACCACCAGCGGGCCCTCACCCCGCTCCGCGATGTGCAGCCGTACGCCGTTCACGTCGATCACCCGATGCTCCACCACGCGCCCGAGCATACGGGCGGGCGGTCGGACGCTCCCTCACCGCGACCGGTACCCCCGCCGCCCCGCGAACGGCCGTGCTTGACGCGGTGCTTCGGCGTTGCCGAGCGCGATGAGGGGCCGAGCCCGGGAGCCGCGGTGGTGCCGTTCCGGCTCGTGGAACGGCTGCGCGGCGAACCCGGCGTCGCCACCGTCCTGACGGCGTACGGCCCGTCCGGGGCGGGCGGCGTGGCCACGCGTGCCGGCGGGGCGACGACCCGGTGGTGATCGCGTCCACGTCGGGCCGGGCGATCCCGGGCACGCGGATGTGGGTGGCGGACACGAGGACTGCCCCCTGCCCCCGGGCATCGCGGGCGAGGTTCTCGTCGACGCCCGGTGCCCTGCTCCGGGGCGTCACTACGGCCGGCGGTCTGCGCCCGGCAGGGCCGCGGTGCCCGTGACCGACATCATCAGGGAGTACAGGACGGTGTCCGCCGCGATGAACATCCGGTTGCGCCGGGCGCCCCCG
The DNA here is from genome assembly GCF_040611555.1 of Streptomyces sp. NPDC006624. Classification (NCBI taxonomy): domain Bacteria; kingdom Bacillati; phylum Actinomycetota; class Actinomycetes; order Kitasatosporales; family Streptomycetaceae; genus Streptomyces; species Streptomyces sp. NPDC006624. Next base: position 172,547 of record NZ_JBEXOM010000006.1, on the reverse strand, counting down.
AACCGGATGTTGGCCACCGTGCCGGGGACCAGCACGCGGCCGAGCAGGGTGCCGTCGGGGTCGTAGCAGTGCACGCCCCCGTGCAGGGCGGCCGCCCACAAACGCCCCCGGTCGTCGAAGCGGATGTTGTCGAAGGTGCCGTTCGCGCAGGCGGCGAAGACGTCGCCGCCGCCCAGGGTGCCGTCCTCGCGGACGTCGAAGACGCGGATGTGGTTGGCGAGGCTGTCGGACACGAACAGCCGCCGCTCGTCCGGGGAGAACACCAGGCCGTTGGGCCCTTCGAAGCCGTCCGCGACCAGCCGCACCTCGCCGCTCGCGGGGTCGGCGCGGTAGACGCTCCGGGCGCCGATCTCGCTCTCGCCGCGGTGCCCCTCGTAGTCGGAGGCGATCCCGAACTCCGGGTCGGAGAACCACACGGACCCGTCGGAGCGCACGACGGCGTCGTTCGGGCTGTTGAGCCGCTTGCCCCGGAAGCGGTCGGCGATCACCGTCACCGAGCCGTCGTGCTCGGTCCGCGTCACCCGCCGGGCCCCCTGCTCACAGGTGACGAGCCGGCCCCGGCCGTCGAGGGTGTTGCCGTTGGGGAACCCGGCCGGGGAGCGGAAGACCCCGACGGACCCGGTGGTCTCGTCCCAGCGCAGCAGCCGGTCGTTGGGGATGTCGCTCCACAGCAGATACCGCCCGGCCGGCACGTACACGGGCCCCTCGGCCCACCGGCACCCGTCGAACAACGTCTCCAGCCGCGAGTCCCCCGCGTCACACCGGCCCGACCGGAACCGCTCGTCGAGGGTCTCGTAGAGGTGCGGCTGCTCTCCGGGCATGGGGGCCACCTTCGGGTCGGGGCGGGGCTGGGGCGTCGATCCGTGTGATCCACTATCGCGTCCCGCGCAGGCGGGTGCCGGGGCGACACCACGCCCCGGTGCGGGGATCGGGTGTTCTGCTTGAAGGCGGTGACACGGCGGTGCGGGGGGTCTCCCTTCGCGGGAAGTCCCCCTTCGTGGGGAGTCCCCCTTCGTGGGGAGTCCCCCTTCGAGGGAAGGGGGAGTCCTCGCCCCGGCGTGCCAAGCGGTGGGCCCTCACCCACGTGCGGAGAGAGTGTGCGGACCTTGTGGACTCCCGTGCGCCGGCCTGTGATCGGTGTCTCCCGCGGCTGACGTATCCGCCGTACACAAGGCAAACTGGCGGGGTTGCTCAGGATGTCTAGGGGGACTGCATGGACGGTGTACCGCAGGGTGTACCGCGCGTACCGGAGCAGCGGCGTCCCGACTCCTCGGCCCCGGTGCCGAGTTCACCGGAACCGGCGGCGCCGGTGCCGCTGCGCTTCAGCGTGCTCGGGCCCGTACGGGCCTGGCGCGGCGAGGAGCCGATCAGCACCGGCTCTCCCCAGCAACGCGCCCTGCTCGCCGCCCTGTTGCTGCGCGAGGGCCGTACGGCCACGGCCGCCGAGCTGATCGACGCCCTCTGGGGCGAGGAACCGCCCTCGCAGGCCCTGGCGGCGCTGCGCACGTACGCCTCCCGCCTGCGCAAGATCCTGGACCCGGGCGTCCTGGCCAGCGAGTCGGGCGGGTACGCCGTCCGCGACCTCGCCGACGGCGCCCTGGACCTGTCCGTCGCCCAGGACCTCGCGACCGAGGCGGAGAAGGCCCGCTCGGCCGGTGACCTCTGCCACGCCCGCGCCACGCTGCGGCGGGCCCTCGCCCTGTGGGACGGGGAGACCCTGGCCGGTGTGCCGGGCCCGTACGCGGAGGCGCAGCGCGTCCGCCTGGAGGAGTGGCGGCTCCAACTGCTGGAGTCCCGGCTGGACATGGACCTGGAGCAGGGCTGCCACGCCGAGGCCGTCTCGGAGCTCACCGCCCTCACCGCCGCCCACCCGCTGCGCGAACGGCTGCGCGAGCTGCTGATGCTCGCGCTGTACCGCAGCGGCCGCCAGGCCGAGGCCCTCGCCGTGTACGCCGACACCCGGCGCCTGCTCGCCGACGAACTCGGCGTCGATCCGCGCCCCGGCCTCAGCGAGCTGCAGCAGCGGATCCTCCAGGCGGACCCGGGTCTCGCGGAGCCCTCCTCCCCGGCCCCCGAACCCGCCTCCGTCCCGGTCCGCCCGGCCCAACTGCCCGCGACCGTGCCCGACTTCACCGGCCGGGCCGCCTTCGTCCGGGAACTCGGCGGCATCCTGGCCTCCGCCGAGGGCCGCGTCATGGCGGTCTCGGCCCTCGCCGGCATCGGGGGCGTCGGCAAGACGACCCTCGCCGTGCACGTGGCGCACCAGGCACGCGCGTCCTTCCCCGACGGGCAGCTGTACGTCGACCTGCAGGGCGCGGGCGCCCGGGCCGCCGAGCCGGAGACGGTCCTGGGCTCGTTCCTGCGCGCCCTCGGCACGGCCGACTCCGCGATTCCCGACTCCCTGGAGGAACGCGCGGCGCTGTACCGCTCGGTGCTCGCCGGCCGCCGTGTCCTGGTCCTGCTGGACAACGCCCGCGACGCCGCCCAGATCCGCCCCCTGCTGCCCGGCACGGACGGCTGCGCCGCCCTGGTCACCTCCCGGGTGCGGATGGTCGACCTGGCGGGCGCCCACCTGGTCGACCTGGACGTGATGTCCCCGGACGAGGCGCTGGCGCTGTTCACGAGGATCGTCGGCGAGGAACGGGTCGCGTCCGAGCGGAAGGCCGCCCTGGACGTGGTCGCGGCCTGCGGTTTCCTGCCGCTGGCGATCCGTATCGCGGCCTCCCGCCTGGCGGCCCGGCGCACCTGGACCGTCTCGGTCCTCGCGGCGAAGCTCGCCGACGAGCGCCGCCGCCTGGACGAACTGCAGGCCGGCGACCTCGCCGTCAAGGCCACCTTCGAGCTCGGCTACGGCCAGCTGGAGCCCGCCCAGGCCCGCGCCTTCCGCCTCCTCGGACTGGCCGACGGCCCCGACATCTCCCTCGCGGCGGCGGCAGCGGTCCTGGACCTCCCCGTGGAGGACACCGAGGACCTCCTGGAGTCCCTCGTCGACACGTCCCTCCTGGAGTCCGCCGCCCCCGGCCGCTACCGCTTCCACGACCTGGTCCGGCTCTACGCGCGTGCGTGCGCGGAGCGCGACGAACAGCCCCCCAGCGAGCGGGCGGCGGCCCTGTCCCGCCTGCTGGACTTCTACCTGGCGTCGGCGGCGGGGGTGTACGCGATCGAGCGGCCGGGGGACCGGCTGGTGGACCACCTGGCGCCGACGGACCATCCCGGGCTGCGGTTCGGCGACCGGCACGCGGCCCAGGACTGGCTGTACGCGGAGGCCATCTGCCTGCTGGCGTGCGTACGGCAGTCCGCGGGGCGGCCGGACACGCTCACCCGGGCGATCGATCTGCTGTGGGCCGCCCACGACCTCTCCGAGTCGGGGGCCAACGCCCGCGAGTACGAGGCGACGGCGGAGGCGCTGCTGGACGCGGCCCGCGCGGGGGACTTCGGGCGGGCCGAGGCCCGGGCGCTGACCACGCTCGTCAACGTGCACCACGTGAGCGGCCGTTTCGAGCGGGCGGACCAGGAGGCGGAACGGGCCATCCGGCTCGCCCAGGCCGCCGACGACCTGCTGCCGGTGTGCTGGGCCCGCAACGCGCGCGGCATCATCGCGCTCTACCAGAACCGGCACGAGGACGGCGAGGAGCACCTCTCCCGGGCCATCGAGCACTTCCGGGCCCTGGGCGACCGGCCCGGCGAGGCGGCCGCGCTGTGCAACCTGTCCCGGATCCACCTCGCCACCGGGCGCACCCAGAGCGCGGTCGCCCTGGCCCGCGAGGGCATCGGCATCTACGACGCCATGGGCAACACCATGCGCGGGGCCAACGCCCGCTACGCCCTCGGACTCGCCCTCACCCAGAGCGGCGAGCTGGGCGACGCGGCCGCCCGGCTCCACGAGGCGCTGGAGGTGTTCCGCGACAGCAGGCAGCGCCTGTGGGAGGGCATGAGCCTGTTCCGGCTGGCCGAGGTGGATCTCGCCGCCCGGCGTCCGGCGCAGGCCGCCGCGAACGCCGAGATGGCGCTCACGGTGCTCCGCGGCATCGGCGGCGCGTGGCGGCGCGGCAACGTGCTGACCGCCCTGGGCCGGGCGCTCAGCGGCATAGGCCAGACCGGCCGCGCCCAGGTCTGCTGGCAGGAGGCCGCGGTGATCTACGAGGAGCTGGGGTCGCCCGAGGCGGCCGAGGTGCGCGCGCTGCTGTCCCCGGCGCGCGCCGCCTGAGAGGCCGGGGCGCCGCGTTCATCATTCGTTTATCGCTCCTCGCCATGATGGACGCAGTCGATCCGTCGCGTCGGGGGGCAGACGGGTCGCCGCAACGGGCCCCCACCGGGAACCAGGGTGAGGGGCCCGAGTGGGCCCGTCCGGTCGGACTCGGGGGAGTGACCGGGCGGGCCCGCCATCTCACTGCTTGATCCACGCCAAGGAGAGTTGACGATCATGGGCGACCAGCTCAAGCCGCAGGACCTGCACGCCACCGACGAGCCGCTGAAGACCGAGGACCTGCACGCCACCGACGAGCCGCTGAAGACGCAGGACCTGCACGCCACGGACGAGCCGCTGGAGACCAAGGACCTGCACGCCACGTCGGAGCCCTTCAAGCCGGTGAAGTAAGCCTTCATCACACGGGGTTCGGCCGCGGCGGCGCGGAGGGGAAGCCGTCGCGGCCGAAGTGTGTCCGGGTGTCCGGGCACCTGATCGACCACGTCTCACCGGCCGGCCCGGTCCGCGCCGTCCGGGCGGCTCCAGGCACAGCGGCGCCGGCGGGGACGCCGGCTCCCGCGCGCCGCACGCCCGCGGCGAGGTGCGGGCGATCGTCCGGCCGGGGTGAGCCTCAGCCGGCCAGATCGACCCGCACCGTCAGCAGATCCGTCCCCAGCGCCCGCACCGCGAGGCCGTTGAACCGGGGCAGCCGCCGCAGCCGCGCCACGGCGTCGTCGTCCGGCAGCAGGTGCGCGGTGCCCTCGTGCCAGCGCCCCCGGATCCGCACCCGCACCCGCGGATCCGCCTTGATGTTGCGCACGTACTGCGCGCGCTCGCCGAACTCCGACACCAGCCAGAAGCAGTCCCCGACCCGCCGCCCGCCCACGGGAGTCGGCCGGGGCAGCCCAAAGACGCGCCCCCGGGTCTCCAGGACCGTCTGGAAGGGAAGGCGGCGCAGCAGGGGATTGACGCGGCGCTGGAAGGCCGTGGCGCCGCGGTACCGCAGGTCGGCGAAGCGGGACATGGTCGGGTCTCCTCCGTGTGGCCGGTGGGCACGACGACGCTACCGTCACCGGCTCGCCCCCAGCAGGGCGCGCGGCGGACAGGCGGCGTCCTCAGCGCTCCCGCCGTCCCAGGAACACCGGGTTCGTGAACGCCGCCAGCGCCCCCGGCACCGGCCCCGCCGCCGCCTCGTGCCGCAACTCGGCGCGTACGTACGCCGCGTACGACGGCGTCGTCCGCCACTCCACGGTGCCCTCGCCCGACACCGGCAGCGGGGCGCTGGTGTGCAGCACGCCCTGGTCGGTGACGAAGCGGACCGTGCAGCGCGGGGCGCCCGTGACCTCCAGGCGGACGGTGACCGGGGTGTCGCGGTCCACCTCGAGCCGCTCGCCGATGCCCGCGTGCCCGCCCCGCCCGCCGGACACCCCGAAGAACAGCGAGAGCCGGGCGGACTCGGCGACGTACGAGCGTCCCGAGCGGATGCCCTCCTGGATGGCCTCGCGGGTCAGGTCGTCGGCCAGCACGACCGTCTGGGGGCTGCCCACGGCGTCGGGGGAGCGGTGCGCGTCGCTGCTGCCCATCGCGGGCAGCCAGTCGCGCCCGTCCCGCACGGACGCCACCAGCATGCCGTCCCAGTCGGCCAGGGCCACCTCGTCGTCGGGCGTGTAGGGGCCGTTCCACACCTCCACCGCGTCGGCCTCGCCGAAGCCGAACTTCCAGTTGCAGCCGACGCAGGTGGCGTGCGGATGCGCCGGCACGACCAGGCCCCCGGCGCGCCGGATCTGCCGGGCGAACCGGCCGAAGCGGTTGTCCCGGGCCCGGTAGCGCCAGTCGACGAAGGTGCCCGGGTCGGTGCCGAGCGCCACGACGTGCCCGTTGCGGGTGGTGACCTCCTCGCCCAGCAGGACGAGCAGGTCGTCCCCGGCCACGTCCGCCCAATGGGCGTGCGCCGCGTGCGTGTTGTGCTCCGAGGAGTTGATGAAGTCCAGCCCGGCCGCCCGGGCCAGCTCCCCGATCTCGGCGGGGGTGCGGCGGCCGTCGGAGTACCAGGAGTGCAGATGGCAGTCGCCCCGGTACCAGGCCCGGCCCCGCCCTTTGGCCCGCTCCGGCGGATACACCGGCCGCGCTGCCTCGCCCGGCTCCCCGTAGGTCAGGGTGACGGTGATCTCGTACGCCATACCCTGCGGGGCGACCGTGTACGGGCCGAGCGCGATGTGCCAGGTGCCCGCGCGCACCGGGCCCGGGAGGTAGCCGGGCGTGGCGTCGTCGGCGCGGATGAAGAACTCCGTGCGCGCCCCGCCCGACCAGCCCCGGAAGCCCTTGCCCCCCAGTTCGGTGCCGCGCTCGTCGAAGACGCCGATGTCCAGGGCGTTGCCCGTGGTGCCGGCCGGCACGGACGGCCGGTCGTAGGCGTAGGCGACCTTGAGCTCCCGGACGCCGGCCGGGACCTCGACGGGCACGTACACGAAGTCGGGCGAGCCGGGCGGCAGGGTGCCGCGCAGCGTTCTGCTCTCCTGGCCGCCGTCGGCCGCCGAAGCGAAGCTCACGCTCCCCAACGTAAGCGCGGCGGCCGCTCCCGTCACGAACAGGGTCCGCCGGCCGGGTCCGCCGTGGTGGTCCTCGCACATGCTGCCGCTCCCAAGGTGTCGTCGGTTGACCGGGCATGGGTGGTGCGGGGTGGTGCGTTCAACCCTGGTATCGAGGCGTGAACCGGCGTGCAAGGGAAGGCGATCCGGGGGCGGGGAGCAAGGAAACGGGCCACACGCCCGCCGGGCGATGCCGACCAGTCGGTATCGACACCCGGCTCGCCCTCGGGTAGAGATGGTCCATGCGTATCGCCGTAACGATCTTCCTCACCGACGAGACGATCACCCCCACCCGGCTGGCCCGGGAGCTGGAGGAGCGCGGATTCGCCGGGCTGTACCTGCCCGAGCACACGCACATCCCCGTCGAGCGGACCACCCCGTACCCGGCGGGCGGGGAGCTGCCGCGCGAGTACGGCCGCACCCTCGACCCGTTCGTGGCGCTCGGCCAGGCCGCCGCCGTCACCGAGCGGCTCGGGCTGGGCACGGGCATCACGCTCGTCGCCCAGCACGACCCGATCGCCCTGGCCAAGCAGGTCGCGACGCTGGACCACCTCTCCGGCGGCCGGTTCACCCTCGGCCTCGGCTTCGGCTGGAACGTCGAGGAGGCCGCCGACCACGGCGTCCACTGGAGCACCCGGCGCGCGCTGGTCCGGGACCGGATGGCGCTGATGCGGGCGCTGTGGTCGCCGGAACCGGTCGCGTACGAGGGGGAGTTCGGCGGCGTCCGGGCCAGCCACGCGTACCCCAAGCCCGTGCGGGCGCCGCGCGGTCCGGTCGCCGGCCCGCGCACGCTCGTCGGCGGGGCCGCCGGACCCAAGCTGTTCGCCCACATCAGCGAGTACGCCGACGGCTGGCTGCCCATCGGCGGGCGAGGGCTCGGCGAGGCGCTGCCCGTCCTGCGGGCCGCCTGGGCCGAGGCGGGCCGCGACCCCGAGGCACTCCAGGTCGTCCCGTACGCCGTCCACCCCACTCCGGGCAAGCTCGACCACTTCGCCGACCTCGGCATCGAGGAGGTCGTGGCGCAGCTGCCGCCGGGGAGGGAGAGCGAGGTGCTGAAGGCCCTGGAGGCGTACGAGCCCTATATCTCAGGCCAGTGAGGGTTTCTGACTGTGATTCAGCCCACGCTGGCTGGTTCGGGTCCGTCTCCCCCTACTAAACTGCGAGTAAACAACCGAGCCGGGTGAACACCGGCGTGGCGACTGACCACCGCCCGCCCGTAGGTGTGACCGGCTCGTCCTGTCGTGTCGTTTTCCGGACCGGCAGGAAAGCAAACAGGGGGAGATTTCACTTGACCACGGTCGCAGAGACCCGGCCGTTCGACGTCTCCGTGGACGGGGAGACGCTGGCGCGTCTGACCGGCCGGGAGCGCGAAGTACTGCGCCACCTGGCCAAAGGCGAGTCGAATCGCGTGCTCGCCAGGAGCCTCGGCATCGCCGAACGCACCGTCCGCGCACATGTCACCAGTATCGTGCGCAAACTGGAACTGGGATCCAGATTCGAGGCCGGCCTGGTGGCGTTCCATCATTACGAGACCCTCACGAAGGAGGCCATCGCCTCCTGAGGCATAGCCGCATTGGGCAATGCCGCATCGGGCGATGCCGCACCCGGCAATACCTGAAGCGGCATTGCCGAAAGTGGCATTGCCGAAAGCGGCCATGCCTGAAGCGGCGATGCCCCACCCGGCAATGCCGCAAGAGGCAATGGAGGGCCCGCCCCGCAAATGGCAGGCTCAACGGCGTTGTTCGCCATGCGTGTGCACCATTCCGGAACACCACACCGGGCGCATGGCTCGTCCGTACCTGGATCACCATCATGGGGGAGAAGAACCCGATGAACATCAAGAAGATCGCCACCGCCGCCGGTGTCGCCACCGCCGGTGTCGCCCTCTTCGTCGCCACCCAGGGCAGCGCCCAGGCCGCTCCGGCCCAGCCGGCCGCGCCCGTGGCCGCCGCCCAGCCGTCGCAGGACAAGGCCCCGCAGGCCATCGGTTCCCTCGTCGGCAAGGCCGCCAAGTCCGTGGGCAAGGCCGCCACCAAGGCGGCCAACAAGGCCACGGCCGTCGGCAAGGGCATGGCCGTCGTCGCGAAGAGCAACGCCGACAACATGCTGTCGCACGGCGCCATCTTCGCCCCTCCGGCCGACCTGCCGCAGGGAGTCACGGCCGACTCGGTCTTCGACCGGTAAGCACCACGTGACGACCACGTATCGCACGACCAGGAGGGCGGCGCTCGTTGTCGGCGGCGCCCTCCTGGGCGCTCACATGACCATGGCCGCCCTGTCCCAGGCGCCCCTCAGCCCCGCGAAACTCGTCTACGGCGACACCGTGGCGGAATACCTCGACCCGTACTTCTCGCAGAACTGGCAGCTCTTCGCCCCGACGCCCGTCTCCGACGACCGCGGCGTCCTGGCCCGGGCCGCCTGCGCGGACGGATCGGTGTCGCCGTACTACGACGTCTCGGCCCGGGGAGTGGAAAAGGCGCAGAGTTCCCGGTTCTTCCCGTCGCGTGAGGTCCGTATCGTCTCCGCGCACCTGCAGAACATCACCAGCAGCGAGGAACTCCTGCGCAGACTGCGGCAGCAGCAGACCAACGACAAGAAACCCGCACTGCCCCCGTTGCCCTACGAGAAGGCCACCGAGGCGGAGGCCGTGAAAGGGCTGTCCCGGTACGCCTACGACCAGATGCCCGACGCGTGCGACGGAAAGGCCGAGAAGGTACAGGTCCGTATGTACGTCCACGAGTTGCCGCCGTGGTCCAAGCGTCACGACCCGTCCGCCGAAGGGAAGGTCCTGGTGAAGGACTTCTCCTGGCACAAGACCCGGGACCTGCGATGAGGAACGCCCTGAAGAACGTCACCGGCCGGCTGGACTCCTGGTCGCTGAACCCGGTCGCCGTCACCGGCGTCTCGGGAACGCGCGCGCTCCTCGGCTTCGTCGGGCTCATGTACTACGTCGGTCAGTACCGGGAGCGGAACTACCTGTTCGGGCCCGACGGGGTGCTGCCGCACGACGAGTTCACGGCCCAGCTGACCGGCTTCAGCGTCTACGCGCTGTCCGCGTCGCCGGTGTTCTTCCAGGTCGTCTTCCACCTGGGGATCGCGGTGGCGCTGGCCGTGACGCTCGGTGTCGGCGGCCGGCCCGGACTGGCCCTGCACTGGGCCCTGTTGTGGTCCGTCTACCAGCGGCAGCCCGGTCTCCTCGACGGCGGCGACAACCTCGCCTACGTCGTCATCCCGTTCCTGCTGCTGACGCGCTGCTACGACCGCTTCGCCCTGCCGACCGGCCTCGCGAGCCGTCTCGCCGAGCGGGTCCCGGGGCATCTGCGGGCGGTGTCCGTGCCGTTCCACAACCTGGGCGTCCTCATGGTGGCCGCGCAGATCTGCCTCGTCTACGTCGTCTCCGGCCTGTACAAGGTGATGGGCGAGGAGTGGCAGGACGGCACCGCGCTCTTCTACATCATGCGCGTCGCGGAGTTCGAACTGCCCGGCTGGTCGAACCTGGTGTACGAGAGCGACTTCCTGGTAGTGCTCGGCACCTACGGAACGGTCGCCTTCCTCGTGTACTTCCCCCTGGGTGTGCTCGTCCCGGCGCTGCGCCCCTGGGCGGCCGCCGCGTCCATCTGCTTCCACCTGTCGATCGCGTTCTTCATGGGGCTGACCGGCTTCGCGCTGACCATGATCGCCTGTGATCTCGTCTTCCTCTCCGGCGCCCTCGACCGGGCGGTGCTCCGGATCAAGGGCCTGCTGCCCGGGGCCCGCAACCCCGAGGCGGAGCCCGAGACGGAACCCGATGCGGGGCCCGAGACGGAGCCCCATGCGGGGCCCGCGGCATCCGCGCCGGCGGCCCCCGCGAGCGGGGAGAACGGAACCAAGTCGGCCGCACCCGAGGCCGAACTCGTCTGACGACAGGAGCGACACCCCACGTGCCCACCCCGACCTGCCTGCTGGGCGGCCCCGGTATCGACGACCGGGCCGCCCACGGCCATGACCAGGACCGGTTCGTCGAGATCGGGTCCCTCAGCAAGGTGTTCACCGGAACCGTCCTGACCCGGCTGGCCGAGGACGGCGTCCTCGGCCTGGACACCCCGCTGGAGGAGTGCCTTCCGGAGGTGCCCGCGGGGACGGGCATCACGCTGAGACACCTGGCCGAGCACACCTCGGGCCTGCCGCGCCTGCCCGTCGGCCCCTCCGGTCCGCCCGACGACCCGTACGCGGCCTTCACCGAGGAGGCCCTGCGCGCCTCGCTGCGCGAGCTGGACCGCGTGGCCACGGGCCGGCTGGGCGAGGAGGAGTACTCCAACCTCGGGTACGCGGTGCTCGGGTACGCGCTCACGTCCGTCACGGGCCGCTCCTACCAGCAACTCGTCGACGAGCAGGTGCTGTCGCCCCTCGGGCTGGAGCCGGGCTCGGTCACCGCGCTGCCGCCGCAGGAACGGCGTCTGGTCCCGCGCGGCCTGTTCGGCCGGCCCCGGCCCCTGTGGACGCTGACCGGACCGATCCTGCCTTCGGGCGGCCTGTGGTCCACCTGCCGGACCCTGTCCCGGGTCGTCGTCGGCCTGCTCGTCGAACAACGGCTGGGCCCGCCCGCGCCCAGCTGGCAGCGGGGTCCGTCGATCACCTGGCACAACGGCTCCACCCGCGGTTCGTCCGTCGTGGCGGCGGCGCACGATGACGGCCGCTGGCTCGTCCTGCACCGCCTGGGCGACCCGGCCCGCACCGACAGCCTCGCCAGGAAGACCCTCCTCGGGGCTCCCGCCCCGCGCGGCGAGAACTGATCACGAGCACCCGCACGACACCGAGAGAAGCACGGGGAACATCATGAGGATCGCCTGGTTCGGCTGGCTGGCGCAGCACTTCGGCGAGTACGGCTACAGCGACGGGCCGTTGCGCGCCGCGATAGGCACGGCCGCGGTGCTGGTGACCGCCGCGCTGGTGTGGTTCGCGCTGCACCGCCACCGCCCGGCCGCCGTGGCCGCCGCCGGTCTCACCTGTGCCGTGGGCATCGGGTGGCTGGCCTTCCACTGACCGGCCTGTCCGCTGACCGGTCTGTCCATGGCCGGCCTGTCCGCTGACCGGCCCGTCCACGGTCGGCCTTTCCACCAAGGGGGACCCGCATGACGGACGCCGTCGTCGTCGGCTCCGGGCCCAACGGGCTCGCGGCCGCGCTCACCCTCGCCCGCGCGGGCCTGCGCGTCGAGGTGTTCGAGGCGCACGAGCGGATCGGCGGAGGGCTGCGCTCGGAGGCCCTGTTCGACTCGGAGGTGCTGCACGACATCTGCGCCGCGGTCCACCCCATGGCGCCGGTCTCCCCGTTCATGCGGTCCCTGGACCTGGCGGGGCACGGCGTTCCGCTGCTGCACTCTCCCGCCGCCTACGCCCATCCCCTCAAGGGCCGCCCGGCCGTGCTGGCCTGGCGCGACCTCGACACCACCTGCGCGGAACTGGGCGCGGACGGGCGGCGCTGGCGGCGGCTGATGCTGCCGCTGATGGAGCGCTCGGCGGACGTGGTGGAGCTGATGCTCTCCACCCAGCGCACGCCCCCGAACCCGCGGGCCCTGGCCGTGCTGGCCCCCCGGCTGCCGGCGCAGGCCCTGCGCGTGGGCGGCGGGCTGCGCACCGAGGCGGCCCGGGCGCTGCTGACGGGCGTGGCCGCCCACGGCATCGGCCGGCTGCCCTCTCCGGCGTCCGCCGCCGTCGCGCTGCTGCTCGGGCACCTCGCCCACACCACCGGCTGGCCCGTCCCCCGGGGCGGCTCGCACGCCGTCGCCGCCGTCATGGCCGCGCACATCGAGCGGCTCGGCGGCCGCATCCACACCGGGGTCCGGGTGGACAGCCTGCACGACCTGCCCGCCCGCCGACTCACCCTGCTGGACGTCTCGCCCCGCGAACTGGCCCGGATCGCCCCCCTGCCGGGCGGCTACCTCCGCGCGCTGTCCCGCTACCGCTACGGCCCCGGCGCCGCCAAGGCCGACTTCCTCGTCGAGGGCCCGATCCCCTGGAGCGACCCCCGTCTGTCCCGGGCCGCCACGATCCACCTGGGCGGCACGCACGGCACGGCACCGCAGCTGGCCCGCGCCGAGACGGCGACGGCCCGGGGGCTGCGGACCGGGCACCCGTACGTCATCGTGGTCGACCCGGCCGCCGCGGACCCGGCCCGGGCCGTGCGCGGCAGGAGACCGGTCTGGGCCTACGCGCACGTACCCCACGGCGACACGCGGGACCCGCTGCCGGTGATCCGCGCCGCCCTGGAGACCCACGCCCCCGGTTTCACCGACACGGTGCTCGCCGAACGCGGCGTCACGGCGGCGCGGCTGGGTGCGTACAACGCGAACTACGTGGGCGGTGACATCGCCTCCGGCGCCATGAGCCTGTGGCAGACGCTGGCCCGTCCGGTGCCGCGCTGGAACCCCTACCGCACGCCCCTGCCGGGCACGTTCCTGTGCTCCTCGGCGACCCCGCCGGGCCCGTCGGTGCACGGTATGTGCGGCTACCACGCGGCCAGGGCGGCGCTGCGGGAGTGGCCGGGGGCGGGCCCGACCGCTCACGCCCCGGCTGATCAGGGCGATCGTATGCTCGAAGGATGACGACTCCCGCGACCTCCGGAACCGGCCCCACCGAGAACTCCCTGCGTCGCGCCCTGAAACGGGCCAGGGACGGCGTCTCCCTCGACGTCGCCGAGGCGGCGGTCCTGCTCCAGGCGCGGGGTGGGCACCTGGAGGACCTGTCGGCCTCGGCGGCCCGGGTGCGGGACGCGGGCCTGGAGGCGGCCGGCCGGCCCGGCGTCATCACGTACTCCAAGAGCGTCTTCATCCCGCTGACGCGGCTGTGCCGGGACAAGTGCCACTACTGCACGTTCGTCACCGTCCCCGGCAGGCTGCGCCGGGAGGGCCACGGGATGTTCATGTCCCCGGACGAGGTGCTGGACATCGCCCGCAAGGGCGCCGCACTCGGCTGCAAGGAAGCCCTCATCACCCTCGGCGACAAGCCCGAGGACCGCTGGCCCGAGGCGCGCGAGTGGCTCGACGCGCACGGCTACGACGACACCCTCGCCTACGTCCGGGCCATCTCCATCCGGATCCTGGAGGAGACGGGCCTGCTTCCGCACCTGAACCCGGGCGTCATGAGCTGGACGGACTTCCAGCGCCTGAAGCCGGTCGCCCCCAGCATGGGCATGATGCTGGAGACCACCGCGACCCGCCTCTGGTCGGAGCCGGGCGGTCCCCACCACGGCTCGCCCGACAAGGAGCCCGCGGTGCGCCTGCGGGTCCTGGAGGACGCCGGACGGTCCTCCGTGCCCTTCACCTCCGGGCTGCTCATAGGGATCGGGGAGACCTACGAGGAGCGCGCCGAGTCCCTGTTCGCGCTGCGGAAGGTCGCGCGCTCCTACCACGGCATCCAGGAGCTGATCATCCAGAACTTCCGCGCCAAGCCGGACACCGCGATGCGCGGCATGCCCGACGCGGAACTGGACGACCTGGTCGCCACGGTCGCCGTCGCCCGCCTCCTCATGGGCCCGGGCGGCAACATCCAGGCGCCGCCCAACCTCGTCGACGACGAGTACGAGCGGCTGATCGGCGCCGGCATCGACGACTGGGGCGGGGTCTCCCCGCTCACCATCGACCACGTCAACCCCGAGCGCCCCTGGCCGCAGATCGAGCAGCTCGCCGCGACGTCCCGCGCGGCCGGTTTCGAGCTGCGCGAACGCCTGTGCGTCTACCCGGAGTTCGTGCGGCGCGGCGAGCCGTGGCTGGACCCGCGGCTGCGCCCGCACGTGGCCGCGCTGGCCGACCCGGAGACCGGCCTCGCCCGCCCGGACGCCCTGCCACGGGGCCTGCCCTGGCAGGAGCCGGAGGAGGTGTTCGCCGCGTCCGGCCGCACCGACCTGCACACCTCGATCGACACCGAGGGCCGCACCTCGGACCGCCGGGACGACTTCGACGAGGTGTACGGCGACTGGGACGCCCTGCGCGAGGCCGCCGCCCCCGGCATGGCACCGGAGCGCATCGACACCGACGTACGGCAGGCCCTGCGCACGGCCGCCGACGACCCGACCAGGCTCACCGACGACGAGGCCCTCGCCCTGCTGCACGCGGACGGCCCGGCGCTGGACGCCCTCGCCCGGGTCGCCGACGACGTCCGCAAGTCGGCCGTGGGCGACGACGTCACCTACATCGTCACCCGCAACATCAACTTCACCAACGTCTGCTACACCGGCTGCCGCTTCTGCGCCTTCGCCCAGCGACGCACCGACGCCGACGCCTACACCCTCTCCCTGGAGCAGGTCGCCGACCGGGCCCAGCAGGCCTGGGACGTGGGCGCGGTGGAGGTCTGCATGCAGGGCGGCATCCACCCGGACCTGCCCGGCACCGCGTACTTCGACATCGCGCGGGCGGTGAAGGAACGCGTCCCCGGCATGCACGTGCACGCCTTCTCGCCGATGGAGGTCGTTAACGGCGCGACCCGCACCGGCCTGTCGATCAGGGAGTGGCTGACGGCCGCCAAGGAGGCGGGCCTGGACACCATCCCGGGCACGGCCGCCGAGATCCTCGACGACGAGGTCCGCTGGATCCTCACCAAGGGCAAGCTGCCCGCCGCCGACTGGATCGAGGTCGTGACGACCGCCCACGAGCTGGGCATCCGCTCGTCCTCGACGATGATGTACGGCCATGTCGACCAGCCCCGGCACTGGCTCGGGCACCTGCGCACCCTGGCCGGCATCCAGCAGCGCACCGGCGGCTTCACCGAGTTCGTGACGCTGCCGTTCGTGCACACCAACGCGCCGGTGTACCTGGCCGGGATCGCCCGCCCCGGCCCGACCGTGCGGGACAACCGCGCGGTCACGGCCATGGCCCGGCTGCTGCTGCACCCGCACATCCGCAACATCCAGACCAGCTGGGTGAAGCTGGGCGCGGACGGCGCGGCCGAGATGCTCCGCTCCGGCGCGAACGACCTCGGCGGGACGCTCATGGAGGAGACCATCTCCCGGATGGCGGGCTCGTCGTACGGCTCGTACAAGTCGGTCGGGGACCTGATCGCCGTGGCGGAGGCGGCCGGGCGTCCCGCCAGGCCCCGCACCACCCTCTACGGCGAGGTGCCCGAGGAGCGGCAGCGGGCGGCCCGGGCGTCGGACGGGCACCTGCCGGAGCTGCTGCCGGTGCTGGACTGACCCGCTACCGGCCCCCGGTGTCCGCCGGCTGGTGCGCCGTCAGGGCGCGGCCGGCGGCGGCGCCGGGCCGCTCCGGCCGCGGGGGCGGCACGCCCCGTCCGGCCCACAGCAGCACCAGCCCGAGGGCGCCCGCCAGCGCCGGCCAGTACACGTAGCGGAAGTCCGTCGCGGGCATGATCGGCAGATAGCCGAGGACGTAGGCCGCCGAGCTGACGCCCAGGACCCGGACCGGCAGGGCGAAGGCGCCCCGGCCGGGCCGGATCGCGAGGGCGAGCGCCACGGCCAGCCAGAACCAGCCGCGGAACAGCCACCGCAGGTCCGCCGTCATGCCGTCGACGTACGTGCCGAGCATGTCCTCCAGCCGGGGGTGGGCCACCTCGACGCCGAGGTCGTTGCGGCTGATCCCCGCCTTGTACGTGTAGTCGGTCTCGAACAGCAGGGTCGCGAACAGCCGCAGCCGGTACTGCAGATACTCCGGCACGTGCCCGCTCATCTCCCGCAGCCACAGGGACGTCAGCGCGCCCGAGTCGCCGCGCAGCCCGTCGGCGGGGCGCTCGTAGCAGGCCCAGTAGGCGTCGGAGAGGACGCCGGTGCGGGCGCACTCCCGCGCCGAGGCCACGAGCCGGTCGCGCAGGTCGGGCCGGACGTCCGCCGCGCGCAGCTCGTCCACGCTCAGCACGTGCACCAGGTCGTCGAGCATGATCTGCGCACTCTGCTCGGTCCGCAGCGGCTTCGCGAACAGGGAGATGGCGGCGGCCGGCACCACGAGCCCGGCCACCAGGGCCGCCGTGCACAGCGTCCAGGTGCGGCGCCCGGGGGCGGGCCACAGCGCGAGGACGAGCAGCGCGAAGACGGGGACCGCGGCGACGAAGGCGTTCTTGCGCACCAGCATGGCGTAGGCGAGGAACAGCACGCCCAGCCACAGCAGTGCCCACCGCACGACCGGGCGGACGGGCCGGCCCCTGAGACGCAGCCCGGTGACCGCGACCGCGCAGGCGGCGAGCAGCGCGAACGCGGCGTGCACGTCCTTCCACACCACCCCGGCGAAGGTCAGCACGAAGGGGGCGAGACCGACCCCGAGCACGGCGAGCGAACCGCCCCGGCGCCCGGTCACCTCCCACACGCACCAGGCCAGCACCCACAGCGCGCCCCACAGGACGAGCGACTGCACCACGAGCAGGGACGCGATCGAGCCGGTGACGGCGATCAGCGCCCGCCACACCAGGCTCAGCACGGGCGGATGCCAGTCCGTCAGCGGCCTTTCGCCCCGGGCCTGCCGGAGCTGGTCGAGGCTGTCGGGACTCAGGAAGCCGGGGGCGAAGACCAGGACCGTGCCCAGGCAGCAGAGTGCGGCGACGGCGGCCAGGACCCACGGCCAGCGCCGCCCCCGCCGCCACATCCATACCTTTTGTCCCATGTGCCGGATGCTAACGGCTCGTCGGGAAACCGGCCGGTCAGGGGGCGACGAAGACGTAGCGCCGGTAGGTGTAGAAGCGGAACAGGGTCGCGAGCACCCAGCCGAAGACGCGGGCGGTGTTGTCGCTGAGCGCCGAGTCGAGCCCGAGCAGCTGCCGCGAGGCGAAGACCGTCCCCGCCGTGATGGCGAGCCCGACCCCGTTCGCCACCAGGAACAGCGCGAGTTCGCGGGCCACGTTCTCGCGGTGCCGGTGGCGGTAGGTCCAGTAGCGGTTGCCGACCCAGCTGAACAGCGCGGCCGCGGCCGTCGCGAGCACGGACGCCTGCACGGGCGCCGTCCGCATCACCCCGTCGCCGCCCTCCCCGGGCAGGCCGAAGACCAGCAGGTTGTAGCCGCCGTTGTCGACGACGAAGGCCAGCGCGCCGACGACCCCGAACGTGGCGGCCTCGCGCCAGATGCCCTGTACGGCGTCGCGTACGGAACGGGTCAGAGAGGCGAGAACCGGCACAAAGGGGAGGGTAGCCACCCGGCGCGCCCCCGCCGCGCGGGCTCGCGCATATCGCATCATTTCGTACCATCCGACACCCGTATGAAGGGGGGCGAGGCAGTGGAACCGACGATCGCCTGTGTCGTGCCGTGTCACAACGAGGAGGCCGCCGTCGGCAAGGTGGTCCGCGACCTGCGCGCGGCCCTGCCCGAGGCGGTCGTGTACGTCTACGACAACGCCTCCACCGACCGCACGGCGGAGGTCGCCCGCCAGGCGGGCGCGATCGTCCGGCAGGAGCACCGCAAGGGCAAGGGGAACGTCATCCGCCGTGCCTTCGCGGACGTCGACGCGGACGCGCTGCTCCTCGTCGACGGGGACGACACCTACGACGCCTCCCGCGCCCGCGATCTCGTGGACCTGCTCTTCGAGGGACCGTACGACCAGGTCGTGGGCGCCCGCCGGGTGGCGGACGACGGGGCCTACCGGACCGGGCACGCGGTCGGCAACAAACTGCTCACCGGGGCGGTGCGCTCGCTCTTCGGCAACGACGTGACCGACATGCTCAGCGGCTACCGGGTCTTCTCGCGGCGCTTCGTGAAGTCCTTCCCGGCGCTGGCCCGCGAGTTCGAGACCGAGACCGAGATGACGATCCACGCGCTGCACCTGCGGCTGCCCACCGCGGAGGTCGTCACGGACTACCGCGTGCGCCCCGCCGGAGGCGAGAGCAAGCTGCGCACCTACCGGGACGGCTGGCGCATCCTGCGGGTCATCCTCGACCTGGCACGCCGCGAGCGCCCCTCGCTCGTCCACACCGTGATCGCCGGAGTCCTGGCCCTGGTCTCGCTGATCCTCGGCATCCCCGTCATCGCGGACTTCGTCGAGACGGGCACCGTGCCGCGCGTCCCCACGGCGATCCTCGCCGCCGCGATCATGACGATCGCCGCGCTGGTGCTGCTGGTGGGCTACATCCTGGAGTCCCTCACGCACATGCGGCAGGAGCAGACCCGGCTGGTGCACCTGGCCTACCCGGCCCCCGTCCGCCCGCCCCGCTACGCCGGACGGGGCGCCGGCACGGGCCCGGTGCCGGTCCGCAAGACCGCCGACGGCGCCTGAGACCGCCCGCCGGAGGAGCCCCGTGCGCGCAGTACGATGATCGGAACCCCGATGCTGTGCGGGGTCCCGTGACTGAGGAGATGCGTGCCGGTGCCTGCCCGACTTCCTTCGTGGGCCTGGGTGAGCGGGCTGACCGTGGGAGCGATAGCCGCGGTGACGGTCCTGGCCGTGCAGGCGGATCAGGGCCCGCACCCCACCGCGGCCTCGGACAAGCCGAGCAGCTCGGCGTCGGCGCCCGTGCGGCCCACGTCCACGCCCACGGCCTCCGCGCCGGAGAGGGTGCCGGACGGCTCCGGCACCGGCCGCCGCATCGTGTACTCGCTCGGCGAGAAGCGGGTGTGGCTGGTCGACGCGAGCGACGCGGCCCGCCGGACGTTCACCGTCTGGCCGGGCACGGTCAGCCCCGACCCCGGCACCTACACGATCTCGTCCCGCAACGCGGCCACGACCGGATCCGACGGCGTCCAGATCGAGCACATCCTGTACTTCGCCGCGCGGGACGGCGTCTCCGTCGCCTTCTCCAACGCGGTCGACGGGTCGTCCCCGCCGCCCGCCGCCTCCGGCGGGAAGACCGGCGGGGTCCGGATGAAGAAGGCGGACGGCACGGCACTGTGGGCGTTCGGCACGGTCGGCACGACCGTGACGGTGGTCAGGTAGCGGACGTCTCCGTACGCGTCCCCGCGAGCTGGTTGACGATCAGCACGACCCCGCTGAGCACGAACACCCGGGTCGCGGCGTCCAGCCCGTTCCAGTCCTTCGACTGCCACATCGAGAACCACTCACCGCCGATCGCGATGAACCCGGCCCCGAACAGCAGCATCACCATCAGCAGCCCGTACGTCGACATCCGCCGGGCGCCCACGGCGTCGTGCCGGGCCCACAGCCAGCTCCCGTATATGAGCAGCAGCGCGGCGGCCGTCTCCCAGACGATGATCGCGACGTAGGCGGCGTCCTGAAGTCCCTGACTGGTGACCGCCCGCCACATCAGGTCCTCGTCCTTGAACGTGGTGTCCATCGCCAGCACGTGCCGGACGAACTGCTGATTGGTCCCGAAGTCGGTGATGTTCCCGAAGGCGACGAGCGCCATGTAGAGGGCGACGGTGGCGGTGAGCAGCATGGCGGCGAGGGACAGGGCGCCGCGTTGGGGGGTTGAGGTGGCCATGTCGATCATTCTGCCGACGGATCAGCGCGACGTGGCGAACTCCAGGAACTCGCCCCAGGCACGGGGGGTGAACGCGAGGCGGGCGCCGTCCCTGTTCTTGGAGTCGCGGATGTGGAGGGCGGGGGCGGGAGTCGGGGATATGGCGGCTTCGAGGCAGTCGGGGCCGTCGTTGCCGCTGTAGCTGCTCTTGAACCAGGTGAGGTCAGTGGTCACGTCTCTTCTCCCAGCACTTTTTCAACGAAGGCCAACGAGTCATGGGGCGAGAGGGCTTGGGCCCGGATCATGCCATAGCGCATGTCGAGGACCTGCACGTCCTTCGGGTCGCTGATCACCCGGTCGTACAGCTGGCTTTCGGTGTGGCCGAGTGCCCTGCCACCCTGAAGCTTCAGCAGCCGGAACGAACCCATCACCGCCGCGTGGTCCTCCCTGTCCATGGGCATGACCTGGATCTCGACGTGCCGCAACTCGGCCACCCGCAGTAGGTGTTCGAGCTGGCGGCGCATCACCATCTTGCCTCCGAGCGGCCGCCGCAACGTCATCTCTTCCTGGACAAAGGTGACCAGCGGTCGGGGCACCCGATCGAAGACGGCTTTGCGGGCCATGCGCGCGGCCACATGGCGCTCGATCTCGTCCTCGCTGTACGCGGGGCGCCGCATCCCGTACAGCGCCTGGGCGTACTCCGGGGTCTGGAGCAACCCGTGGATGTGAAGGGCGGAGTAGGCCCCCAGCTCAACGGCCTGGTCCTCCAGCCTGGCCAGATCCCGAACGGTCTTCGGATACCGCGCCTTCTCCACGTCCTCCTTCATCACGGCGAGTTTGCCGCCCGCGCCGAGGACCTCGTCGGCCTTGTCGAGGAAGTCCGGCTTCGGGACGCGCCGGGCGCGCTCCACGGAGGAGACCATTTCCTCGCCGTACCCGATGGCCGCCCCCAACTCCGCCTGTTTCAGCCCCGCGGCCTCGCGCCACATCTTGATCTGCCGTCCGACGGTCCTGAGTACGGCCGCCGCTTCCTCGTCCTCCACGCTGTCCCTCCCTGACGTACGAGCCGGACGACCCCGTCACGCGACCGGACAGTCACGCTGCGTACCGAGGTCATCACTGTTCAGGGTAGGGACGAACGGCCACGCTGGGTGACATGAGCCAGAAATCCCCCACGCAAGCCCCGCCCCTCGCCCGGCACTTCGCGGTGCAGCTGTCCGCCACCCGAAGGGGTGCCCGGCTGGCCCGCCTGCTGACCGAGCGCCAGCTCGACGCGTGGGGGGAGCCGTACGACGAGGCCGCGCAGGTCGTGGCGGAGCTGGCGTCCAACGCCGTACGGCACGGCCGGGTCCCGGGCCGGGACTTCCGGCTGCGGCTGACGCTGCGCGCCGGCCGCACGCTCCGGGTGGAGGTCACCGACGCCCGCGGTGACCGGGTCCCCCGTGTCCCGGACCCGGTGGCGGAGGACGCGGAGGGCGGCCGGGGCCTGCGCATCGTCGCGGCGTACGCGGACCACTGGGGCGTGACGGCGGCACCGGCCGGTGCCAAGACGGTGTGGGCCGAGGTGGCGCTCGGCGCAGCCGAGGGCCCGCCGGATCGCGGCCGTTCATGACCCGGCCGGTCCCGACGCCAAGAACCGAAGAACCGGGGAAAGAACCCACCCGCCCCCACCGCCCCCACGGCTCACCCGCAGGGGTGAACATCACCAACCACCCGGGCTCCTGCCGGGACTGCCGCACCGCCGAACGCCGGGCGGCCTGGCGGTGCCGGGAAGGAGTCACCCGGCCTTGTCAGTCCCTACGGCTCCCCGCTGCGTTCGCCGGTACCGGAGGTCACCGTGAGTGCTCAGAGCGACGGCCCGTACGGACCGCTGATCCCCAAGCCTCAGCTGACTCCGGACGCGCTTCGCGATGCCGTGGCCCGGATCGCTCCCAGTCGGCTTCCGGTGCTCACACAGCACCTCTTCGAGGCCACGACCAATGCCCAGCAGACCCAGAGCCTGGCGCCCCTGCGTGCCTTCGTGCACTCCTGGGCCGTTTTCGTCGCGATCGAGGGGTCACGACTCAGTGAGGGTCGGCAGACCCTTCGACAGGGAAGCCGGGCTGCGTGAGTTCGATCTGCTCGGCGGGCGTGGTTTCATCAGTTTTCTCGCGGTCCCTCGCCATGAGTGTCTCTATGTCTGCAACGTGACCTGGTACGGCTGATCGCAGATCCGCCCCCCTGAGCCGCCCCTCCCCGTTCGATTACAGTGCTGGGCGTCGTACGTATGGACGGCCCCTGGGAGGTCAAGGTGGGTGCGACTGCCGGTGCCGTCTGGGGGCGTGCGGAGCAGCAGGACTTCCGCAGCCGGGTGCGCGGGACCCTGCTCGGCGTCGCCGTGGGGGACGCGCTCGGGGCGCCCGTCGACGGGGTGGGCATCGACCGCATCCGGGAGGCCCACGGGGCCGAGGGCCTGCTGGACCTCGCCCCCGCCTACGGCAGGCGCGGCGCAGTGACCCACCTGACCCAGCTGACCCTGTTCTCCGTGGACGGGCTGATCAGGGCCCAGGTGCGGCGGGACACCGGCGCCTGGCACCCGCCGACCGATCTGCACCGGGCGTACCTGCGCTGGGCCGCCACCCAGCGGGACTGGGGACCGGACGAGCGCCGCAAGGAGGACGGGTGGCTCGCGCGGGAGGAGTGGCTGTACGCGCGGCGGGACCCCGGCCGGGCGCTGCTCCTCGGGCTCGGCGACCAGACCATGGGGACCCTGGACGCCCCGAAGAACCCCGGTGAGCTGGGGCCGGAGGCCGCTGCGCGGTCGGCCCCCTTCGGGCTGCTCGTGGGGTGGGAGCCGCAGCTGGTCGCGCAGCTCGCGGTGGAGTGCGCGGCGCAGACCCACGGTCACCCCACCGGGTACCTCGCGGCCGCCGCGTACGCCGTGCTCGTGCACGCGCTGGCGCTGGGCGAGAGTCTCGACGGGGCCGTGCAGCGGGCCTTCGCGCTGCTCGCCGCCCGGCCCGGGCACCAGCCGGTGTCGGAGGCGCTCCAGCAGGCGCTGGGTGCCGTGCGCCAGGGCCTGCCCGGACCCGAGCGGGTCGCCGAGCTGTGCGGGAACGGCACCGCCGAGGGCGTCGTCGGCGCCGCCGTGTACTGCGCGCTGGTCGCCGCCGACGTCCGGCACGGGCTGTGTCTCGCGGTCAACCACGACGGGCCGTCCGCCGCCACCGGCGCGCTGACGGGCGGCCTCCTCGGCGCCCTGCACGGCGAGACGGCCCTCCCGCCGGCCTGGCTGGCCGAGCTGGAGGGCCGTCCCACGATGCTGGAGCTGGCCGACGACTTCGCCATGGAGATGACCCAGGGGCCCGCGCTGCACGGGCCCGGCGGATCGTCACCGGGGTGGCTCGCCCGCTATCCCCGGGCCTGACCGGGAGGCCGCTTTCCGGTTCGGCGGCCGGCCTCCGCGAGGGCCCGGTCGAGTTCCTCCCGGGCCCGGCGCTGGATGCCGTCGCTGTCGTGCAGGAGCAGCTCCGTCTCCTCCGGGGTCGCCGGGACGGGGTCCGGTCCCCGGTCGGTCAGGCGGTCCAGGAGCCACCGGCAGGCCCGGTCCTCGTCCGTGAACCGCTCGAACACCTCTCGCGTGCCGCGCTCGTGGACCCCCACGCACCACCGGCCGTCGCGCTCCTCGAGGAAGTAGCGCTCGGCCGTGCGGTGGCCGCCGGGACAACCGGGGATCTCGTAGTACGCCTCCGGCACCCCGGCCTCCCGCAGGGCCCGGCACAGCTGGAACCGGTCCATGGGGTCAGTCTCCCACCGGGGGCGGCACGGGCCCGGTCCCGCGTCGCGGCCTCACCTGGTGAGCGCCCTCAGGCCCTCCGCGGCGGGCGTGTGGTGCTTGCCGTGCGCGTCGTGCTTCTCGTGCTGGGCGGGGACCCGCACGCGCACCAGCGTCCCGTTGTTCACCAGGTCGCCGACCGTGGTGCGGGGGATGCTCGGGCAGAAGCTGCTCGACGTGACGTACTGGGGCGCCCCGCCCGGCTGCTCGAACGCCGGGGCGGCCGGACCGGCGCACACGGTGACGTCCTTGGCCAGCCGGTACAGGTGGTAGTTGTACGGGTAGCGGGGGTCGCTGGGGTTGAGGCTGGACGGCGGGATCGACCGCTTCCCGTACTTCGTGCCGGCCGCGGCGAGGAACCGCCCCGCCTCGTTGCCGAAGCGGTCGAGCATCACGTTCTGCCCCGCCCGCAGCCGCAGCGGCGCCGCGATCACGCCGCCCTGGGCGTTGTGCGCGAAGCCGTCGTCCGGCGGGTACTTCCAGTCGCCCTGGCCCGAGTCGAGGGCGGGGTTCCACCACTTGTCCAGGAACCGCACCGCGCTGAGCCCCCCGAGCCGGTCGTAGCCCCGGAGGATGTCCCCGAGCAGCCCGTGGGACGGCAGGTGGCGGGGGCCGAGCCGCCAGTCACCGCAGAAGTAGTACGAGCGGTAGGCCTCGGGGATCGGGTACGGCACCAGGCCCTTGCAGGCGCGCGGCCTGCCGTGGTCGTCCCCCGTTGCGGCGGGCGGCTCCGCGGACGGGAGCGCGGGCGTGCCGGTCCGGACGTGCTCGGGGGCACCCGGCCGGCCGCCGTCGCCGGCCTCGGTGGCCGCGGACGGGACGGACGCGCCCATCACCAGGGAACCGGCCAGGCCGAACGCGGCCGCGAGGCCGGCACGACGTCTCGGTGATCTCACTGAACCTCCTCTGTGGACGCATCCCGGACCCGGGCCGCCCGAGGACCGGGAGGCGACTGGGGAAGGGCCGGGATGGCGAGATCACTACAGCGAAGGAGACCGGCGAGTTCGAGCGGACGTGCCGGGCTGCGTCCGAACGAGTCGGGCGACCGGCCGCCGGTGTCACACGGCCGCCGGTGTCACGCGGCCGCCCGGTGTCACGCGGCCACCGGTGTCACACGGCCGCACGCCCCGCACCGGGTGCGGGGCGTGCGGCCGGCCGGGTGCCCTGCCGGGTCAGTCGGGCACGCGTGTGCCCACCGCGTCCCCCGCACTCGCCGCCGGCGCCGGCACGGCCGCCGCGGCGCTGTCCCCGTCGGTGTTGATCTTCTCGATCAGCTCCAGCCGCTCCGGGGTGTCCTCCGGCTTGAGGTAGCCGATGAGGATGTACAGCACCAGCGAGACCGCCAGCGGGATGGACACCTGGTACTGGAGCGGCACGCCGCCCTCGATGTTCCAGTTGACCGGGTAGTTCACCAGCCAGAAGGCGAGCAGGCCCATCGACCAGCTGACGAGGGCCGCCGTCGGGCCGGAGCGGCGGAACGCCCGCAGCAGGCCCAGCATCATCGGGATCGCCATCGGGCCCATCAGCCCGGCCACCCACTTGATGACGACCGTGATGATGTCCTTGAACGTCGGGGAGTTGACCTGGGTCGCCGCCGCCATGGACAGACCGAGGAAGACGACCGTCGCGATCCGGGCGACCCGCAGGCCCTGGCTCTCGTTCCAGGCCCGGGCCCGTGCCCAGATCACCGGCGCGCAGTCCCGCGTGAACACGGCCGCGATGGCGTTGGCGTCCGAGGAGCACATGGCCATCGTGTGGGAGAAGAAGCCGACGATGACCAGGCCCAGCAGGCCGTGCGGCAGGAGCTGTTCGGTCATCAGGGCGTACGAGTCGGAGCCGTCCGGCTTCTGCGACTCCACCAGCAGCGGCGACATCCACATGGGGAAGAACAGCACCAGCGGCCAGACCAGCCAGAGGATCGCCGACAGCCGGGCCGACCGCTCGGCCTCCTTGGCGTTGGGGGTGGCCATGTAGCGCTGGGCCTGGTTGAGCATGCCGCCGTTGTACTCGAAGAGCTTGATGAACAGGAACGCCAGCAGGAAGACCGTGCCGTACGGGCCGACCAGCGGTTTCTCGTGACCCTGGAGTTCGGGGGAGTCCCAGACGCCGAAGAAGCCGCCGTGCTCGTCGAGCCGGACGAACACCGCCACGAACATCGCGATGCCGGCCAGCAACTGGATGACGAACTGGCCGAGTTCGGTCAGCGCGTCCGCCCAGAGGCCGCCGATCGTGCAGTAGATGGCCGTGATGCCGCCGGTGATGAGGATGCCCTGGTTGAGGGAGATCCCGGTGAAGACGGACAGCAGGGTGGCGATCGCCGCCCACTTCGCGCCCACGTCCACGATCTTCAGCAGCATGCCTGACCAGGCCAGCGCCTGCTGGGTCTTCAGGTCGTAGCGGTTCTTCAGGTACTCCAGCGGGGAGGCCACGTGGAGCCGGGAACGCAGCCGGTTGATGCGCGGCGCGAACAGCTTCGACCCGATGGCGATGCCGAGGGCGATGGGGAAGGACCAGGTGACGAAGGACGTGACGCCGTAGGTGTAGGCGATGCCCGCGTACCCGGTGAACATCACCGCGCTGTAGCCCGACATGTGGTGCGAGATGCCGGAGAGCCACCACGGCATCTTGCCGCCCGCGGTGAAGAAGTCGCTGACGTTGTCCACCCGTTTGTGCGACCAGACGCCGATCGCGACCATCACGGCGAAGTAGCCGATGAGCACGGCCCAGTCGAGACCGTTCATGTGCGCCCTCCCAGGGATCAGCCCGGCGCTCATCGTGGGTGCTTTCGCGTGAGCACGACAAGTGACCGTAGAGTCAAAGGGAGGTAAAAATGTTCGGCGTGATGGCCTTGGTTCATCTATGTGAACTCATCGCGCCGAGTTCTCTGCGTTGACCAGCAACGACTGTTCGGTGCCCGACCGGGCCAGGTCCGACGCCAGGAACGCCACCGCGTCGGCGGCATCGGCTCGGACACGCCCTCCGTGTGCGCGGTGAAGCGAGGAGACCGTGCGCGTCAGCGCCCCGGACTCTCGCGACGCGGCGGCCGGCCGGGGGGATGAGACGGTCCTCCGCCCTGCCGGCCGCCGACCCGCCAATCCGCCGACCGGCCGGGCGTCAGCCGGTCAGCGCAGTTCCTCCGGGCAGGGCGTGCCGCGGGGCAGCTGGTACGGGGCCGCCAGGCGGTAGGTGCCCGGCTTCGGGGCGAGCAGCTCCGTCCACTTGTCGCCCTGGAGGTCCTCCTCCGTCTCCGTCAGGCAGCCGTTGACGTTGACGTACGTCTTCGGCTCGCCCTCCGGGCGGCTGCGGGAGGCCTCCGTCTCGCGGGGCGCCTCCAGGCTCTTGCCCTCCGCGTCGACGATGCTCAGCCAGGGCGAGTAGGGGATGCGGACCAGGATCCGGCCCGCCTTCTTCACCTGCAGGATCACCTCGCCCTGCTCGGCCCGCTCGACGACGGCGTTCGGCTCGGCCAGCGGGGTCGGGTCGGTGACCTCGAACAGCTGCCAGTTGGCGTCGCCCCAGACCTGGTTCAGATACGGCAGGCCGCGCTGCACCAGCTCCCGTTCGCGCTCGCCGCCGTCGCCGTCCGGCTCGTCCTTCGGCAGGACCACGTAGTGGACCGCCCAGCGCTTGAGCCACTCGCGGTAGTTCGCGGAGTTGAGGGTGTCGTCGTAGAAGAGCGGGTTGCGCTCCATGTCGGCCTGGCGGTTCCAGCCGCGGGCCAGGTTCACGTACGGGGCGAGGGCGGACGCCTCGCGGTGGGAGCGGGCGGGGACCACCTCGACCCGGCCCTTCTCCGCGCCGACCTGCTGCAGCTCGTTGACCAGCGGCGCCAGCTCGCGGGACCAGGACGCCGCCGGGGCCGTGTGGACGATGTCGTCGACCGTCTTGAAGCCGATCCACACCGTGAATCCCACGAAGGCGACCACGATCGCGTACCACCTGCGGCTGCGCGGCACCGTGAACGGCAGCGCGGCGACCAGCGCGACCCCCGCGAACAGCATCGCCAGACGCGTGATGTTCGAACCGATCTGCGAGCTGATCAGCCAGACCAGCACGACCCCGAGCCCGTACACCGCCGCCGTGAGCCGGACCGTCTTCCAGTCCCGCGGCACCAGCAGGAACACGAGCACGGAGAACGCGAGCGGCAGCACGACCGAGCCGAACCCCATCGGCTGCGTCCCCGAGAACGGGAACAGCCACGCCGAGACCGCCACCACCGCGGTCGGCGCCAGACCCAGCGCCCAGGCTCCCGGGCGGCGCTTCTGCAGGAACAGCGCGGCGGCCACCAGCCCCACGAACAGGCCCGCCACCGGCGACGCCATCGTGGCCAGCGCGGCCAGCGGCGCCGCGCACAGGGCCTTCGCCCACCGCTTGTACCGCCACTTGTACGGCCAGCAGAACACGACGGCGACCGCGCCGAGCGCGAACATCGTGCCCAGACCGAACGTCACCCGGCCCGACACCGCGTTGCAGAACAGCCCGAACACGCCCGCCAGCGACGCCCAGAGCGGATTGCGGACCGACCGGCTGCGCAGCAGGAGCAGCGTCAGCAGCCCGGCCGAGACCGTCCCGGCGATCATCATCGTGGTCCGGACACCGAGCACCGACATCAGGTACGGCGACACCACGCTGTACGACACCGGGTGCATGCCGCCGTACCAGGCGAGGTTGTACGCCGAGTCCGGGTGCCGGCCGACGAACTCGGCCCACGCGTCCTGCGCGGCCAGATCGCCGCCGCTGTTCGCGAACGTGAAGAACCAGACGACGTGGAGGATGCCCGCCAGACCCGTCATGGACAGCACCGGGTGGCACAGCATGCGCGCACGCAGGGTCAGCAGGGCGGGCGGCAGACGGGACCCGCCGTCACGGCCGGGTGCGCCGGTGTCCTCCCGCGGGGTGTCCGCCGGCTCTGCGGGCACGCGTATTCGCGGGCCGGCTACCGGGCCCGGATCGGCGTCGTCTGCGCGTGTCGGCTCCGCAGTGGCCACTCGAAGGCACTCCCCGTGTCCCGTCTTCTTTTCGCATCTTCTCTGGGCCGGCTCCGGGTTCGCACCCCGGCCGCGTCCTGTCCGCCCCGGGTGCGCGGCCGGGCCGCCGCGGAGGGCGGCCTGTCCCGGTTCGGGACGCTAGCACGCACCCCGCCGGTGGGAGCCCGTACGGGCCGCCACCGGCGGGACGCGGTCGTGCGGTGCCCCGGCTCAGCCGATCCGCGTGAGCTTGGCCCCGAGGCCCGGTTCCACCAGGTCCTCCTGGAGCGCGACCGGGACCTTCACGGCGCTGGTGCTGCCGTCGCCGACGGTGAGCGTGCCCACCTTCGTGCCCGCCTTCGCCTCGTGCGGCAGCTCGTCCGGCGCGAACGTCAGCTTCACGGACAGGCCCGCCCAGCCGACGGCCGTGACGTCCTCGGTGACCGCGACCGGCGTGCGTCCGCCCAGACCGTCGTCCGCGTAGCCGACGACCTCGCCCTTCTTCAGGATCGTCGCCGTCTCCAGCGCGTCCTGCGCGGCCCGGATCAGCTTGTCGCCCTCGTACAGCGCGGCGCCGAGGATGGTGTTGTCGGGGCCGCCGGCGGGCTGCCGCACGACCGCGCCGACGATCCGGCGGGTCTCGCCGTCGACGTCCTTCTTCGCGGCGAAGACGAGGTTGCCGAGCGCGGAGGTGGTCGTGCCGGTCTTGATGCCGACGACGTTGTTGGAGCCGACCAGGCGGTTCCAGTTGTCGTGCTTCTTCTGCTTGTAGTCGACGTACGACATCATCGCCGCGACCTCGCGGAACGCCGGCTGCTGCATGGCGGCCTTGGCGAGCTTCACCTGGTCCACGGCCGTGGAGACGGTCGTGTTGTTCAGGCCCGAGGGGTCGGTGTACGTCGTGTTCTTCATGCCGAGGTCCTTGGCGGCGTCGTTCATCTTCTGCACGAACGCCTTCTCCGACCCCGCGTCCCAGCGGGCCAGCAGCCGGGCCACGTTGTTCGCGGACGCGATCAGGATGCTCTCCAGCGCCTCCCGCTCGGTGATCTTGTCGCCCTCGGTGACGTCGACGGTGGACTCCTGCCCGGCGTCGGACTGGTCCTCGGCGGCCTGGTCGATGAGGATCTCCGGGCCCTTCTCACCGCTCTTGAGCGGGTGCCCGCGCAGGATCACGTAGGCCGTCATGACCTTGGCGACACTGGCGATCGGCACGGGCTTCTGCTCGCCGGACGAGCCGAACGTGCCGATGCCCTGCACGTCCAGCGCGGCCTGGCCCTCGGTCGGCCAGGGGATGTCGACCTTGCCGCCCTCGAAGGTGTAGCTGTCCTTCGCGGTCAGCTCCAGGGTGGGCGTCGGCAGCGGGCGCACGCTCTGCACGACCGCGAAGACGATCACCAGGAGCAGCACCAGCGGCGTCCAGATCTTCACCCGCCGCACGGCCGTCCGCAGCGGGGTCTCCGGCGGCGGCGGGGTGTTCGTCAGCTCGGCCAGCAGGTCCAGCGGGGGCTTCGGCGGAAGCGGCTGCTGGGTGGTGCGCTCCGGACCGACGGTGGGGACGGGCGCGGTGGCGTCGGCGGGCGGAGCGGCCTGCGCGGCCCCCTCGCCGGACGCGGGCTTGCGCGTGGCCGGGTCGTCCAGCGGCTTGAGCGCGACGAACTTGCTGGTCCGCTCGGCCTCCTTCTCGGCCCCGCCCTTGGGGGCGTCCTTCGGAGCGTCCTTCGCGACGTCCGTCGGATGGTCCTTGGGAGCGTCCTTGGTGCCGCCACCGAGCTTCAGCATGGTGGTGGGCTGATCGACCGGCGGCCGCACCGTCTTGAAGACGGCGGTGGGCTGGTCGACGGGGGGAGCGGCGGGGGTGCCGTCGCCATCGCCGTCGCCGTCACCTTCGCCGTCGCCTTCGCCGTCGCCATCGGCGTCGGGCGCCGGGCCGGTGTCGGCCTTGCGGTCGGCCTTGCCGTCGCCGTCGGTGCCGGCGGCGGGGGCCGGGGCGGTCTTCGCGTCGGCCTTGCCGGTGTCCGTCTTGGCGGTGTCCGACTTGGTGGGGGCGGCCTTGCCGGTGGTCCCGGCGTCCGCGGGCTTGCTGTCGGTGGCCTTGCCGGTGGCGGCCTCGTCGGCGGACTCGGGAACCTCGTCCTTGGTCTGCGTATCGGGCTCGGCAGCGTTGTCGTCGGCGTCGGCGTCGGCGTCGGAGTCGGCTTCGTCCTCGTCGGCGGACTCCTTGGACGCCTTGGACGCCTCGGACGTCTCGGACGCGTCGGCCGTCACGCCGTCCGCCTCCGGTCCCTCGCCCTCGGCATCGCTCCGTGCACCCTTCGACGCCGCGTCAGCGGCCTTCTGGCCGCCCTCGCTGCTCGTCGACCGGGCCTCCTGGCCGTCCCGGGCCTCCGCGCCGCCCTCCAGGGGCTCATCGGCGGCCTCGGCGTCCTCCGAACCCGCATCGGAGCCTTCAACGCCCCTGGCGTCCTCCGAACCCGCGTCAGGGCCTTCGGTGTCCTCCGCGTCCTCAGACGCCCTGTCGGCGCCCTTCGTGCCCCCGGCGGCGTCCTCAGGGGCGTCGTCCTCGCCCCGGTCCCCGCCCCCGGACCGGTTCCGGTCGTCGTCCGCCGTCGCGACCCACGCGGCCACCGCGTCCCGCAGGCGTCCGTCGCCCCGGTCACCGGAGCCGGTGTCCCGTGCCGCGTCCGCGTCCGCGTCAGTGCCCGTGTCAGTGCCCGCGTCGGCGCTCGCGTCCGCGTCCGCCTCCGCGTCCCGGCGCGTGCTCTCCGGTTCCTCGTCCGTCCGCACGGACAGCACGCGGGTCGCCGTGTCGGCGGACCCTCCGCGTGCCGAGGACCTCTTCGTCTCCCGGGCCATCGCGAGCCGCGGATCGGCGGACTCGCTCCTGGCTCCGGGAACCGGACCCGCGCTCCCCGACGTCGGTTCTGCCGACGACTCGCGCTGCTTCGACCTGTCGGGGGACTCGCCCGCCACCGATGCCTCCTCCTCGCGCCGCACCACCCGCGTGCGCGTACCGAACCGTGAACCGCCGCCCTGACACCGCTCCCCGGCGCTGTCCGAACCATGTACCAGTGTCCTGTGTGCGGACTGGACCCATCCGGTAGACGAGAACGACATACCTACTGGTTCCACTACGAACCGGTCACGCACCCTCGACAGACCAATGTGAGAGGGGTCACCCTGTCATTCATCCACGCGGGGAGGCATGGATGGGCAGGAGCCGCAGAACACTTCCGGAGGAGCTTCTGCTGCTGGCATTGGACCCGGCCACGGGTACCACTGCACAGCCGCAGTCGCTCGACCTCGGCCTGGCCGGAGCACAGCTAGTAGAGCTGGCGCTGGCCGGACGGATAGCCCCAGACGGGGATCGTATCGCCGTGGTGGTACCACGGCCGACTGGAGATCCGACACTGGACTGCGCGTTGGAGTTGCTGCGAAGGCGTGGCGCTCCCGTGCGTGCCGTCCACTGGATCGGCGGGCCGCGATTGGGGCTCCGCCAGACCTACCTCTCGCATCTGGAGCGGTGCGGCATGGTGCATGCCGTGGCGGGCCAGATGTGCGGAGTGCTGCCGACGACTCGCTACCAGGCGACGGACACCGAGATCAGCCGGGAGATCAGGGCCCGGCTGGACTCCGCGATCCGCACCGGCGTACCGCCGGACCCGCGGACCGCGGCGCTCGCCGCCCTGGCCCACGCGGTCGGCCTCGGCAAGCACCTGTACCCGGGCAACGAGGGCCGCTCCTCTCGCTCCCGGCTCAGGGACCTGATCAGGCACGACCCCATGGGCGGACTCGTCGCGCACGCCGTGATGGACGTCCAGAACGGCGTGGCGGCGCAGCCGCGCCGCAGCCCGGCCCCGTCCGGCCGTCCGGCCGCCGGCGGAGCCAGGCCCGCACCGGAACCCGCCCGCGGTGTTCCGATGCAGCCGCACCGCGGATCCATGGCGCGCGCCGTGGCCCACTGAGCCGCGCCGCACCACCCGGCACGACGCACGACCTGCGACCGGCACACACCACGGGACCCACGAACCCGGTCACGGGAGCCGCTGTCCGAGCGGGGCGGGGAGTACACACGCTCCCCGCCCCGTTCGGCGTGCCGTCCGCCGAACTGGCGTGTACCCGTCGCATATCCACCGTTTCCCAGCGGTAGGAAGCACCTTGGTGGCAGTCTGCTCAGCAGCAGATACGCAAAGTAGAGGCACGCAGCCGGAGGTGCACGTCCCGTGGCGTCCAATGTCAATCCCACCGTCAGGCGGCGCCGGCTCGGCCAGGAGCTCCGCAGGCTCCGCGAGCTCAAGGGCATGACGGCCGAAGAGGTGGCCGAGCGGCTGCTGGTGTCGCAGTCGAAGATCAGCCGCCTGGAGAACGGGCGGCGCAGCATCAGCCAGCGCGACGTCCGCGACCTGTGCGGGGTCTACGAGGTCGAGGACCAGCGCATCGTCGACTCGCTGATGCAGATGGCCAAGGACTCCCGGCAGCAGGGCTGGTGGCACGCCTTCGGGGACATCCCGTACAGCGTCTACATCGGCCTGGAGACGGACGCCGAGTCGCTCCGCGTCTACGAACCCCAGATCATCACCGGGCTGCTGCAGACGCGGGCGTACGCCGAGGCCATCATCCGGGGCGGTTCGCCGGAGGCGTCGGAGGCGGACAACGACAAGCGCGTCGAGGTCCGGCTGCGCCGGCAGGGCCGGATCACCGCCGAGACGGACCCGCTGCGGCTGTGGGTGGTGCTGGACGAGGCGTCCCTGCACCGGGTGGTGGGCAGCCGGCAGGTGATGCGCGAGCAGCTGGAGCACCTCATCGAGATGTCGCAGCTGCCCCACATCACCGTGCAGGTCCTGCCGTTCGAGGTCGGGGCGCACGCCGGCATCAACGGCCAGTACTCCATCCTGGAGTTCGCCGACGCCGCCGACTCCAGCGTGGTGTACATCGAGGGCGTCACCAGCGACCTGTACCTGGAGAAGCCGGCCGACGTGCAGAAGTACACGGTGATGTACGAGCACCTGCGCGCCCAGTCGCTGAACGTGGACCAGTCGCGGCAGCTCGTCGAGCGCCTCGCGAAGGACTACGCCCGCTGACCCACCGTCGGAGGACGATCGTCCACCGGGCGAAGCGCGGGATGGTACACCCCTGCCACGCCCGACTGGAAGTCTCCCCTGGAATATGCCATCCGGTCGAGTGAATGACTGCTCCGAACGAGGATGTTGGCGAGTAGCGTCGATCACGCCAACCACCAGCACGGGTTGGCGTAAACGCAACTTGCTACGGAGCGAACATGGCAATTCGTCTGGGCGCCACGGAATCGTGGACGACGTCCTCCTACACCAACAACAACGGCGCCTGCGTGATGGTCAGGTCGACCCTCGAGGAGGCCCTGGAGCTCGGGGACACCAAGATCCCCGAGGGTCCCAAGCTGGCGTTCCCCGTGGACGCGTGGAACGCCTTCGTGGCCTCGGTCAAGGCCTGAGCCGCCGCCGACACCCGCACCGGCAGCACCGCAGAGCCCTCTCGACCAGTATCGCCGTCCTTGCCGAGGGGGCTCCGCC
This sequence comes from Streptomyces sp. NPDC006624, assembly GCF_040611555.1. NCBI lineage: Bacteria > Bacillati > Actinomycetota > Actinomycetes > Kitasatosporales > Streptomycetaceae > Streptomyces > Streptomyces sp. NPDC006624. Next base: position 138,125 of record NZ_JBEXOM010000006.1, on the reverse strand, counting down.
GGTGCCGGGGCGGACCCGCGGGCCTCAGCCCACCGGGAACGCCACGTCACACACCGGGTCCTCGGGCCCCGCCGCCGCCCAGTCCGCGAAGTACAGCTCCCGGCAGGGACCGGTCGCCGTCAATCCCTCCGCCGCCATCCACTCCTCCACCGCCTCGAACGCGGCCAGGATCTGCGGGTGCGCCACCTGCGCCTTGGTGATCCTGGTGAAGGCCAGCCGCCGGGCGGGCTCCACCCGCACCGCCGTCTCCCACGCCCGCCCCCGCCGCAGGGCATAGGCCCGCGCCGCCGCCTCGTCGGCGACGGGCACACACGCCTCGGCCGGGCCGTCGCTCTCCATCGACACCTCGGCGTGATACGCCACGTACGGCACCCCGGCCACGCCCCCGCACTCCCGGGCCGCCTCCGTCAGCCGGCCCAGCGCCGCCCCGATCCAGGCGGGCAGCTCGTCCGCCAGCGTGTGCCGCTTCTCGGTGAGGACCACCTGCGCGGGCACCTCCACCGTCTCGATCGCGAACGTCCTGTGCATCTCTGAACTCCTCCCTGACAGCCGTCCACGGAGGTATGCGGCGAGCGTCCGCTGTCCCGCGACCCGCGCCTCGACGTCCGCCCAGTAGGCGCCGAGCAGAGCGGCAGCCCGGGGCCCGTCGCCCGCCTCGACCACCTCGGCGATCCGGGTGAGCGGCATGTCCAGCTGCCGCAGCATGGCCACGAGCCGGGCCCGTTCGACCTGACCGGCGCGGTAGTAGCGGTACCCGGTGGCCTCGTCGACGTGCGCCGGGGCCAGCAGCCCCAGCCGGTCGTACAGCCGCAGGGCCTTGGGCGACAGCCGGGCGCGCGCGGCGAACGCCCCGATGGTGAGCAGGTCCGTCTCCGGTACGTCCACCACGGCATCCTCCGTCATCGGGCGGCTCCTCCGCCCGACGACGAGGACGCTCGGCCCTGCCCCAGGGGCAAGGTCAAGCCGCGCGGTCTCAGCCCAGGTGGGCCTCGATCGCCGTCAGGATCTCCGGGGACTCCGGCTCGGTCTGCGGGGAGAAGCGGGCGACGACCGCGCCGTCCCGGCCGATGAGGAACTTCTCGAAGTTCCAGCGGACGTCACCGCTGTGCCCCTCGTCGTCGGCGAAGCCGGTCAGCCGCTGGTACAGCGGGTGCCGCCCCGCACCGTTGACCTCGATCTTCTCGGTCATCGGGAAGGTCACGCCGTACGTCGCCGAGCAGAACTCGGCGATCTCACCGGCGCTGCCCGGCTCCTGGCCGAGGAACTGGTTGCAGGGCACGCCGAGGACCGTGAAGCCGCGCTCGGCGTACTGCCCGTGGAGCTTCTCCAGACCGGTGTACTGCGGGGTGAGGCCGCACTTGGAGGCGACGTTCACCACGAGCACCACCCGGCCCGCGTACTGCGACAGGTCGGCGGAACCGCCCTGGAGGGAGCCGATCTCGACGTCGAGGGGAGAGGAACCGGAGTTCTCTGTAGTGGTCATGCAGCGGATGCTAGTCCCGGCGGGTGGCGAGCCGGTGCCGGCCTCCACCAGCATCCGCCCGGCCGCCGTCCACGAGTAGAGCACCGACCTGCCCGCCCTCCGCCGGTCCACCAGCCCGGCGTCCAGCAGCACCCGCAGATGCCGCCCGACGGAGCCGAGTCCCTGCCCGGTCAGCGCGACGAGCTGACTGGTGCTCAGCGGAGAGCCGAGCCGCACGAGGACACCGGCGCGGGCGGTGCCGAGCAGCGCCCCGAGGCTCGCCGGCACGGGCCTGCCGCCCGGGTCGGCGAGCGCTCCGGCACACGGGTAGACGAGCGCGTACCGGTCCGTGCCCTCCCACGCCACCCAGCCGATGCGCTGCGGGGTGACGGGCACGAACACCAGCTCGGCGCCGGACAGGTCACGCGGCGGGTACTCGCGCGCGTTGACCTGGAGCCGGTTCTCCCCGAGCCACTGCGTCCCCGGCCGCAGCGTGTCCAGCGCGCTCGCCCAGCCGCCCCGGCTGACCTGCGCGGTACGGGCGACCACGTCCGCCTCCAGCACGCGCCGCCGGTGGGACCAGTACGGCCGCACGGCCGTCGTCCAGACGAACGTCAGCAGGTCGGCGGCCCGTTCCGGCAGGTCGTCCCGCTCCAGCCGGGCCGGGACCGGGCCGCGCAGGGAGACGGTGAGGTCGGCCCGGGCCCGGTCCGCGGGCGCGGCCCGGACGCGCGCGACCCCCTCGTCGAAGCTCTCCCCGTCGTGGGGCGCGGGGGAGAGGAAGTCGGCCGTCCACTCCTTCCCGATCCCGGCGCGCACGAGCAGCGCCGTCACGGGATCACGGGCCAACCGCCGCCGGTAGGCGGGCAGGTGGGCGTCGAGCCAGCCGCGCTCACCGGGATGCGAGGCCGCACCCCGGTGCAGCAGCCTGAGGCTCGCGAAGGCCTCGGCGAACTGCGAGATCACGAACCGGCTCCCGGCGAGGGTGTCGGCGTTGACCTGCCACCAGCCCATGCCCCGCCCCCCTCGGGTCGTTTCGCGTGTGCGCGAAAGAGTAACTCCGGTGCGCGCGACGGCCGGAGACTCCGGCGCATGCGCAGCTACCGCGATCTGTTACGCACGCCCGAGTTCACCCCCCTCTTCCTGGCCGCGTCGGCGCAGACCGTCGCCCGGACCATGGGCGGCCTGGCCCTGGGCACCCTGGTGTACCGGGCGACCGGGTCACCGCTGCTGTCCGCCGTGAGCATGTTCGGCTCGTCGCTGGTGCAGGTGCTGGGCGCGACGCTGCTGCTGTCGGCGGCCGACCGGCTGCCCCCGCGCGCCGCCCTGACGGCCCTGCCCCTGCTCTTCGCGACGGCCACGGCCGCCCTGGCCCTGCCCGGCCTGCCGGTCGCGGTCCTCTTCGCGATCGTCCTGGCCAAAGGGCTGGCGGAGTCCGTCGGCGGGGGAGTGCGCTGGGGCCTGCTCAACGAGATCCTCAGCAAGGACGGCTACCTGCTGGGCCGCTCGGTCTTCAACATGATGAACGGCCTCATGCAGATCGCCGGCTACGCGACCGGCGGCGCGCTGGTCGCCCTGCTGTCCCCGCGCGTCTCGCTGCTGGTCGCCGCCGCCCTCCACGCCCTGGCGGCCGCGGTCGTCCGCCTCGGACTGACCCGCCGCCCACCCCGTACGACGGGCCGCCCCTCCGTACGGGCGACCTGGCGCGCCAACGCACTGCTGTGGTCGTCCCCGCCCCGGCGCCGGATCCTGCTGGCGCTCTGGATCCCCAACGGCCTGATCGTCGGCTGCGAGTCGCTCTACGTGTCCTACGCGCCCGGCTCGGCGGGCACCCTGTTCGCGTGCGCCGCGCTCGGCATGCTGGCCGGGGACGTCCTGGTGGGCCGTCTGCTGCCGCCGCGCCTGCGCTCCCGCCTGGGCCACCCGCTGCTGCTGCTCCTGGCCGTCCCGTACCTGCCGTTCCTGCTGCGCCCGCCGCTGCCGCTCGCGGTGGCCGCCGTCACGCTGGCCTCGGTCGGCTTCGGCGCGAGCCTCGTGCAGCAGGAGCGCCTCGTGGCCCTGACGCCGGACGCGCTGACCGGGCACGCGCTGGGACTGCACTCGGCGGGGATGCTCACCCTGCAGGGGGTGGCGGCGGCCCTGGCGGGATCGGTGGCCCAACTGACCTCCCCGGCCACGGCGATGACGGTGATGGCAGCGGCGTCGGTGGCGGTGACGCTGACCCTGATGGCCGGTGAGAAGCGGCAGGAGCCGGTGACGGCGGGCCGCTGACCACCGTGGCACGCCCAGCCCCGTCGCACCCGTGTGCACGCCCAGCCCCGTCGCACCCGTGTATACGGCCCGCCCCGCCGCACCCGTGCCCACGGGCCGCCCCGCCGCACCCGTGCCCACGGCCCGCCCCGCCGCACCCGTGTGCTCGGCACGCTGCCTTCCCGCCGCGTCCGTGCACGAGACCCTGCCCTCCCGCTGCGCCTGTGCTCGGTACCGCGTCCCGCCGCGTCCGTCCGCCGGGCAGGCCCTGGTGGACCGGACCCGTCAGGTACCCCCCGGGCCGCCCTCCCCGTCGCCCTTCTCCATGTCGCCCTCCTGCATGTCGTCCACCTCCATGTCGTCGACCTCTATGTCGTCCTCCTCCGGGGCCCCGCCCTCGATGAGGCGCTCGGCGATGTCGTCGGCCCACTCCTGGGCCCAGCGGCGCAGTCCCGCGACGGCATCGGCGTCCAGGCCCTGCGAGGTGAACGCCCGGTCGTCGAGCCAGTCGGTCCCGGTCAGCCGGGCCTGGAGGTCGGTGAGGTCGAAGGTCTCCGGCGCGTGGCGGCGGCCCAGCTCCTCCAGTTCGGGGTGGCTCCAGCGGGCCGAGACGGCGTGCACGTCGACCAGGTCGCGGGCGAGCCCGCGGTCGGCCAGGTCCCGCACACGGGTACCGGCCAGGTCGTCCAGGGCCAGCGCCGGACCGAGCCCCGTCGGCACGGGCGGCCGCCACAGCACCTCCTTGCGGACCCCGACCGCGCACTCCTCGCCCGTCGCCGCGTCCGTGACGAGGAACTGGGCGGACAGCGGCTCGGTCTGCCGGGTCTGCACCAGCCAGCCCCGCGTCACCAGCCCCGACCGGACGGCACCGGCGATGGCGTCCATCCCGGCGGGGTGCTCGGTGGCGACGTCCACGTCCCGCCCGGACCGCTCCACCAGCCCGTGCGCCAGGACCGCGCAGCCGCCGGCGAGGACGAGGGAGTAGGGCTCGCCCACCGCGAGGAGATCCCCGAGCAGCCTCGGCCAGGGCTCGGGGACGGGGGAGGGGGCGGCCATGCCCTGATTATCGCCGGGGAGGTCTGCGGGGCCGACGTGATCGGCCCGGACGGGTGACGGCTCGCGCGCCGGGCCGCCTACGGCTTGCGCCCGACGCCGCAGTACGCGTCCACCGCGCCGACGCCGGCGTCGGCACCGTCCGACGGCCCCGGCCGCCACTCCGGCACCCGCACCACCCCCGGCTCCACCAGCTCCAGCCCCTCGAAGAACCCGGCGATCTCCGCGACCTCACGGACGTGGTACGGCACGGCCCCGCTCGCGTTGTACGCCTCGGACGCGGCGATCATGCCCGGGCTCGTCGCGGTGCTGTCGCTGATCACCAGATGGCTCCCGGACGGCAGCCCGGCCATGAGCCGCCGCACCAGGTCCTGCGCCTGCGCGTAATCGGCGACGTGCCCCAGCGTGTTGAGGATCATCAGCCCGACGGGCCGGGACAGGTCGAGTGTGCCCGCGGCGGCCTCCAGCACGGCCTCGGGGTCGTAGAGGTCGGCGTCCAGGTACGCGGTCCGGCCCTCGGGGGTGCTGGTGAGCAGGGCGTGGGCGTGGGCCAGGACGATGGGGTCGTTGTCGACGTACACGATCCGGGAGTCCGGGGCCACGCGCTGGGCGACCTCGTGGGTGTTGTCGGCGGTCGGCAGACCCGTGCCCACGTCCAGGAACTGCCGTACACCCTGCTCTCCGGCGAGGTACCCGACGGCGCGCCCCAGGAACCGGCGGCTGCTGACCGCCACGTCGACCAGACCCGGGAAGATCGACTTGATCTGGTCGCCGATCTCGCGGTCGACCTCGTAGTTGTCCTTGCCGCCGACGAAGTAGTTCCAGAAGCGGGCCGAGTGCGGCTTGGAGGTGTCGATACGGGCACGCAGGGTGTCGTCGGCCACGTCGGGGCCTCCTCTGAGCGGGGAAGGGGAACCGGTGCACCAACCTAGGCGAACTGGGCGGAAAGAAAAGGAGATTGATCAGATCCAGCGGTTCACGGGGGTGAAATTCCGGCCAGATCCGCCGCGCGGTGGCGCGATGCTACACCCCGCGGGAGGCGAGACCGCCCGGACCGTGCCCGCCCAGTTCACCGTCGGGGTGCCGTCCCTGCCAGGCCAGCCACACACCCCACGCGAGGGACCACAGCAGCAGCCCGGCGGCGAACGGTGCGCCGATCATGATCATGAACCCGGCGCCGATGTTGGCGCCGATGCTCCCCGCGGTGAGGATCCGCCACCCCACACCGGCCATGAGCCCGACGACCACCAGCGGCCCGAGCACCCCCCACCAGCGCTGGTCCATCGCCCCGCGCAGCGCGCCGCGCACCAGGACCGCGGCACCGGCGCTCACCAGCGCCAGGGCGAGACCGCCGATGACCGCGGCCGTGCCGTCCCCGATGTCCCAGGGCTGGAACGCGTAGTCCAGCTCACTGGCGGGCAGTCCGTCGTAGTTCTGCTGTCCCATCAGGCCCCACGCGGCGACGGGCACGCCGAGAACGAGCGCGACTCCGGACAGCAGCATTCCCCGTTGCTTCTTCATACGGCCATCGTGGCGGGGGCGGGCCGGGCGCGTCATGAGCACGCGTACTCAGATGCCCGGCCCACCCGGGTCCGCGGTCCGCGATCGGTGGTCCGCGTTCCGCGTTCCGCGTTCCGCGTTCCGCGTTCGGCGTTCCGCGTTCGGCGTTCCGCGTTCGGCGTTCCGCGTTCGGCGTTCCACGTTCCGCGTTCGGCGTTCGGCGTTCGGCGTTCGGCGTTCCGCGTTCCGCGGTCCGTGCGGGCAGCGGCCCTCTGGGAGAGGCCTGGTGGCGCGACGGCGTCGGCGCCGCCGTCGCGCCGCGGGTTCAGGCGGGGGGAACCGCCCTGCCCGTCTGGGGGGAGATCATCCCCGCGCACAGACCACGGGACGCCAGACCCTGGGCGATGCGGGGGAGCGCCGCGAGGGTGTTGGCGGACCAGTCGTGCATCAGGATGATCTGGCCGTCGGTCAGCCGGGCGGCGGCCTGGACGATCGCGTCGGTGCTCGCGCCGTTCCAGTCCTGGGAGTCCACGTGCCAGATGATCTCGGTCAGGCCGTGGCGGGCGGCCGCGGATCTCACGGTGGCGTTGGTCTCGCCGTACGGCGGGCGGAAGAGCTTCGGGGTGCCGCCGCCCGCGCCGGCGATGGCCTGCTGGGTCCGGGAGATCTCGGAGTCGATCTGGGACTGGCTCAGCCGGGTCAGGTGCGGGTGGGTGTAGCTGTGGTTGCCGACCCACATGCCCGCGGCCACCTGGGCCCTCACCAGGGCCGGGTTGGCGGCCGCGTACTGGCCCTGGTTGAACATCGTCGCCCGCAGCCCGTTCGCCCGCAGGGTGTCGAGCAGCCTGGTCGTGCTGCCGGACGGGCCGTCGTCGAAGGTGAGTCCGACGTAGCCGTTGCAGGCGGCGGCGGTGGGTTCCGGGGCGGCGGCGGACGCGGTGGCGGTGGTGGTGAGGGTGGCCGCCACCAGCGTCGCGAGAACGGTCAGCTTCGTGGCTCCGGTGCGGAGCCGTGCCGCGGTCCCCATCGTCACGGCCCCGTGTGCACGGTGATGTTCGAGCTGCCGCTGCTCTGGTATCCCTCCGTCGCCATGATCATGTAGTACTTGAAGTTGCCCATCGGCATCCCGGCGCGGGCCCACGCGTCGAAGTGGTTGCCGGCGGTGATGGTGCCGCCCGTCCTCTTCGACTGCCGCACGCTCCAGTACTGGTCGAAGGTCCGGGTGCCCTCGACGGACGGGGCGTTGTACCGCGTGGTCCTGTAGATGTCGTACGTGCCGCCGTCGCTGGTGACGGTGCCCTTGTAGGTGCCGGTCGGCCGGTACGTGCCCCAGTTGTCGACGATGTAGTACTCGACGAGCGGGTTCGCGGTCCAGCCGTAGAGGGTCAGGTACGCGTTGCCGGAGGGGTTGAACGAGCCCGAGTAGCTCACGGTGCGGCGCGCGCCGGTGCTCCAGCCCTTGCCCGCGACGAAGTTCCCGGTGTTGCGCCAGGAGGTGCTGTAACTGCCGCCGGAGGACAGGTTCATGGAGACCGTGCCCGGCGCGTCGGTCCAGAACGAGTAGAAGTAGCCGTTGTGGGTGCCGGTCTGGTTGGTGGTGACGACCGTGTCCGCGTGGGCGGTGCCCGGCATGGCCAGCGCGGCGAACGCGACCAGGAGCATGGTGCAGGCGCTGCTGACGAGCAGGCGTAAACGGTCTGACAGCTTGTTCACGGGGTGCTTCCTCCTTCGCCTCGTGGGTCAACCGGAGTGTTGGCCTGCCCCTGTCAACTGTCAACAGTTTCGGTCCGGGTTTCGAAATATTCGCAGGAGGCGGCGCCGGATTGTGAGGCGTAAGCCCGATTTATTCGGTGGTCATGGCCCTCGGCGAGCGTCCCCTGAATCGATCTCGGCGTCTTGCGGCCGGAATAGGGCAATCCGCTACCCGAATGTTTCGACTCTCCTCGGGGCGTGGCGCCGGACGCTGCACACCCCCTCGGCACCACCCCCGCCCTGTCGTACGCCCGGCGCACCCGGCTTCGGTCAGATCGTGCGGATCCGGGCATGAACGGATCGGGCACGCGGCCCGTACCCTTACCCGATCGAGGAGCGCGTCCGGCCGCCTTTCCTCGCCCTCGCGGGGCCCGTTCACACGGGTCGCGAGGACTGGGGAACGGGGCCGCGGGGGGATGTGAGGCGACGATGGTGGCGGCGAACGAAACGGTGCGCGGTGGGGGCGTACGTCCGGTGGATGCGGCGCGCTGGGCGATGTGGACCTGCGTCGCCGTCAACCTGGTGATCGTCGAGGCGCTGTTCCTCAGCGCCGGTTCGGGCAAGAACGAGGTGCTCACGGTCGCCAAGTTCTTCGGACTGCACGCCGCCCTGGTGATGCTCTTCCAACTGCTCCTGGTGGCCCGGCTGCCGTGGCTGGACCGACGCATCGGGATGGACCGGCTCACGGCGTGGCACCGCTGGGTCGGCTTCGCCCTGCTGTGGACCGTCCTCACCCACGCCACGCTCGTGGTCCTCGGCTACGCGACCCTCGACGACGCGCCCATGGGCAGGACGTTCCTCGCCCTGAGCGGAGTCCCGGCGTCCCTGCTGGGCATCCTGGCCGCCGCCGTCATCCTCGTGGTCGCCGTGCTCTCCACCCGCCCCCTGCGCCGACGGCTCCGCTACGAGGTCTGGCACGGTGCGCACCTGCTGCTCTACGTGGCCCTGGGACTGTCGTTCGTCCATCAGCTGCAGGAGACCACGACGTTCACGTCCTCCGCGTTCGCCACGGCCTACTGGTGGATCCTCTGGCTGTTCGCCTTCGGCGCCCTGCTGACGGGGCGCGTGGTCCTGCCGCTGTGGCGGAACGCCTACCACCGATTCCGTGTCGCGGCCGTGGTGCCGGAGTCGGACGACGTGGTCTCCGTGTACATCACGGGCCGCCACCTCGGCAGCTTCCCCGCCCGCGCCGGCCAGTTCTGCATCTGGCGCTTCCCCGGACACCACCACTGGTGGACGGCCAACCCCTTCTCCCTGTCGGCGGCGCCGGACGGGCGAGGGCTGCGCCTCACCGCGAGGGCGGCGGGCAGCACCAGCGCCGGCCTGCGGAACGTCCCGGTCGGCAGCCGTGCCTTCGTCGAGGGTCCGTACGGGGCGTTCACCTCGCTGCACCGGACCCGGCCGGGCGCCCTCCTGATCGCCGGCGGCGTGGGGATCACGCCCGTGCGGGCCATGCTGGAGGAGCGGGCGGTCGGTGACGTCGTCGTGCTGTACCGGGTGCGCAGCGAGGCCGACGCCGTGCTGCTGGACGAGGTGCGCGACCTGGTCGTGCTGCGGGGCGGACGACTGCACCTGCTCACCGGCAGGACCGGCGAGGGCGCCCCGCCGTTCGGCCCGAGCAGCCTGCGGCAGCTGGTTCCGGACATCGTCGAACGCGACGTGTACGTCTGCGGCCCGCCCGCCATGACGACGGCCGTCCTCTCCGGCCTGAAGGACCTCCAGGTCCCCGCACGGCAGGTGCACGCCGAGAGGTTCGGTCTGGCCTGACCGGCGGCTCGGCACGGGATCGGGGGAGGCCGCTCGTGCGTCGTGCGTCGTGCGTCGTGCGTCGTTCGTCGGCGGGAGGCGGCGAGGGGTCGACGGTCGCCCCTGGGCCCGACGGGTCGAACCTTGGCGTCGGCGCCGGTGAGCGGGCAGTACCGGGCCGGCGGCACCGGAGCCGGCGGCACCGGAGCCGGCGCCGCGAAACGGCCGAAGGTGCGGCTGCGGTGGCCCCCGCGAGCTGATAGACCGTGACAGGAAACGGACTGTGCCCCACCTGATTACGGTCTCCTCGGCGGGAACTCCCAGAGCCGAAGGACACGACCACCGACCGGTGCTGACGGGACGGAGACAGGGCCATGGACACCACCGCGAGCGAGGCCGGGGCGGGTACGGCCCCCGCCGGACTCCAGTTGCCGGGGATCGTGCTGGGAGTGGGACTCGGCGGATTCCTCGACGGCATCCTCCTGCACCAGCTCCTGCAGTGGCACCACATGCTCACCAGCACCAACGCCGACCGCATCGGCGTGAAGTACTACGACCCGGACACCGTGTCGGGGCTGGAGATGAACACCGTCTGGGACGGCGTGTTCCACACCGTGTGCTGGCTCGCCGTCCTCACGGGACTCGCGATCCTCTACTCCCGGGTCACCCACCACCGTCGCCGCGTCTGGACCTCCCGGGTGCTGTGGGGCTGGATCCTGGTCGGCTGGGGTCTGTTCAACCTCGTCGAAGGCATCCTGGACCACCACATCCTGGGCATCCACCACGTCTACGCCGGTGACCACCAGATCTGGTGGGATCTGGGCTTCCTGCTGCTGGGCGCCCTGCTGGTGACCGGCGGCTGGCTGCTCCAGCGCGGCGGCGGGCCCACCGCACCCGAGACCCCGGCGGGCCGTGCCCCCCGGATCGCCTGATGCACCACGAGCACCCCGCCCCCGGCGGCCCCTCACCTGACGACGTACCGGCGGCACTGGCGGTGCTGGGAGTACTGCTGTCCGCCACCACGTACCTCGCCCTGGCCCACCGAGCGCGGCGCCGCAACCCGGCCCGTGGCTGGAGCCCTTGGCGCACGGCGGGCTTCCTCACCGGGCTGGCCCTGCTGGCCGTGGCGCTCCTGCCCCCGGTCGCTCCCTTCGCGCACGCCGACTTCCGCGGGCACATGGTCCAGCACCTGCTGATCGGCATGTACGCCCCGCTGGCCCTGGTCCTCGGCGCGCCCGTCACGCTCCTGCTCCGCGTGCTGCCCGCCCCTCACGCCCGCCGTCTCACCGCGGTCCTGCACAGCCGCCCGGCCCGCATGCTGACGCACCCCGCCGTCGCCCTGCTGCTGTCCACGGGCAGCCTCGCGGTCCTCTACTTCACCCCGCTCCACGACACCGCGACGGCCCACCCGGCAGGTCACTGGCTCCTGCACCTGCACTTCCTCCTGTCGGGCTGCCTGTTCGCCCACGCCATCGCCGGCCCGGACCCCGCCCCGGCCCGCCCCGGCGTCCGCGCCCGGCTGGTCTGGCTGGGCGCGGCCATCGCCGGGCACGCGGTGATCTCCCAGCTGATGTACGGCGGCTTCTGGGTGCACGTCCACGCCCCCGTACCGGAGGTCCAAGGCGGCGCGGAGATCATGTACTACGGCGGCGACATCGCCGAACTCCTCCTGGCGGCGGCCCTGATCGCCACCTGGCGACCCGACCGCCGCACTCACCCGGCTCGCCCGGGCCGGTCCGTGCCGGGGGCGACGAGGGCGGCGGGGGCGGCGGGGGCGGCGGGGGTGTGAGCGGCGGGCCATCAGCACAGGGGCCCCGGAATGCTCCGGGGCCCCTGACCGCCTGCTTCGCGTCACGGGGCAGGGTGCCCGCCGGTGGTCCGCCCTCCGCGGAACTGAACGCCGTGATGCATGACCAACGCTTTCTGCGCGCCGTCATCCCGGTCAGACCGCCGTCACACAGACGGCTCCCGGTCTCGCGGCGGACGTCGCCGTACCCCTTCAGCCGATGAGGCCGACCGACACCAGGCCACCACCCGCGGCGACCGCGCAGGCGAGTCCGCGCTGCCACCAGGTGACCGTCTCGGGACGGCCCCGCGTCGCCAGCACCATGACGGAGTTGGCGGCGAACGCGGGCAGCAGGATGCCGAACAGCGCGAACGTACCGATCGCGGACAGAGTCCACTCGACCTGTGCTGTCAGTGCACCGACCACCACCGCGGCAGCGGCGAGCGCGTACAGGACCCCCGACACGAGCGTGATGTCGTCCCTCTTCAGCGGAGCGGGACCGCGCCCTTTGTGGTGGCGCCAGTGACGGCGCTCGGTGCCGAACCGCGCCAGGATCATGATCGCCACCTCGACGACGAGGGCGATCACCGCAACGTGCTCGATCGTCATGACATCACCTCACTTGCTGCAGGCCTGGGAGATGGCGGAAATGCCGATGAACGCCTTGACGGCCTCGCGCTCCTTGGAACCGACATGCTTGCCGTTCACGAAGCGCCAGATGATGTTGGCGGTCTTCTTCGCGCCGTACCTCTTGAACAGCGCGACCGCGCGGGCGACCTTGATGCTGGATCCGGCCGGCGCGAAGCTGATCAGGACGGCCGCGACGGCGGCACCGCACTTGACGACGAACTTCGTCTTGTCCCACAACCCGAAGGCGGTGACCGTACGGCTTCCCGTGCCGCCACCGGTGAGCTGGGCGAGGGCGGAGGCACGCACCTCCGCGTAGGCGAAAACGGGCAGCAGCGCGGCCTGAGCCTCCGCATCGCCGGGATAGGCGGCCTGAACCAACTGCTGCGCGCTCGGTGCGGCGGGCAGTGCGGCCAGGCGTGCCCGCAAGACGTCCGCCTCCGGGGCGGGTCGGGTCAGGGCTATGTCCAGCGCGGCAGCGAACTGCTCTTCGGTCACCCCGAGTTCGGCCACACCCTGCGCGAGTACGGCGCCCTGCTCCTGCTCCGCGGGCGTGAGACCCGAGTCGTCCACGACCGGAGTGCCGCTGACACTGGTCCGCGATATCGGCTCCGAGGCATGGGCACCTGTGGCAGTGGCGAAGAGCGCACCGGCGGTCAGGGCAGCGACGATCATGGCGCTGGTACGGCGGCACACGCTGCGCGGCCTGGTACTGGTGGTCATACGAGATTCCCCGTGTTTCATGTTCACTTATATGAGGCGTTGGTCCGCCTCTGTGGTCGAAATGAACATATGACCTCGGTGAAGCCGCGGTGAAGGATCTTGAGCAAGACCAGAGCTTGTCGCTCCGCAGGGGCATGCACACCGCGGCTGAAGCGTGGGCGTACCCCGCGGCGGCAACGGCGCTCGGACAACACGCATCTGCGGTTTCGGCGTGGCCCCGGTCGGTCTCGGGTGCAGGTGATGGCCTGGCTGTGAGGAGGAAACCTGTCGATGCTGGGCCGATGCCTGGGCAGCGCAGGAGAAGACGTCAGCACAGGGATGAGACCGCGGTGGGCTGCCCGTTTGGAGCCGGAGCGGGCCACTGGTAGGTGCTTTTCGAGGGGCTGCCCCTGAAGCTCCTCAGTCCGCCGGGATCAGATGCGCCCAGATGGTGCCGAGCCTCTTGAGCAGGGCACACTGCTCGTCGATCCAGCCGCGGTCCACTTCGAGGGAGAGGGCCAGCCTGGTGGTCTGCTGGTCTGCGATGGTGACCGTGATCCCATCGTGGTCGTCCTCCCGCCAGTTCAGGCGGATACCGATCTCGGCGACTCGCGCAGCCTCACGCCAGACGGCGTCGTGTCCCGCGGCGACCTCGTCCAATACATGTGCCCAGCCGGCCAAGTCTCCTGGATCCACATAGGTGTCGAGGACACCGGCCACGAAATCGTTGTGGACCAGGAGCTGCCCCGTCACGTCCGGGATGCCCGGGGCATAGGAGTCGTTCAACTCGACCACGACACTGCCGCCGTACTTACCGGTGATTCGCATCAGTGCGAACCGCTGGTCTCCTTCATGTCCCACCCCTGGGTATTCGGTCCAGTTCTGATGCCACGCACCCTAAGCGGCACCACTGACGCTGCCTGCTGCGCTCACCGTCTCAATAGGGGACTCGAGACCTGTCTTCTTGCCCTGGGTCTTGCCGGGTATCTTGGCGACCTGGGTTTTCGCTGCTCAGGAGCGGTGAGCTCGTGCGCCTGGTGGTCGTCGTCGGTCGTCATCGGCCACTGCCGAGCGGCCTCGGACGGCCTACGGACGGCCCAACTCCTCGGTCTGCGTGCGGTGCGGGCACGTCTTTGTCGGGCCGCCGGGTGGGCAACTGCGGCGGAGCAACTTCCGGGACGACTGGGTCAAGACCCGGAAAGCTGCGGGCGTCATTGCTGAGCTTCATTTCCACAATCTGCGGCACACGGGCAATACGCTGGCCTCGACGGCCGGCGCCAGCACGCGGGAGCTGATGACGAGGACGGGGCACAGCAGTTCCCGGGCCGCGCTGATCTACCAGCACATGACCAGCGACCGGGACCGGGCCATCGCCGATCGGCTCGGGGCCATGATCCGCGACGGCGGGGAGGGGCCTCCGGCTAGGGGATGTGGACTCTGGTGGCACGCGTGTGGCACGGCCTCGAACACGACGAAGGGCCAGCCTGGGAGGAAACCCCTCCTGAGCTGGCCCTTAAGTCTGTGCCCCCGGCAGGATTCGAACCTGCGACACCCGCTTTAGGAGTTCGGCCTGACCGGCTGTTCCCCCGTGCTGCGCGGGGCGGCCGTGGCCGTGTCAGACCGCGCCGCGCCGCTGCTGTCCGCTGTCGTTGATGTCAGCCATGGATGTCACCTCACACAGGCTGGGGTCACTTACGACGCTTGCGCGCCTTCGCCTTGCGTTCGGCTTCCTTGCGCTTCTCGATGGTGTACGACGACCACTCGCCACGGTGCAAGTTGCATCGCGACGCACCGACCATCGCCAGGCGCCGGCACCGAGTGCCCTTCTCCGTGAGCGCGCCACACCTGGACTGCGTACGAGCCACGTCTCCCACCCCCGGTCTCGACCGTTGTGCGGACCAGTGCAGGATTGCCGGGCACATGTGCTCTTTGGGAGGCGCACTGCTCCGCGCAGCGGTGCACGGCGGGCCAGGGAGGTTGCTCGGGGGCGCACGCTTTCCAACTGTGGTGGTGGGGTGCTGGGCGGTGTACAGGGGTGTTCACCTGCGTTCATGGGCAGCTGGCTGTCGGTGCTCGGGCGGTTAAGGGTCTCGCCTGAACGACCGTGAACGCGGCTGATGAGACGGAAACTGAGACGGCTCCCACGTGGCCGCGCAGCGCAGTAGGCGCTACCCCAGAGCGACGAAGTTCGCTACGGTGCCGACAAGGACACCGACGAACAGCGCGATGGGGCCGCGGTACATCCCCCAGAATGATTGCTTGGCCCCGGCGACATACTCGCGCAGGCCATCAAGTTGATCTCGTAGCGATTGCCGCGTGGCTGTGAGGTCACCCTGAAATGACGTCTCGATGCGAGTGCGGAGCCTCTCGTCCCGCTGGTCGAGGTCTGTGAGCAGAGTGCGCCTCCACGCATCCAACTCTTGCACGCGCTGCTCAAGCGTTCTTGCTTCGCTCGTCATGGGGTGGGCATGGAAAGCCTCACTCGCGGCGCCAATATCCGAACTGTAGACCCTGAGCGGCTGGGAGAGATACCTGTTGAGGCGTAGTTGGGCCCGCCTGACATCGAAAACTGTCAGTCCGATGCCACCCGCTTCGAGGACCGCTGATACACCGTAGAGAATCCCGGCAGCGCAAGACATGCCCGGAAGATACGGCATTGTGTGACGAGTGGAAGCCTCTCGTGCTGCCCGTGGGCGCGACTTCACCCCATGAATGAAGCACGCACTGACTCTCGGCCTTTCGGGAGGATCTGACGCTGTGTCCTACGGTTCGCAGGACGAACAGTGGCCCCTGATGATGTGGTCGCCATCGAGCCGACGGCAGGCACGGAGCAGGACATCACCTCTGGAAGCTTGAGTCCTATAACGGCGGTTGATGGGCTGACCTCCGACGGAGCGACGTTGGGGTCTTGGTCGCATCCGGGTCGAGGTCCTGCTGTTCCCCGTGGTGCCCCCGCAGGATCTGGCAAGCGAATGGCACGGGCTCTGTGCATCGAACGGCCCCTTGGGGAGCTGGGCCCCGGGTGTCTGAGCCTCAGCCGACGACAGTCAGCCACAATGGCGGGTGCGCCGACCGGTCAGGCGCGCGTGTGCCTCGCTGCACCCCCCACCGGCCCACAGCCACGCTGCTGGTGCCATCCAACACAGCAAGCCTGACGGCCGGCCCGTGATGATTGCGCTTTGGTCCTCGGCTTGAGTGCACAGCGGTTCGTATCGCACGGC
This sequence comes from Streptomyces sp. NPDC006624, assembly GCF_040611555.1. Classification (NCBI taxonomy): domain Bacteria; kingdom Bacillati; phylum Actinomycetota; class Actinomycetes; order Kitasatosporales; family Streptomycetaceae; genus Streptomyces; species Streptomyces sp. NPDC006624. Next base: position 122,026 of record NZ_JBEXOM010000006.1, on the reverse strand, counting down.
TGTCGGCCACGGAGCCTCGGTGCGCAGTTGAATTGGCCCCGTTAACCTCCGTGGCTTCTCGCTATACCGGCACAGTTCAGACACGCTCTCAAGGCAACCCTTGTCCGTCTGACTACTTGAAGCGCTTCGACGCGGCAAGCGCCTCATTGGTTTTCATTTTGCGAAGATCCTCGCCATCGCGCACGTAGTACTCCTCATCGAAGCTGGATAGCTCTGACTGGGTGGGAATTCTGATGATCACGTATGATCGCCCAGAGTAAGTGACGGTGTCCACGTTCGCCAGGACAGCACTCTTTAGCGGCTCACTTATAGGAGAACCCTGAATGGCTCCCAAGATTTTCCGCGTGTAATCGCTAAGCTGGATTCCTAGAACTCGGCATTCCCGGTCCACGCCGACGAGAAGTTGTCGTCCCATACGGAGAGCCACGACGGAATCGAGCTGTTCAACTCGTTCTGCGTCCTTGTCGGTATCCGCTACACCGAATACGATGTATCCATCCGCTTCGGGTCCTACATTCGCGATGGCTGAGATTATTTTTGGCAGCTTCTCGAGAAACCTCTGATTGATTTCTCGCTTGTCGTTTAGCGAAACTAGCCCCTGTTTGAATTCGTAGCGTGCACTCTCTATTGGTGCCCGCCTAATGATGTTAGGAAACTCGATCTCCATGGCGGGACCGTGAGTGAGTGCTGGTTGCGGTGCACTGGCGAAGTGCTTCTCTAGGAGGCCGCGAACAATATCAATGTTCTCCTGGCGCTGCTGCTCGGTCGTTGTATTTCTGCTGGGGGTCAACTTAGCAGACACCTTGCGAATAGCAGCGAATGCCGCTTTAGGGTCTGCGAGCTGCTTCTGTTGCCTGATCATGAGATCATAGAACGCCATAAATATTGCATAGAAGGGCGTTTTGGCGGAAGTGAAGCTGCTAGTGCTGACGTGCGATCTGAAAGCGCCGCTAACGCCCGGCCGCTCGGACTCCACCATGGTTTTCATGGCACCAAGCACATCCTTTACAGCGCTAGCTAGAGTATCAGTTCCATAAGCGTTCAGGTCAATGGCAAGCGAGTAGCTTTCAGGGGTAGTTGGGTCGAAGTATTTATCGAGCACATCGGAGCTAACGCTAAACGTATTGCCCCTGACGACTGAAATGCAAATATCCGCTAGAAGCTGCTCATCTTCACTTTGCTGCAGCTGGCGCGGGTTCAGAACTCCCAGACTGCACCAAAAAGTCTCTTCTGCTGCGATCCCATATCCCAGTCTTTCGCGTGCGGAATCAATTGAGACAACCGGCATCTTGGTGAGCGGGAGTACGTCGGGTGAGCCGTCGTATCTAAAGTCGGAAGCAAGCCTCCTGACCATCCGAACGAAATCGCTGACGACACCTGCCTGGCGTTTCTCCTGCGCACTGAGTTGGCGGCCTCCTGAGTTGATGCGCCGGAAGACTTCGGTGACTTGCGTTTCCTCTTTCGAATCGAAGATGGTCACGGCTAGCTGATAGTCAAGCAAGTCTGCACACTTGCTTGCTGGAAGAAGATCAGGCTTTCCAGGTTCGGCTTTAAATGCTCCAGCCTCTGCGAATTGGCGCGCTCGCGAGAATTCCTTGAGGTCGAAGAATTGCTTTGCATCGTCGACTGGAATGGCGTATTTGTGTTCAATGTATCCAAAGATGGCATCCAGTCTCTGCATTCCATCAATGATTTCAAAGTCGCCGTCCACTGTTTCGGCAAAGAGGAACAGTGGGATTGGGAACCCTTTTAGGATGCTGTCAATCAAATGGACTTTTTCGTCTACCCCCCAAACGAGTTTCCTTTGATAGTTGCGATTCACAATAAGCTTTTCGCTTCGATACAGGCTGTAGGCTTCTTGGATCGACATCCCTCGGGGTGTAATGGACATTATGAGCCTCCTGTCGATCATGTCTGATGACGCGTCAGGTGCAACATCTACCTACTGCAGATCGACCAAGAGGCGAGAGTTGGATCTTGTCGGAATTTGTGTGATTCGATCGCCTCGGCCACGGCTTACCTCTTCTCCGGGCATCCGGCGGCTGATCGCTGTGCGCGCGGCACGGGCGCCGGCCGGGCTGGAGCGGGACGTAGGCAAGAGCGCAGGCCCGGCCGGGGGTCGGGCCGCGCGCGGTGAGCGGAGCGAGCCGCCTTGAACCAGTAGAGAAGCTTCTCCGCCGACTACGACAGCCGCGCCGCCGCCGAGCTGGCCGCCCGCACCCACCGCTGCCCCGTGCGCTGAAGGGATTCCCGACCCGTGACCGTCAGCCTTCCGCTTGTCGTCGTCCTCGGCTTCTTCGCCTGGGGAGCAGTCAGGTTCCTCGGCGTCCGTGTCTGGATCGTCGTCCTGATCGCCCTCTTCGGCTTCTGGCTCTCCCGCACCTTCCTCGCACCCGCCATCGAGTCCGGCACACGTTCCGGCGTGACCGTCATCAACGGCTCACACGCCTAGACGAGTAGATAAGGAGAGCTGGCCCGTGTTCCTCCCGAAGTACCCCGACAGCCCGACCCCGCCGCCCGCGCACACTCACACCCCGACCGAGCCGGCACCCGTACGGCGCTCGCTCCCGTCGGTCTCCATCGATCAGAAGACCGTCGTGGCCCTGGTCGTCGGCGGGGTCGTCCTCACCGCGCTCCTGGCGGCCGTCGCCGTCACGGCCATTTCCGTAGCCGTTGCCGCCGTCGTCCTGCGCTCCATGCTCCGCGACCACCACCGCCGCTGAACCGCGCTGGCCTCCGGGGCGGCGGCACACGACCAAGCATCTCGCCGCCCCGGCGCCTGCTCCTCCCGACCGAGCCAGTCAGAAGGGGAATCGCCATCTTCACCCGCACTACTCCGGCCCCACTTCCGGAACTCGCGAATCTGGCCGCCCAGGGCACGCTGCCGGGTATCCTCCGCTAGCTCTCCGGACTCGGCGGCTGCACCAACCCGATCCGCCTCGACGGCCACCGCACCGAGTACGACGTCGACACCGGCAACGGGGAGATCGGCAACGTCCTCCACCACCTCGATTCGTCCAGCCTCCCGGCCGGGCAGCTCCTCGTCCGCTGCAACAACCGCCGCACGACCCGCTGCGCCGCCTGCGCCGAGGTCTACCGCCGCAACACCTCCCACCTGATCACCTCCGGCCTGCGTGGCGGCAAGGGCATCCCCGAACACGTCGCCGCGCACCCGCGCGTGTTCGCCACCTTCACCGCGCCGAGCTTCGGCCCGGTCCACAACCGCCCCTCCAGCGGGCGTCCCTGCCGCTGCGGCACCCATCACGACCAGGACGACGACGTACTCGGCTCCCCGATCGACCCGGACACCTACGACTACGAAGCCGCCGTGCTCTGGAACGCCCACGCCGGTCCACTCTGGCGGCGCTTCTCCACCTACCTGCGCCGAGAGGTCGCCAAGCGCGCCGGCCTGTCCCAGCGGCGCTTCCGCGAGCACGCCCGCGTGTCCTTCGCCAAGGTCGCCGAGTACCAGAAGCGCGGCGCGGTCCACTTCCACGCCGTCATCCGCATCGACGGCCCCAGCGGCGGCGACACCCCACCCCCCACCTGGGCCACGGCCGAACTGCTTACGGACGCCATCCGCGCTGCCGCTGCCAGGGTTCGCGTGGACGGCCCGGTCATCGAGGGCCGCAGCCACACCTTCACCTTCGGTCGCCAACTCGACGTACGCACCATCCGCTCGGCCGACTTCAACGGCGGCCAGGAACTCACCGAACGGGCCGTTGCCGCCTACATCGCCAAGTACGCCACCAAGGGTGCGGAGACCGCGACGGGAGCTCTGGACCGGCCGCTCAAGTTCGCCGCCGAAGTCGCCCAGCTCGACATCAGCGACCACGCCCGCCGGCTCATCCGCACCGCCTGGACCCTCGGCGCCCGCAAGGACCTCGAACACCTCCGCCTGCGCGCCTGGGCCCACATGCTCGGCTTCCGCGGCCACTTCTCCACCAAGTCCCGCCGCTACTCCACCACCCTCGGCGCCCTCCGCGACGCCCGCGCCGAATGGCGCCGCGCCCAAGCCACAGCAGCCAACGGCACCGAGCCCGACACCACGTACGTCCTCGCCCACTGGGTCTTCGCCGGTACCGGCCTCTCGGACGCCGAAGCCTGGCTTGCCGCATCCCTCGAACCCGCACCCGGAACGGAAGGAGAGCCCACCCGTGGCTGACCGCTACCTCACTGTCGCGCAGGTAGCCGAACTTCTCGGCACTACCGAGCGCTTCCCGCGCCGCCTGGTTGCCGAGCGACGCATCGCGTTCGTCAAGGTTGGTCGGCACGTCCGCATCCCCGAAGGCGCGCTCAAAGACTTCATCGACGCCAACACAGTGCAGCCGATCGGTGAGCGGCGCGGTTCCCTGCGGAGGGCTGCCTGATGGCCAACAAGAGAGGAAGGCGCCGGAGCTTCGGTTCGGTCAGGCAGCTTCCGTCCGGTCGCTGGCAGGTCCGATACCGCGACCCGGAGACCGGTCAACTGCGCCCGGCCGAGAAGACCTACGCGTCCAAGACTGAGGTCCAAGTCGCTCTGACACACATCGAGTCGGACGTAGCGCGTGGGCAGTGGTCAGACCCGGACGCCGGGGCGGTGAACTTCCAGGAGTACGCCACCGCGTGGCTGCGGGACCGGAATCTGGCCGATCGGACCCGTGAGCGGAACGAGTCGGTCATGCGGCTGCACATCCTGCCGACCTTCGGGGCTGGGAGTGTTGCCGACGTGACGACGGCCCGGGTACGCGGCTGGCGCGGCAAGCTTCTTGCGGCCGGCGTCGGTGAGCCGACGGTGGTCAAGGCGTATCAGCTGCTGCGTGCCCTGATGAACACAGCTGGACGACGAGCTGATTCGGCGCAACCCGTGCCGGATCAAGGGTGCGGACCGCTACGACGTGCCCGAGCGGCCCGTCCTCACGGTGGCGGAGGTCTTCGCCATCGCCGACTCCATCGCGCCGCGTTACCGGCTGCTCGTGCTCCTGGCGGCCTTCACCACGCTCCGGTTCGGGGAGCTGGCGGCCCTGCGGCGCCGGGACATCGACCTGGAAGGACTGACTGTCACCGTGCGCCGTGCTCAGGCCGAGCTCCAGGACGGCCGACTCTTCGACAAGGCACCGAAGTCCGCCGCAGGGGTGCGCTCCGTCTCCTTCCCGGCCGAACTCCTCGACGCGGTCACGCGCCACCTGGAGCACTTCGCCGCTTCCGGCCGCGACGGGCACGTCTTCGTCGGGCCGCAGGGTGGGCAACTGCGGCGCAGCAATTTCCGGGATGACTGGGTCAAGGCTCGGAAGGCCGCAGGAGTCACGGCCGAGCTGCACTTTCACGACCTGCGGCACACGGGCAACACGCTGGCCTCGACGGCCGGGGCCAGCACACGGGAGCTGATGACGCGGATGGGGCACAGTAGCTCCCGAGCCGCGCTGATCTATCAGCACATGACCAGCGACCGGGACAGAGCCATCGCGGACCGCCTCGGGGCCATGATCCGGGGCGGCGGGGGAGTGGCTTCAGGTACCCCCGGAGAGGACGCCGAACGGACGTAGTGGCACGCGTGTGGCACGGCGCCTGAAACGGCTAAGGGCCAGCCTGGGAGGAAACCCCTCCTGAGCTGGCCCTTCTGGCTGTGCCCCCGGCAGGATTCGAACCTGCGACACCCGCTTTAGGAGAGCGGTGCTCTATCCCCTGAGCTACGAAGGCAGCGGCAGTGGACGCGCAGGGCGTCGTGCCTGTGGTCTGGGAGGACCACAGGCGTCAGCGTACCGGATGCGGGTCGGGCGGGGGTGGGGTCAGGTCAGGGGGACGTGGGTGAAGCGGCCCGCGGTGTGGAGGTCCTGTTCGATCTTGGTGGCCGTCGCGGTGAGGGCGGGGAGCAGGTCCGTCACGCACTCGTCGAGCGTGTGGCGGCTGGCGTGCATCGCTGTGTTCAGGGCAGCCACCACCCTGCCCGAGCGGTCGCGGATGGGGACCGCCAGGGAGCGGAGGCCTTCTTCCAGTTCCTCGTCCAGCAGTGCGTAGCCCTGGGAGCGGATCGTGGAGAGGTCCTTGAGGAGGGCGTGCGGGTCACCCGGCGTGGGGGTTCGAGGCGGGGCGTCCGCGAGGAGGACTCTGCCCGGTGCCGTCGCGTGTGCCGGCAGACGTGTGCCCACTGTGATGTTCACGCTCATCACACGGCCCGTCGCCATCCTCGCCGTGTACTGGATCTCCTCGCGCGAGTCCGAGAGGACCGCCAGGGACGTCGACTCGTGGATGCGGGACGTCAGGTCCGCCAGGTGGGGCTGGGCGATCTCGGGCAGGGACGTGCGGGACAGGGGCGGGAAGCCCAGGGAGAGGACCCGGGGCGTGAGCGTGAAGGTGCGCGGGGTGGGGCTGGTCACCAGGTCCAGGTGCGCGTAGGTGATCAGGGCCCGGCGGGCCGTCGCCCTCGCCAGGCCCGTTGCCTGGGCCACCTCCGTGAGCGTCAGCTCCGGCCTGCTCTCGCCGAACGCCGTGAGGACCGTCAGGCCGCGCGCCAGCGACTCGATGAAGTCCCGGCCGAGCTGTAGTTTGGACGCGCCCGTCCAGAGCGCCAGGTCGGCGGGGCGCGGGCCGGGCTCGGGGGGCGGGGTGCGGCGCAGGTCCTGCTCCATCTCCGCCACCGCCGCCCGCAGTCGGGGCAGGAGCGTGGTCCGCAGGCTGTGGGCCGTGTGGCGGCTCGTGTGGCTGACCACGCTCGCCACGCACGCGATCCGGTCCCGGTCCCGGCCTGTTCCGGCGGCCGGGTACGGGGCTCGGACCGGTACCGCCACCGCCACCAGGCCCGGTTCGATCAGCTGGTCGTCCAGGGCCCAGCCGTTCTCCGACGCCTCCCGGGCGCGGCGCACGAAGTCCTCGTCGTACCGCGCGTCCGCTCCGTGCGTGCGCGGCGGTACGGCCGTGAAGGACAGGTCCCGCGGGTCCGCCGCTCTGCGGGTCCGCCAGCGTTGCCAGTCGGTGTCCGTCCACTCCGTCGCGAACAGCGGGCCGGGCGCGGTGCGTTCGGCGGGCAGCAGGTCGCCGATGCGGAAGCTCAGGGACATCGCGCGGCGGCGAGTCGCCTGGTGGATGAAGCGGATGCCGTCGCGGTCGGCCACCGCCAGGGAGACCGACTCGTCGAGTTCGTCGGCCAGGGCGTCCGCCCGGGCGGAGAGCAGGGCGGGCAGCCGCAGGGCGGCCAGGTAGGCGTTGCCCAGTTCCATCAGGCGGGGCGCCAGGTGGACGTCGCGGCCGTCGACGCGGACGTAGCCCATGCGTGCGAGCGTGGCCGTGATGCGGTCGACCGTGGAGCGGGCGAGGCCCGTGGAGCGTTCCAGGCCGCTCAGGCTCAGCGTGCCGCCCGCCTCCGTCAGCTCGCGCAGCACCGCGATTCCTCGGATGAGGGGAGTGACCGCCTCGGCGGGGGCCGGGGCTCCTGTTCCTGCGGGCCTTCCTCCGGCTGTGCTCCCTCCGGCTGTGCTCCCTCCGGCTGTGCTCCCTCCGGCTGTGCCCCGTTCGGCCGTGCTCGGTCCGGCTGTGCTCCCTCCGGCTGTGCCCCGTTCGGCCGTGCTCGGTCCGGCTGTGGTCGGTCCGGCTGTGCTCCGTTCGGCTGTCCTCCATCCGGCCTTGGCCGGCCCTCCCCCAGCCGCAGCGGGACTGCCCTCGGATGGCGTGGCAGCCCCGTCGGGGACGTCGTTCGTCGGCTTCGCTGGCATCGGCTCTCCGGTACGGCGGTCGCGGCACGCCTACCGTAATCCGGAGGATCGCCCCGCTTCCGCGGGTGCTCCCGCTACTCCCTCGTCACCCGCACCCGGTGCGCCCCCGCCGCCTCCGTCCCCGTCACCTCGATCTCCACGCCGTTGCGGGGATCGCGGAACCTCTCCCCGGGCGTGAACGGGGCGTCCGACAGTTCCGCGTGGACGTTCGGCGTGCGCGTGCAGCCGCCGCTGTCGCGGCGGGAGTCGTGGACCTTGATCGGGCCCATGCCCGTGTCCACTCCGGCGTCGACCTTGTAGACCAGGACGCCCGGGCGGCACACGGCCTCGTCGTTGCCGCCGCGGGTGCGCACTTCGACGGCGTAGCCGGTCCGGGTGTCCAGGGGGACGAAGACGAGTTTGGAGCCGCCGGCCTCGGCCAGCGGGGTCAGGGTGTGTTCCGTCGTGCCGCGCGACGCCGCGCAGTGCACCTGGGAGGCGTCCAGCCAGCCCAGTTTCCACTTGTGCCAGCCGAGGAAGTCGTTGTTGGCGCCCCAGTCCTCGCTCATGATGTCCCAGTGCCCGACCGCGCCCCCGCCCTCCGCGGTGTACAGGTCGGGCAGGCCGAAGACGTGGCCGTTCTCGTGGGGGAGGACGCGGTAGCCGGTGCGGTCGTAGGAGCCGGAGCCGTCGTCCTGGCGGGAGTAGACGAAGGAGGCGTTGGCGACCGGGGTGCCGTCGGCGATCGGGGCCTCGGGGTTGCCGGCGAAGGTGACGGACAGGACCGTCTCCAGGGCGGAAGGGCCGGCGTTGGGCGTGACCAGCACGTTCAGCAGGTCGTACGCCCGGAAGTCCACCTCGGGGTCGGCCACGGTCACGATGTCCTGGACCAGGGTGCGGTAGCCGGGGTCGAAGGGGGCCCCGCGTTCTATGCCGTACTGGCGGAAGGACCTCGGCATCCGCAGCCACTCCGGGATGGGGGTCTCGGGGCGGTAGTCGAGGCGGCCGTAGGAACTGGTGCGGAACCACTCCCGGGTCTGCGGGAAGAACTCCCGGTAGCGGTCCAGGGCCTGGCCCTCGCCGGGCGCGTCCGAGAAGTCGATCATCAGGTTGAGGGCGCGGACGGTCCCGGTGGATCGGGCGTAACCGGCGTTGGTGGGGATGCCCTCGGACATCTGGACCTCGCGGGGGCCGCGGATCAGGCAGGGCTCGTGCGCGGAGGTGTGGGACAGGGCGGCCGGGCCCGCTCCGGCCGTGCCGGCGCCGGGGGCGAGAGGGCCCGTGCCGGCTGCGGTGCTCACGGTGAACGTCAGGGCGGTGACGCAGGCCAGGGCCGCCAGCCTGCGGCCGGATATCCGGTGGCCGGGTATCCGATGGCCGGATATGCGGTGACCCGGCGGCCCCGAGTCGCCGGACCTGGGCCGCCGGGGCTGTGGCTGTATGCAAGGAACCTGCAAGGGACCTCCCGCGCCACGGCAGCCCCGGTGTCCGGCTGCACCCTTGCGATCACCCTGCGTCGCGGGGGGAGGGGACGCCCGTTGGAGGAGACCGATCGTGGGTTTCTCGCCGGTAGGTCGTGGGTTCCCGGTGGGTGTGGGCGCGGGCGTGGGTGTGACGGTGTGATTCAGGTCACAAAGAAAAAGTCCGAGGGTGGGAAATACCGGGGACCCAGTCCCCGTTTAGTCAGGTGTCCGAGCGAAGCGGGGATCCTCTCCCCGGATCGCGGCACCATCTCAGACCAGGAGTGCACCGTGCAGACCGCAGACCCCGTACAGCGCAAGGCGCCCCGGCCCCGTGCCGACGCCCTGCGCAACCGGGAGCGGATCGTCGCCGCCGCCCGGGAGATGTTCGTGGAGCACGGCGCCGAGGTGCCGCTCGACGAGGTCGCCCGCCGGGCTGGCGTCGGCAACGCCACGGTGTACCGCAACTTCCCGGACCGCGACGCGCTCGTGCGCGAGGTCGTCTGCTCCGTCATGGACCGCCTGGTCCGTGCGGCCGAGCAGGCGCTCGCCGAGTCCGGGGACGCCTTCGGGGCCCTGGAGCACTTCGCGCACACCGCCGTCGACGAGCGGATCAGTGCGCTGTGCCCCATGGTCTCCAGCACGTTCGACCGGAACCACCCCGACCTCGAGGCCGCGCGTCTCCGCGTCGAGCGGCTCGCCGCGGAGATCATGGACCGTGCCAAGGCGGCCGGCCAGCTCCGTGACGACGTCGAACTCGGCGACGTCATGATCGGCCTCGCCCAGCTCAGCCGGCCCCCGGCCGGTACGGAGTGTCTCCTCGTCGACCGTTTCGTCCACCGTCACCTTCAGCTGTTCCTGGACGGCATGCGGGCTCCGGCCCCGTCCGTGCTGCCGGGTACGGCCGCGACCATGGAGGCTCTCCGCACACCCTGAACATCCGGCACCGGTTCCGTGTGAGTGATCGGTTCCGCGTAGACCGGTGACCGATTAGTTCCGCCCGCTCCGCCTGTCTGCAGTTCGCAGTCGGCTGTCCGCAGTCCGCTGTCTGCCTCCCGCAGTCCGCAGTCCGCGTTCTGCCCTCCTCCTTCCTCCTTCCTCCTTCCTTCTGTCTCCTCTTCGTCCTTCCTTTTCTTCGCCCTTTTTTCGGTACGCCCTTTTCTCCTTACGACGTCCCGAATCTCCGTCACGAAGTCCCGAAGTGGGTACCTCCATGTCTGAATCAGCGTCACAGGCCCGCAACACCCCGGCCGCACCCGGCCCTTCCTCCGCTCCGGCCGCTCCCGTCGAACCGGCCGAACCGGATCCGGGGCGCTGGAAAGCGCTCGTCTTCATCGCACTCGCCCAGCTGATGGTCGTCCTGGACGCCACCATCGTGAACATCGCCCTGCCCTCCGCCCAGCAGGACCTCGGCATCTCCGACGGCAACCGGCAGTGGGTCGTCACGGCCTACGCGCTCGCCTTCGGCGGTCTGCTCCTGTTCGGCGGCCGGATAGCCGACCTGTGGGGACGCAAGAAGGCGTTCGTCGTCGGTCTGGGCGGCTTCGCCGCGGCCTCCGCGCTCGGCGGCGCGGCCACCAACGAGGCGATGATGTTCGGCGCCCGCGCCCTCCAGGGCGTCTTCGGCGCACTGCTCGCGCCCGCCGCGCTCTCGCTGCTGGCGGTGATGTTCACCGACGCCAAGGAGCGCGCGAAGGCGTTCGGCATCTACGGCGCGATCGCCGGTGGCGGCGGTGCCGTCGGCCTGATCCTCGGCGGGTTCCTCACCGAGTACCTGGACTGGCGCTGGACGTTCTTCGTGAACATCCCGTTCGCCGTGGTCGCCGCTGCCGGTGCCTACTTCGTCATCCGCGAGCCCCGCGGCAGCCGCAACCGCTCCCCGCTCGACATCCCCGGCGTGATCCTCTCCACCTTCGGCCTGGTCGCCCTGGTCTACGGTTTCACCCGCGCCGAGTCGGACGGCTGGAGCGACTCCGTCACCGTGGGCATGTTCGTCGCCTCGGCGGTGCTGCTGCTGGCCTTCGTGGTCGTGGAGTCCCGCGTCAAGGCCCCGCTGCTGCCGCTGCGCGTGGTCACCGAGCGCAACCGCGGGGGCATCTACCTCTCCCTCGGTCTCGCGATCATCGCGATGTTCGGTCTGTTCCTCTTCCTGACGTACTACCTGCAGATCGTGAAGGGGTACTCGCCGGTCAAGACCGGGTTCGCCTTCCTGCCGATGATCGCGGGCATGATCACGGGCTCGACCCAGATCGGAACCCGCCTGATGACCCGGGTGGCCCCGCGCCTGCTGATGGGCCCCGGCTTCCTGGTCGCCGCGCTCGGCATGCTGCTGCTGACCCAGCTGGAGATCGGCTCCTCGTACGCGGCCCTGCTGCTGCCCGCGATGCTGCTGCTCGGCCTCGGCATGGGTACGGCGTTCATGCCGGCCATGTCCCTGGCCACCCAGGGTGTCGAGCCGCGGGACTCCGGTGTCGCCTCCGCGATGGTCAACACCTCGCAGCAGGTGGGCGGCGCGATCGGCACGGCCCTGCTGAACACCATCGCCGCCTCCGCGACCACGGCGTACATCGCCGATCACCTCGCGGGCGCGACCAGCCGGTCGCAGCAGCAGCTCGTGCAGCTGGAGGGCATGGTGCAGGGCTACACCAGCGCCATCTGGTTCGCCGTCGGCATCCTCGTGGCCGCCGCGGTGATCGCCCTGACCCTGGTCAACGCCGGTCGTCCGGGCGGCAGTCCGGTGACGGGCTCCGCGTCCCGCGAGGGCGCGGTGGACGAGGTGCCGGTCCCGGTCGTCGCCCACTGACGGCCGGCCACCGCCCGCACCCCTTCGGGACCTTCCGTTTCGTACGCGAGAGTCCACCCGTGGGTACGAGGGAGGGGACGCCCCGCACCCACGGATCCCAGGACCTGCCCCGACTCCGCATCGCCGGGGCCGGGGCAGGTCCGCATCCGCGCTCGGAGCCGGTCCGGGCACGGGCCCGGACCGGACCCGTGCGTGGCGATGCCGGATCGGGGCCCGTGCTCGCGCCCGTGCCCGTGCTCGCGCCCGCGCCCGCGCCCGTGCCCGCGCCCGTGCCCGTGCTCGCGCCCGCGCCCGCGCCCGTGCCCGTGCCCGTGCCCGTGCCCGTGCAGGTCCTGCCCGGAGCCGCCGCCATGCTCCGCCTCAGCGCAGCCATGGCAAGTCCGCCCTCGCTTCAGCGGCCGTGGCGTTCCGCCCTCGCCTCAGCTCAGCCAGGGCAACTACACCCCTCAACGCAGCCAAGGCAGATCCGCCCCCGCCTCCTCCGGCTGGAGCCCTTCCGCGATGATCCGCATGATGTCGCCGAGGGACTTCTGCTGTTCCGGGGAGAGCCGGTCGAAGACCGCCTGGCGCACCGCCTCCACATGGCCCGGCGCGGTCTGCCGCAGCACCTCGTAGCCCTCGTTCGTCAGGACGGCGAACTGGCCCCGCTTGTCGTCGGGGCAGTCCTCGCGGCGCACCCAGCCGTTCTTCTCCAGGCGGGCCACCGCGTGCGACAGGCGGGAGCGGGTGATCTTCGCCAGCATCGCCAGCTCGGTCATCCGCAGCCGCCGCCGCGGGGCCTCTGCCAGCTTGACCAGGAGGCCGTAGTAGATGTGCGGCATGCCCGCGTCACGCTGCAGCTGACGGTCGAGATGGTCGTCGAGGAGGGTGACGCCGTCCATGAACGAGCGCCAGACACGCTGCTCCTCGTCGGTGAGCCAGCGCGGTTCCGAGGGTTCCCGGTCGGAGCCCCGGGTCGGTGCGGATGCGGGTGCCTTCATGCGTTCCACTCTACGGGGACCCTTCTTGAACTTTAAACAAATGGCCCGTACAGTTTTGTAGGGAACCATGTTCTGGAAGGAGCCGCAGCATGTCCGCCGCCACTCAGGAGCGCATGCCCGCTCTGTACCTCAGCCACGGCGCCCCGCCCCTGGCCGACGATCCCGTCTGGCCCGGCGAGCTGGCCGCATGGTCCGCCGGTCTGCCCCGCCCCAAGGCGATCCTGATGGTCTCCGCGCACTGGGAGGAGGCCCCGCTCGCGCTCGGCGCCACCGAGACCGTCCCGCTCGTCCACGACTTCTGGGGCTTCCCGGAGCACTACTACCGGGTGACCTACGGCGCACCCGGCGCTCCGGAGCTCGCCGACTCGGTGCGCAAGCTGCTGCGCGCCCCGGGCACGCCCGTCCAGGACGTTCCCGACCGCGGCCTCGACCACGGCGCGTACGTCCCGCTGGTCGAGATGTATCCGGAGGCCGACATCCCGGTCCTGCAGGTCTCCATGCCCACGCTCGACCCGGTCCGGCTGCTGGAGATCGGCCGCCGGCTCGCGCCGCTGCGGGACGAGGGCGTGCTGATCGTCGGCTCCGGCTTCTTCACCCACAACCTGGCCGCGCTCCGGCAGGCCGGCGTCCCCGCCTGGTCGGCGGAGTTCGACGACTGGGGCCGGCGCGCGCTGGAGGCCCGGGACGTGGACGCCCTGCTCGACTTCGCCCGCAAGTCCCCGGCCGGGCGGCTGGCCCATCCGCGCACCGAGCACTTCGCCCCGCTGTTCGTGACCATGGGCGCGGCGGACGCCACCGGTGAGCTGGACGCGCAGAAGTCGGTGATCGACGGGTTCTGGATGGGGCTGGCGAAGCGTTCGGTGCAGTTCGGCTGACCGCCCTAGAGCGGCTTCTCGTACCAGGCCACGTCCCAGTACCGCCCGAACTTGCGGCCGACCTCCCGGTACGTGCCGACGCGGCGGAAGCCGAAGCGCTCGTGCAGCCGGGCCGACGCCTCGTTGGGCTGGGCGATGCCCGCGTAGGCGCGGTGCAGGTCCTCGCCGGACAGTGCTTCGAAGAGGGCCTCGTAGAGCAGGGTGCCGACACCGCGGCCGCCGGCGTCCGGGGCGACGTAGACCGTCGTCTCCACGGAGGTGCGGTAGGCGGGCTTCGCGCGGAAGGGGCTGGAGGTGGCGTACCCCAGGATCTCCTGTGAGTCCGGCCGCTCGGCAACCATCAGGCGGTACGGCCCGTCTACAGGGTGGGAGAGCAGCCAGGGGCGGCGCTCCGCCGGAGTGAAGATCGCGGTGTCGAATGTGATCGGAGTCTCACGTACGTAGTGGTTGTAGAGATCCGTGAGGGCGTCGAGGTCCTCCTCGGCTCCCGGTCTGACCTGCACCTCCGTACGCCCCGACCGCATCGCTCCCCCTCCTGTGGCTGCACAGCGGCCCGACAGGGTACTGCATGATCAGAAAAATTGGGTGCCGGGTTGGGAATTCTGTCCTGATTCCAGTCGTTGTTTCCATCGGATGCAGGGCACCCGAGGAGAGTCCGGAGAGTGTCCCGGAGACGGAGTCCGGCGTCCGAAGGACCACCCGCTGACCTCATCATCGCAAGGGAGCACGCATGGCAACCCGTGCCGTCGCCCGTCGTCAGTCCGCCACCGGCGAGACGGCCGACGCGGCAAGCAGTGTTCGCGCCCATGGCGGCGAGATCGCCGATCGCGACCTGGTCGGCATGTACCTCGACGAGATCGCGCGCACACCGCTGCTCGACGCCGCCAAGGAAGTCGAGCTGTCCCAGGTCATCGAGGCGGGTGTGTTCGCGAGGCAGGTCCTCGACGGATACGAGGAGACCCAGACGGACGCGACCCGCGAGGAGCTGGAGGCTCTGGTCGCGGACGCGGAGCGGGCCAAGGACGTGTTCATCCGCTCCAACCTCCGCCTGGTCGTCGCCGTGGCCCGTCGCTACCCCCGCAGCGGTCTGCCGCTGCTGGACCTGATCCAGGAGGGCAACGCCGGCCTGGTCCGCGCGGTCGAGAAGTTCGACTACCGCAAGGGCTTCAAGTTCTCCACGTACGCCACGTGGTGGATCCGCCAGGCGATCACGCGCTCGATAGCCGACCAGTCCCGCACGATCCGCCTGCCCGTCCACCTCGTGGAGGAGCTCGGCCGGATCCGCCGTGTGCAGCGCGAGTTCAACCGCGAGCACGGCCGGGACCCGGAGCCGGCGGAGATCGCCGCCGAGCTCGGCTCGACGCCGGAGCGCGTCACCGACGTGCTCGACTGGGCGCGCGACCCGGTCTCGCTGAACATGTCGGTGGACGACGAGGGCGAGACGCAGTTCGGCGACCTCCTGGAGGACACGTCGGCGGTGTCGCCGGAGCAGTCGGTGCTCACGCTGCTGCGCAGCGAGGAGCTCGACGACCTCATCGGCCGCCTCGACCAGCGCACGGCCTCCATCATCAAGATGCGCTACGGCATCGAGGACGGCCGCGAGCGCACCCTGACCGAGGTCGGCAAGGAGCACGGCCTCACCCGCGAGCGCATCCGCCAGATCGAGAAGCACGCGCTGCTGGAGCTGAAGAAGCTCGCGCGCAGCACGGGGTTCGACGCGGCGGCGTGACACCGGTGGGCGGCGTGGCCGCCGGGACGCACGAGCCGTTCCCGTGGCTCATGGGTGACGGGCCGTGTGCGCCCGGTGGTCGCCGCGTACGCCGGGTGGCGAAAGACCGCGCAAACATGGCGATGTAACGCCGCTTCAACCCGCGGGGCTCAGGGAACAAGACTTCCGGGCCCACCGGTTCGGGCCCGGGGCCACGCCCCTGGCCCTCCACGGACCACGCGTCCCGTCGCACTCCCCCCGGCGCCGGGACTCTCCCCAGGCCGGGTCTCGGCGTCCTTCCCCCCGGGCGCCGGGGCCCGGCTCTCTCCGCCCGGCCGACCCACGCAGGGCGGCGCTGGAGAGCGGGTCACCCCGTACCTGAACCACGGGGTGACCCGCCAGATGGCAGATTGTGTCACATGGGCATAGCCTGCCGGGCGTGAGCAGCACCACCCCGACCCCGCCGCAGGCCTCATTGACCGAGCGGCGCAAGGCCGAGACGCGCATGGAGATCGCCCGGGCGGCGGCCGGCCTCTTCGTGCGGCACGGCCTGCGCGCCACCCGCGCGGAGGACATCGCCCAGGCCGCCGGTATCGCCCCGCGCACCTTCTACCGGTACTTCGCCACCAAAGAGGAAGCCGTCGCGCCGCTCTACGCGGCCGGCTCGCAGCGCTGGGTGGAGGCGGTGCGCGCCGCTCCCGCCGGGACCGGCCTCCTCCAGGCCCTGGAGGACGGGGTCCGCCACACCCTCACCCCCGGTGCCGGCGTCTCGGCGTCCTCCTGGCACTGGGTCCGCACACTGCTGCGCCTGGCCGGCGCGAACCCCTCCCTGCGCAGGGTCTGGGCGGAGGTGTGCCAGGACGCGGAACGCATGCTGGCGGAGGTGCTCGCGGAGCGGGTGACACGTGTCGGGGGCGCGGCGGGCGCTCCGGCCGCGGACCGGGCCGACAACGTTGCCGCCACGCCGGAGGTGCGTTTCGCCGCCGCCGTCGCGAGCGCCGCCGTGCGGACCGCCCTGGAGAGCTGGGCGGAGGCGGACGGTCCGCCTGCGGGCCCGGGAGGCCCGGGGGAGCTGGCGCTGCGCAACCTGCGGGCCGTGCGGGACTTCCCGTGGGCCGAGTACGGCACTCAGCTGTAGTAGGCGATCTTCTCGTCGAGGACCTCGAGGGCCCGGCCCAGCGCCGCCACCCGCTGCTCCAGATCGGCGCGGCGCTCCCGGAGGAAGGCGACCCGGTCCCGCGCGGGGTGCTCGGCGCGCAGGAGGGCGACGAACGCCCGCAGGTCCGCGATGCCGAGGCCGGCGTCGCGGAAGCAGGTGACCAGCCCGATCCAGAAGACGTCGTCCTCGGTGTACTCCCTGCGCCCGCCCGGGGAGCGCCGGATCGGGCCGATCAGCCCTTCCCGCTCGTAGTAGCGCAGCGTGTCGAGGGAGACGCCGGTGCGCTCGGCGGCCGCTGCCGGGGTGAGAGTGGACATGAGGGCTCCTTCGCCGGCCGCCGTTAGCGCGCCTCGGCGAAGCGCGCCATGTGCTCGTCGCCGAGCCGCACCCGGCGGGCGGCGAGCGCCTCCTCGATCTGCTCCACCCGGCTCGCGCCGACGATGGGATCGATGCCCTGCCGCATCAGCCAGGCGAGCACGACCTGGTTCCGGGTGGCTGCGAGCTCACCGGCGATGTCGTCCAGGACCGTGAGCACCCGGGTGGTTCCCGGGTGATCGTAGATCGGCGGGAGCGGCTTGTCGGGGCGTACGTACGAACCCCACAGCAGCGAGCTGTACGCCCACAGGGCGAGCCCTTCCGAGCGTGCGAGGTCCAGGTCCTCGGGCGTGAGCAGGCGGTGGCCGGCCTCCGCGACGGGGGCGAGCGGACGCGGCTGGACCAGGGAGTGGCGCAGTTGCAGGGCCGTCCACGGCTGAACGCCCTGCTGCCGCGCGAGCGCGCGGGCGCGTTCGACGCGCCAGGCGGCGTGGTTGGCCGCCCCGATCCGCACGACGGTGCCCCGCGCGACCAGTTCGCCGAAGGCGCCGACCGTTTCCTCCAGCGGCACGGTGCGGTCCTCGGCATGGGCCCAGAGCAGGTCGATGCGGTCGACGGCCAGCCGGCCGAGGCTCTCCTCCACGCCCGCGTGCACGGCGTCGGCGGACAGTCCTTCGGCGCTCTGCGGCCAGGAGTGAGGTACGAGCGGGTTGTGCCGGACCTTCGTGGCGATCCGCACGGCGTCCCGCGCGCCCGGGCGGGCCCGCAGCCATGCGCCGATGACGCGCTCGCTGGCACCGCCGACGCCGCCGGGGTCGGTCCAGAAGGAGTAGCAGTTGGCGGTGTCGAGCCAGACACCGCCGGCGGCGACGAAGGCGTCGAGGATCGCGAAGGCCCGGTCGCGGTCGACGCGGGTGCCGAAGTCCATGGTCCCCAGGACGATGTGGGGGTCGGTGGTGGTCATGCCGCCCATGCTCGGATCTGGAGCGCGCTCCAGGTCAAGCCCCCGCCGCCCTGCTCAGCCGCGCCCCCAGCTCCCGCACCTCCGCGACGAGTTCCTCCGGCCGGTGCACCACGAAGTCGCACTCCAGCATCGCCAGCCGGAACGCCACCCACCGCACCGCGTCCCCGGTGGAGCCCCGCAGCCGGCAGTTGCCGTCGTTCAACGGCTCGGGCGTGCCCAGCCACTTGGGCACCCGGGCGGCGACGAAAGCGGCCGGGGCGGCGAACGTGACGTCGAAGTCGTAGGACTCCTGGTGCCGTTGCATCGACTGCCGCAGGTACTCCGCGGCGCTGCCCGTCGGCAGCTCGCGCGGCGTGAAGCGCGCGCCCGTGGCGAACGGCTCGCTCACCCGGTCGACGCGGAAGGTGCGCCAGTCGCCCCGGTCGAGGTCGTAGGCCACCAGGTACCAGCGGCGGCCTGTCGACACGAGCCGGTGCGGCTCCGTCAGGCGCCGCGAATCGGTGCCGTCCGCTGCCCGGTAGGCGAACCGCAGCCGCTCGTGCCCGGCCACCGTCGAGGCCATCACGGTCAGGGTCTCGGGTGCGATGCTCGGTCCGTCGCCGCTGGTCAGCGGTGTGGTCGCGGCCTGGAGCGTGCTCACGCGGTGGCGCAGCCGGCCCGGCAGCACCTGCTCCAGCTTGGCCAGCGCCCGCACCGATGCCTCGTCCAGCCCCTCCACCGCGTGCCCCGCCCCGGCACGCAGCCCGACCGCGATGGCCACGGCCTCCTCGTCGTCGAGCACGAGCGGCGGCATGGCCTTCCCGGCGACCAGGCGGTAGCCGCCGTCGGAGCCCTTGGTCGCCTGCACGGGATAGCCGAGTTCGCGCAGCCGGTCGATGTCCCGCCGGACCGTGCGGCGGGAGACCCCGAGCCGCTCGGCGAGCTCGCCGCCGGGCCATTCGCGGGGCGTCTGCAGCAGGGAGAGGAGGGTCAGCAGCCGGGCTGGAGTGTCCGTCGTCATACGACGAGCATGCCGCAGCACTAGGACGCGATCTGACCTAATGGGCCTCTAGCGTCGAGGTATGAAACGCACCGAGACCACTCCCGGCACCGCGGACCGCCGCCGCTGGTTCGCCCTCGCGATCGTGATGACCGCGGCCTTCATGGACCTCGTCGACGTGACGATCGTCAACATCGCCATCCCGTCGATCCAGCGGGAGGCGGGCGCCTCCTTCAGCCAGATCCAGTGGATCACCGCCGGTTACGCCCTCGCCTTCGCCGCCGGCCTGATCACCGGCGGACGGCTCGGCGACATCCACGGCCGCAAGCGGATCTTCCTGTTCGGCATCGGCGGCTTCACCGTCGCCTCCGCGCTGTGCGGTCTCGCGGTGAACCCGGAGATGCTGGTGGCGTCCCGGATCCTGCAGGGCGGCACGGCGGCGCTGATGGTGCCGCAGGTGCTGTCGATCGTGCACGCCACCTTCCCGGCGCACGAGCGGGGCAAGGTGTTCGGGCTGTTCGGCGCGATCGTCGGACTCGGGGCGGTGTCCGGCCCGCTGCTCGGCGCGCTGCTGACCGAGTGGAACCTGTTCGGATGGGGCTGGCGCTCGATCTTCCTGATCAACCTGCCCGTCGGCGTGGCGGGCCTGGTCCTCGGCGGCCGTTTCATCACCGAGTCCAAGGCGCCGCGCGCCCTGAAGCTCGACCTGGTGGGCGTCGCGCTGGTGACGCTGGGCCTGCTGATGCTGGTCTACCCGCTCACCCGCGGGCGTGAGCTGGGCTGGCCGCTGTGGGGGTACGTCTCGATGGCCGGTTCGCTCGCCGTCCTGGCGGCGCTGGTGGCGTACGAGCGGCGCAAGGCGGCGCGGGACGGCTCCCCGCTGGTGGAGCTGTCGCTGTTCCGGGTGAAGAGCTTCGCGGCCGGGATCGCCGTGCAGACCGTCTTCGGCGTCGCACTCGGCGTGTTCTTCCTGGTGTGGACGCTGTACATGCAGATCGGGCTGGGCTGGAGCGCGCTGAAGGCCGGGCTGACCGGGGTGCCGTTCTCGATCGCCGTGTCGGTGGCCGCCGGGATGTCGGTGCAGAAGCTGGTGCCGCGCTTCGGGCGCCGGGTGCTCCAGGCGGGCGCGCTGGTGATGGCGGCCGGGGTGCTGCTCTACATCGCGGAGTCCGCCTACTTCGGCCTGGGCATCGCGCCCTGGCAGATGGCCCTGCCGCTGGTCGTGATGGGCGCCGGCATGGGGCTGATCGTGGCGCCGCTCACCGACGCGATCCTCTCCGAGGTGCCGCGCGAGCACTCCGGCTCGGCCTCCGGCCTCATCAACACCGTGCAGCAGATGGGCAACGCGCTGGGGCTGGGCCTGGTGTCGGTGGTCTTCTTCGGCACGATCGGCGAGCGGCTGAGCCCGGCCGAGGTGGGACCGGCCTTCGCGGACGCCTTCCGCAACGCGCTGGGCTGGGTGGCCGCGGTGCTGGGCGTGATCTTCCTGCTGATGTTCGCCCTGCCCAAGCGGCCGGCGCAGCACGTGGAGGGGGAGCAGCCGGTGGCGGAGCCGAAGGAGCCCGCGCTGGTCTGAGAGCGGGGGACGGGCCCGGCACCACGCGGTGCCGGGCCCGCTCTCTTTCTGATCACGCCCGATTGGGTCCGAACCTGTTTACTTCCCGGACATCTGGGCGTAGCCTCCCGCTGAAACCACACGTTCGGGCATGAGGCGGAGGCGAACGGACATGTACGCACCGGAGCGGCAGCAGGAGATCCTCCGGCTCGCCCGTGACGGCGGCCGAGTGGATGTCGTGTCGCTGGCCGAGGAGTTCCAGGTGACGGCGGAGACGATCCGCCGGGACCTGAAGGCCCTCGACCGCGCCGGACTGGTCCGCCGGGTGCACGGCGGGGCCATCCCGGTCGGGCGCCTCGACTTCGAGCCGGACCTCGCCGAGCGCGAGACCACGGCCGCCGACGAGAAGGACCGCATCGCCAAGGCGGCCCTGGCCGAGCTGCCGGCCGAGGGCACGATGATCCTCGACGCCGGTACGACGGTGGCCCGTATGGCCGCCGCCCTCCCGCTGGAGTCCGTCCTCACCGTCGTCACGCACAGCCTGCCCATCGCGGCCCGTCTCGCCGACCACCCCGGCATCCAGCTCCACCTCGTCGGCGGCCGCGTACGGCACCGCACCCGCGCCGCCGTGGACGCCTGGGCGCTGCGGGCCTACGGCGAGATCCGCGCCGACGTGCTGTTCGTGGCCGCCAACGGCTTCTCCGCCGAACACGGCCTGACCACCCCCGACCTCGCCGAGGCCGCCGTCAAGCGCGCGGCCGTGGCCGCCGCCCGCCGCGTGGTGCTGCTCGCCGACTCCTCCAAGCACGGCCAGGAGCACTTCGCCCGCTTCGGCGCCCTGAGCGACGTGGACCTGCTGATCACCGACAGCGGGCTGAGCCCCGAAGACGCCGTCGCGATCGAGCGCGGCGGCACGGAAGTAGTGCGCGCATGATCCTCACCGTCACCCCCAACCCGTCCCTGGACCGCACCTACGAGGTGCCGTCCCTCGACCGCGGCGAGGTCATCCGCGCCACCGGTGAGCGGATGGACCCGGGCGGCAAGGGCGTGAACGTCTCGCGCGCGGTCGCCGCGGCCGGGCAGCGCACGGTGGCGGTCCTGCCCCTGGGCGGCGCCCCGGGCAAGCTCGTCGCCGACCTGCTCGACGCGCAGGGCATCGAGGTCGCTCCCGTCCCGGTCGCCGGGGCCACCCGCTCCAACATCGCCCTCGCCGAGGCCGACGGTGTCCTGACCAAGATCAACGCGCCGGGCCCCGAACTGACCGGCGCCGAGCGGGAACTGCTCCTGGAGACCGTACGGCTCCAGTCCCGCGACGCCTCCTGGATCGCCTGCTGCGGCAGCCTCCCGCGCGGCCTCGCCCACTCCTTCTACGCCGACCTGGTCGCCCGCACCCACGCCGCCGGGGCCCGGATCGCCCTGGACACCTCCGGACCCGCGCTCCTCGCGGCCCTGCGGGAGCGGCCCGACGTGGTCAAGCCCAACGCCGAGGAACTGGCGGAGGCCGTCGGACGCCCCCTCGCCACCGTCGGCGACGCCGTCAAGGCCGCCGAGGAGCTGCGCGAGAAGGGTGCCCGGGCCGTCCTGGCCAGCCTCGGCGCGGACGGGCAGCTGCTGGTCAGCGAGGAGGGCGCCTGGTTCGGCAGCGCCCGGGTGGACGCCGTCCGCAGCAATGTGGGCGCCGGTGACTCCTCCCTCGCCGGCTTCCTGATCGCCGGCGGTCACGGCCCCGAGGCCCTCGCCTCCGCGGTCGCCCACGGCGCGGCGGCCGTCCAGCTGCCCGGCAGCGTCATGCCGGCACCGGGCGACCTGGACCCGGCGGCCGTCACGGTCACGGCCGACGTGCCGGCGGACCGTGCGCTGAAGGAGCCGGTGTCATGACGTACGCCGCACCGCGCGGACCGGCCAGGACCCGGCGGGACACCGCTCCGTTAACCGCCGCCCCCAGCGGACGGCAGGGCATCCTGAGCCGCCCCGCCGCCCGAGGAGGCCGGGGCCTCCCCTTTCCCGGCCTCCCCCCACTCCCCGTCACCCCCCACCGCATCCCCGTCCCCTCCCACGCCCACCCCACTGACCGGGCGATACGCGTGCTAAGGAGCCCGCGATGAGCGACATGATCACCGTGGACCTGGTCGATCTCGACCTGTCCGCCGACACCAAGGAAGCGGCGGCGCGCGCCCTCGCCGAGCGCATGGTTTCCCTGGGCCGGGTGACCGACCTGGAGGGCTTCCTCGCCGACGTCGCCGCCCGCGAGGCCCAGATGCCGACCGGCCTCGACGGCGGCATCGGCATCCCGCACTGCCGCAGCGCACACGTCACCGAGCCGACCCTCGCCTTCGGTCGCAGCGCCGACGGCATCGACTTCGGCGCCGCGGACGGCCCCGCCGACCTGATCTTCCTGATCGCCGCGCCGGCCGGCGCCGACGACGCCCATCTGACGATCCTGTCCTCGCTGGCCCGGCAGCTGATGAACAGCGAGTTCACCGACGCCCTGCGCGCGGTGGGCGACCCGGCCGCCGCCGCGGCGCTGATCCGCGGCGACGACCCGGAGGCGGCGGCAGGGGCGCGGCAGCCGTCCGGCGGGTCCGCGGCAGCCGCCGCTCCCGGGCGGGCGGGCTCCGAAGACACCGTGGCGTCGGCGGGAGCGGCCTCTCCCGCCGCCGCCACGGTCACCGGCGACGGCACGGCCGACGGCGGGCAGCGCCCGTTCCGCATCGTCGCCGTCACCTCCTGCCCCACCGGCATCGCCCACACCTACATGGCGGCCGAGTCGCTGGAGAACGCCGGCCGCGAGGCGGGCGTCGAGGTCGCCGTCGAGCCCCAGGGCTCGGCCGGCTTCACCCGGCTCGACCCGGCGGTCATCGCGGCGGCGGACGCCGTGATCTTCGCCCATGACGTGCCCGTGCGGGAGAAGGAACGCTTCGCCGGGAAGCCGACGGTCGACGTCGGCGTCAAGGCGGGCATCAACCGCGCCGCGGAACTCATCGCCGAGGTCCGCGAGAAGGCCGCCCGCGGCGAGGTCAGCTCCGGATCCGCCCCGGCCACCCCGGTGGAGCGCACCGGCGAGTCCGGCGAGGGCTACGGCACCAAGCTGCGCAAGTGGCTGATGTCCGGCGTCAGTTACATGGTGCCGTTCGTCGCCGCGGGCGGTCTGCTCATCGCGCTCGGCTTCGCGATCGGCGGGTACAAGATCGACAAGGCCCCGTCGGTGATGGAGCACTTCGCCTGGACGCAGGCCGACAGCTGGGCGGCCCTGCTCTTCCAGATCGGCGTCGTCGCCTTCGGCTTCCTCGTCCCGGTCCTGGCCGGCTACATCGCCTACGGCATGGCCGACCGGCCCGGACTCGTGCCCGGCTTCGTCGGCGGCTCCATCGCCCTCACCGTCAACGCCGGTTTCCTCGGCGGCCTCGCGGCCGGTCTGATCGCCGGCGGCGTGGTGATGGCGATCCAGAAGGTGCGCATCCCGGCGGCCCTGCGCGGCATCATGCCGGTGGTGGTGATCCCGCTGATCTCCTCGGCGATCGTCGGGTTCCTGATGTTCGTCGTCATCGGCAAGCCCATCGCCGAGGCCCAGAAGGGCATGACCGACTGGCTGAACGGCCTGTCCGGCAGCAACGCGATCCTGCTCGGCGCGCTCCTCGGCCTGATGATGTGCTTCGACCTCGGCGGTCCCGTCAACAAGGTCGCCTACACCTTCGCCACCGCCGGTATCGCGGTGTCCAGCCCCGGCGACTCCGCGATGAAGATCATGGCGGCGGTCATGGCGGCCGGCATGGTGCCCCCGCTGGCGATGGCCCTGGCCACCACCGTGCGCGGCAAGCTCTTCACGCACACCGAGCGCGAGAACGGCAAGGCCGCCTGGGTGCTGGGCGCCTCCTTCATCTCCGAAGGCGCGATCCCGTTCGCCGCGGCCGACCCGCTGCGCGTCATCCCCGCCTCGATGGCGGGCGGCGCGCTCACCGGCGCCCTGTCGATGGCCTTCGGCGCCACCCTGCGCGCCCCCCACGGCGGCATCTTCGTGGTCCCGCTGATCGGCAACCCGCTGCTCTACCTGGTTGCCATCGCCGCGGGCGTCTGCGTCACCACGGCCCTGGTGGTCGTCCTCAAGGGCACGCGCAAGCCCGCCCCGGGCGCCACGGCGGCCTCCGGCGAGGGCGGCACGGTCCCGGCGGCGGAGCAGAAGCAGCCCGTCGCGGCCTGAGACGGTACGGGTTCGCCCCATTCGGGGTGTGTGAACTGTTCACGCCACCTGCGAGATAGATCACGAAAGTCACGGCCCGGGACCGAAGTCCCGGGCCGTGGTGTGTACTGGAGCGCATGTCCGATCACGTCTCGCGGTGGCCCGAGGGCCACGCGCTCCCCGCCCTCCCGCAGCAGCGGCAGACCGGCCCCCGGTCGGAGTCCGTGGAGCTGACGCCCGAGGAGAGAGACGCCTTCGCCGAGCTGGTGCGCGGGCTCGGCGCCAGGGACCTCTGAAACCCCGCCTCAGGAGAGCTGCGCCGCGCGCCGCTCCATCGCCTCACGCGCCGCGTCCTCGCTGACGTACACCTCGCACATGTGCCGCCCGTCCGGCGTCGCCGTGTGCTCGACCTCCCAGAGCGACAGCTCCGCCCCGTCGCGCAGCAGGAACGCGTGCTCGTACAGTGAGAAGCCCAGCCCCGCCCGGCCCGCTCGGCACGGGCGGCCGAAGGCCTGCGTGATCTGGTGGCCGGACGCCGTGGTCAGCAGTGCCGCCGTGTCCGCGCCCGGCCGGTCCGCGTTCTCCGCCCGGCGCAGTAAGCGCCGCGCGTGGTCGGCCGAGTCCTCCGCGGCGTAGGCGTGCCGGGTCGCGGGGGCCGGGGCCAGCTGGACCGTCACCGGCAGCTCGAAGTCCGGTGTGTCCGGCGGCAGCGGCAGCCGCGTGGTCGCCGCGCGCAGTTCCTCCTCGTCGACGTACACCTCGTGCTGCGGCTCGCTGCCCGGCGCCGTGTTGTGCACGAGCTCCCACAGCGTGAGCGCGGATCCGTCGGCGAGCAGCCAGGTGTGCCGGTACGTCTCCCGGTGCAGGCCCGCGCTGTGGTGCGCGGAGTGCAGCGAACCGTCGTGCGCCAGCGCGCAGTCCAGCCGTCCTATCGTCTCGTCCGGCAACTCGAAGGAGTTCAGGGCACGGCCGAGGAGTCGCGCGAGGTGCTCCTCCGGAGACTCGGGCGAGTCATGGGGTTCGTACGCTGCCGTCTCGTACGGAACGCTCAAGGTTTCTCCCGGCGTTGCTGCATGTCACCTTGTGGGTGCATACCGTAGCCCCTCGGTCGGACATCATGTCCGGGAACCGAGAAAACGTACGTCCGGAAAAACGCGCGGGCCGCGCGAAAAATTCCCGCGCGGCCCGGTCGGTCCGTCAAAAACCCCAGTTGGGGATGTACTTCACCGATTCAGGAAGCGCTGCCCGCGACCCACTGGCTCCAGGACATGTTCCAGCCGTTGAGTCCGTTGTCCGGTGCCACCGTCTTGTCGGGCGAGTTCTTGACGATCACGACGTCCCCGATCAGGGAGTTGTCGTAGAACCACCGGGCGGGCGTGCTGCCCTGGGCGCCCCGGACGTCCGCGAGGCCGACGCAGCCGTGGCTGGTGCCCTGCCGGCCGAACGGCGGGTTGCCCTTGTTGTACCAGTAGTTGCCGTGCAGGAACGTGCCCGACGTCGTCAGGCGCATCGCGTGCGGCACGTCCGGGATGTCGTACTCGCCGCCCAGCCCGACCGTCCGGCTGTTCATCCGCGTCTGCGTGAACTTCTCGGAGATCACCATCTGCCCGTTGTACGTGGTGTGCTCCGGGCTGCCCGCCGAGATCGGGATCCTCTTGAGGGTCGCGCCGTCCCGGACGACCGTCATCGTCTGCGTGTTCGTGTCGACCGTGGAGACCTGCGAGCGCCCGACGGTGAAGGTCACCGTCTTCTTCTGCACGCCGAAGACGCCGTTCGCGCCCTCCACCCCGTCCAGGTCGATCTTCATCGTGACCTTGGAGCCGGACTTCCAGTACTCCTCGGGCCGGAAGTCGAGCCGCTGCCCGCTGAACCAGTGCCCGACGACCTTCTGCCCGCTGCTGGAGGTGACCTTGATGCGGGACTGCACGGCCTTGCGGTCGGTGATCGCCTTGTCGAACGTGAACGACACCGGCATGCCCACACCGACCGTGGTGCCGTTGTCCGGCGTGTACGTCCCGATGAAGCTGTTCGCCGACGTCACCGTGGTGAAGATGGAGTTGGCGGCGGCCGTCCGGCCCTCGCCGTCCTTCGCGAGCGCCGATATCCGGTACTTCGTGCCCCGCTCCAGCTGCTCCTTCGGCTTCCAGGACTTGCCGTCCGCGGAGACCGCGCCGGCGACCGCCTGCCCGCCGCCCGCCACCGTCATCTTCACCTCGGTCAGCTTCCCGCCGCTGACCTTCACACCGGTCGTGTTGATGGACGCGCCGGTCGAACCGTCCTCGGCCGAGATGGCGATCTTCGCCGCGGACGACTTCGCGTCGTCCTTGCCGCCCTTGTCGTCCTTGGCGGTGGCGCTGCCTCCGCAGGCGGTGAGCGTCAGGGCGCCGACCACCAGGGCGGCACAGGCCCCCAGTACGCGCCGCGCTGCAATGTCCGGCGTTGTCACGGGCTGCTCCCAGTTCGTGTGATGTGCGTGATCCGCTCCAGTACGTGGGGGAAGAGGGGATCGGCGGCCGGTCGGGTTCCACCCGTGCGCCCTGAACGCCATCACGTGACAGAACCCGGACAATGTCCGGCTCCGCCGGTGCATCCGCCGCGCGCGGCAGGCCCGTTCAGCGCCCCGTGTACAGCTCCGAGTACGACGGCCACGCCCCGCCCGGCCCGTCCACCGACTCGGCGGCCCGCACGGCCCGCACGATCGCCCGCGTCACGACGTCCGCGCCGGCCGCGAGGATCTCGTTCAGGGCGAGCGGCTCGGCGGCGTCCAGGGCGCGGTCGCCCGTCGCCAGCGCGAACACCGTGTCCCCGTCGTTCAGCAGATGCACCGGCCGCACCGCCCGGGCGATGCCGTCGTGCGCCGTGCCCGCCAGCTTCTGCGCCTGCGCCTTCGTCAGGTCGGCGTCCGTGGCGACCACCGCGAGCGTGGTGTTGAGCGGCGGAGGCGCACTGCGCGCGGACGTCTCGGCGAGCCGCCGCCGCGCGGCCTCGTGCACCTCGCCCTGCGGATACTCCACCTGCCCCTGGAACAACTCCCCGTACAGCACCCCCGTCTCCGGATCCACGACCGCTCCCGCCGCGTTGGCCACCACCAGCGCCGCCACCGTGATCCCCGAACCGAGCACGGCGGAGGCACTGCCGACCCCGCCCTTCACGACCCCGACGACGGCCCCCGTGCCGGCGCCCACGCACCCCTGCGCCACCGGCGCGCCGGGCTCGCTCGCCGCGGCGGCCTCGACCGCGGCCCGTCCGGTGGCCGCGTCCGGCCGGGCCCGGAAGTCACCGCCCCGCCCCAGATCGAAGACACAGGCGGCGGGCACCACCGGCACCACGTGCGCCGGGTCCGGCCCGACCCGGATGCCGCGCCCCCGTTCCTCCAGCCAGGCCATCACCCCCGACGCGGCGTCCAGCCCGTACGCGCTGCCGCCGGTCAGCACGACCGCCTCGACCTTCCGCACCACGTTGCGCGGGTCCAGCGCGTCCGTCTCCTTGGTGCCGGGGCCACCACCCCGCACGTCCACGGCGGCCACGGCCCCGCCCTCCGGGGCGAGCACGACCGTGGTGCCGGTGAGCCAACCGCCGCCGGCGCGGGTCGCGTGCCCCACGCGCAGACCGGACACGTCTGTCAGAGCGTCAACTGTCATGCGGGACAGTTTCGTCTAGGCGTGGGGGTATGGCTGGGTGCGGTGGTGCGGTGGTGCGGTGGTGCGGTGGTGCGGTGGTGCGGTGGTGCGGTGGTGCGGTGGTGCGGTGGTGCGGTGGTGCGGTGGTGCGTGGGTGTTCGGTGGACGAGTACGTCGGGGCCGCCCGCCTCCCGTCTTCCGCCTCCCGTCTTCCGCCTCCCGTCTCACCCGGTCACGGTCGGCGCGCTCCCGGGCCGGCTGCTCCGCCGGGTCGCCAGTGTCTCTCCCGCCGCCACCGACAGCGCGCAGACGATGCCCGCCGCGAACACCGCCCAGTCGCCCAGGAACGTGCAGCAGATCACGAGCAGAGCCGTCGTCGGCAGCACCAGCTGCTGGGCGATGCCGATCTTGAAGTGGCGGGAGTGCAGGGCCCACAGGATCAGCAGGTACAGGGCCGTCGGCAGGGTCACGGCGGCCGACGCGGACAGCGTGGAGATGTGCGCCTTGCCGACCTGCGTCTCCACCGCCACCTCCAGCCCGGCCCCGATCGCGGCCGCCGAGGCGAAGACCAGGTAGTGGCCGTAGCCCCACAGGAACGCCTGCCGGCTGGAGCGCAGATGGCCGTGGATCGGCACCACGAAGTAGCTCCACCACGCGGCGAAGATGATCAGGAGCCCGCCCGTCGCGAGGGGGAGGAGCTCGCCCAGCGCGTCGTACTCGTCGATGCCGGACTTCACCCCGACCGTGGCCGCGGCGATCGTCTCGCCGAGCACGATGATGGTGAACAGCCCGTACCGCTCGGCGATGTGACGCGGATGCCAGGCCGTGGTGTACCCCCTCTCCGCGAACAGCGGCACGCACATCTCCAGCAGCGCCATCACCAGGAAGCACCAGGGCCGGGCAGCCTCCGGCAGGAACAGCAGCCCCAGCCAGCCGACCTGGCACAGCGCCACACCGCCCGCGTAGCGCAGGGCCGTCGTACGCTCCGGGCCCTCGCTGGAGCGGGCCACCCGCAGCCACTGCGCCACCAGGGCGAGCCGCATGATGACGTAGCCCAGCCAGACCACCAGGTACTCGCGCTCCTCGAACGCCCGCTCGACCCCCGCGGCGAGGACCAGCACGCCCGCGATCTGCACCAGCGTGACGACCCGGTAGAGGACGTCGTCGTTGTCGTACGCCGAGGCGAACCACGTGAAGTTCATCCACGCCCACCACAGGGCGAAGAACACCATCGCGTAGTCGATGATCCCCTCGCCCGCGTGCCCCTCGGCGACCGAGTGCACCAGCTGGATGCCGGCCTGGGCGACGGCCACGACGAAGCACAGGTCGAAGAAGAGCTCCAGCGGCGAGGCCGTCCGGTGCGCCTCGTCGCGGCCACGGGCCCGGAGGGGGCGCAGCAGGCCGTGATCGCCGTGTGCGCCGGAGGGGACGGGCGGGGGAGAGGCGCTGGAGGTCATGATTCCCAGCACAACAGAAGGCGCCGGGTTTTTCTCCGCGACCGTACCCTGGACGCATGAGCACCGCCCCCGAACCCGAACCGCGCGCGCCGAAGCCCGCACTGATCTTCGACGACCCGCTCGACCAGCAGTCCTCCGACGACACGGACCGCGGCTGGGGCGAGCGCACCGACTCCGGCGGCGGGGCGGCCGACCTCAAGCGCTTCCTCGACGAGAAGCCTCCCCACCACCTCTGAAGCAGCCGGCGGACCACCCCCGGCGGCCTCGGCGGCTTCGAGGCCGGCCGGTCCGGCGTCCGCGGCGCTACAGGCGGTCGTGCCCCGAGCCGCGCTGCGCGACCAGCTCGTCGCGGATCTCCTTCAGGACCTCCAGCTCGGTCACCTGGATGATCTCGTGCGTGCCCTCCTTCGCCTTGCGGCGGGCCTCCAGCCGGGCCAGGTACTTCGCCATCGGCAGGACCATCAGGAAGTAGACGACCGCCGCCGTGATCACGAAGCTCAGGGCCGCGCCGAGGACGGAGCCCCACAGGATCTGGATGCCCTGCTCGCCCTCGCAGGTGGAGCTCAGGCACGAGCTGTAGTGCTCGAGGTTCTTGGTCCCGATGGCGCCGACGACCGGGTTGATGATCCCCTTCACCACGGCGTTGACGATGTTGGTGAAGGCGGCGCCGATCACCACCGCCACCGCCAGATCGACCACGTTCCCGCGCATCAGGAAGGCCTTGAAGCCTTCCCAGACGCTCGGTTCCTTGTTCTCACTCACCTCGGGGCCTCTCCTCGTACGAGCAGCTTGTGGAACAAAACGCTCCGCAACCTACGTCACCGATGGGCCGAACCGGGGAACTGGGTCCCTCGAACGAGCGACTCGACCGGAGTGTGCACGTGACCTCCGCACACCTGACCGAGCTCACCACAACGTCACCGCCAAACGCGCCGTGGCACTGGCGCCGGCCAGCCGGGCGGCGGTGGCGCGCGGCACGGAGAGCACGACCAGCGCCCCGCCCTCGGAGACGCCCTCCAGGGGCTCCGGCACCTTCGTCACCCGGGCGCCGCGCGCGACGACCCGGGCGTCCCCGCCCCTCGCGGTCTCCTCGGCGGCGATGACGTCGACCCGGTCGCCGGGCCGCAGCAGCCGTACGGTCTCCGCGTCGGCGATCCGGACCGGGGCGGTCACCGGCCGCGGACCGACCCGCGGCCCCATGACCTGCTTCCCGGCCTCCCCGGCCTGTTTCCCCGCCTCCCCGGCCTGCTCCCCGGCCTGTTTCCCGGGCTGCTCCCCGGACGCCGGGGCCGCGTGTGCGGGAGGGCGGCCCGGGGGGTGACCGCGCGCCCCGTCGGTGTCCCGTGGGCCGGCCGCGAGCAGCGCGGTCGCGGTGACCGCGAGCCCGACCGCCACGGCCCGCCGTCTGTGGCGCCCTAGGGGGCCCGGCCGGCACCGACCACCGCGCACCCGCACGGGCTCGAAGCGCGGCACCTCACGGGTCGCGGGCACCTCGGGTCCGGGCGGGCACGCGGCGGCGGACCAGGAGGGGGAGGACGGCACGGGCCGGGAGGGAGACGACGACACGAACGAAGAACGCGCATGGGACATGGAGACCACCACCTGCGTCGAGGGACCGGCTTGCGCTCCCCACGATGAGGTGTCGCGCAGCCGCCCGCTCGGGCCTGTGGACGCACCCCGACCCTGTGGACAACTCCCTCACCCGAACGACGAGTTCCGCAAACGCCCTCGCCCCAGACGGTCCCCGCCCTCGGTCTCCGCCCTGGGTCTCCGCCCCCGGGCCTCCGCCGCCCTCGACGCCTGCCGGACGGCCTCCGCCGCCCTCGACGCCTGCCGGACCTCCGGCCTGGACGGCCGCCTCCCCGACGCCGACTACGGCAGCGCGAACCCCGGATCCATCCCACCCAGCGCACTCACACACAGGCAGTCCCGCTCGATCTCGGCGGGCAACCCCGCCACCGCGTCGAACAGCACCCCCCGCAGCCGGTCCACGTTCGCGGAGAACACCCGCAGCACCTCGTCGTGCGAGACGCCCTCACCGGTCTCGGCACCCGCGTCGAGGTCGGTGACCAGGGTCAGAGACGTGTAGCAGAGCTCCAGCTCGCGGGCGAGAGCCGCCTCGGGATGGCCGGTCATGCCCACCACGGACCAGCCCTGGGCCTGGTGCCACAACGATTCGGCACGGGTCGAGAAGCGCGGCCCCTCGACCACGACCAGCGTGCCGCCGTCCACCGGCTCCCAGTCCCGGCCGCGCGCCGCCTTCAGCGCGACGGTCCGCCCGGTCGGGCAGTAGGGGTCGGCCAGCGACACGTGCACCACGTTCGGGACCGTGCCGTCGGGCAGCGGCAGTCCGTCGAAGTAGGAGTTCGCGCGGGTCTTCGTACGGTCGACCAGCTGGTCCGGCACGAGCAGGGTGCCCGGCCCGTACTCGGGGCGCAGTCCGCCCACGGCACACGGGGCGAGCACCTGGCGCACGCCGACCGAGCGCAGGGCCCACAGGTTGGCCCGGTAGTTGATCCGGTGCGGCGGCAGGTGGTGACCGCGTCCGTGCCGGGGCAGGAAGGCGACCCGCCGGCCGGCGACCTCGCCGAGGAAGAGGGAGTCGCTGGGCGCGCCGTAAGGGGTGTCGACCTGGACCTCGGTCACGTCGTCGAGGAACGAGTAGAACCCCGAACCACCGATGACACCGATCCCGGCACCCTCGACACCGCCCCCGTTCTCGAAACCGCCCCCGATACCGCCCCCGCCGGCGCGCACCGCGCCACCCCCGTCGCCGGCCGTGCCCCCACCGACGCCACCCGCGCCGACGCCACCCGCGCCGACGCCACCCGCGCCGACGCCACCCGCGCCGACGCCACCCGCGCCGACGCGACCCGTGTCGACGCCACCCGCAGCGGCCTCGTCCGCCCTGCCCGCCATGCCCGTATCCGCCGTCTCCGCCATGTCCGCCGTCTCCGCCGCATCCGCCATATCCGCACCCTAACCCCGCGCGGAAACGCCGAGGACCCCGTCGCCCGAGGGCGACAGGGTCCCGTAAGAATCCGGCCTTACGCGGCGGTGCTGCTGCTGGAGGAGCTGCCGGCCGACGACGAGCTCGAGGAGGAGCTCGACGAGCCGGAGTCGGAGGACGAGCTCGACGAGGAGGAGCTCGACGACTTCGACGCCGGGGAGCTGCTCGACGAGGAGCCGCGGCTGTCGTTCCGGTAGAAGCCGGAGCCCTTGAAGACGATGCCGACCGCCGAGAACACCTTCTTCAGGCGACCCTTGCAGCTGGGGCACTCGGTGAGGGCGTCGTCGGTGAACTTCTGCACCGCCTCGAGGCCCTCGCCGCACTCGGTGCACTGGTACTGATAGGTGGGCACTGTCTTCCTCCTGGCACTCTCACTCGATGAGTGCTAACGACGCTCCATAGTGACGTATTCCGGCCGCTCAGTCCACTGCCACCGGCACGCGGTGACCCACGCCACGTGCCACGGTCCGGCCGTGGGCGCGTGCCGCCAGCCGGGAACGCAGAGCCAGGAGGGTCACCAGGGCCAGCAGTGTGCCGCCCATCGGGACCAGGAAACCGGCGCCGTCCCGGAAGCGGTCCTCCAGCTGCCCGGCGACCGTGACGGCGGCCGCCTGGCCCAGGGCCACCGCGCCGGTCAGCCAGGTGAAGGCCTCGGTGCGGGCGCCGGCCGGGACCAGGTCCTCGACGAGCGTGTAGCCGGTGATGAGGGCGGGCGCGATGCACATGCCCACGAGCAGTCCGAGCCCGGCCAGGACCAGGACGGAGTGCGCGGCCCACAGGCCGGACGCGGTGAGCGCCAGCGCGGTGTAGCCGACGACCAGGCGCCGCTGCGGGGCGACCTTCCAGACGATGGCGCCGCAGGCGAGGCCGGAGAGCATGTTGCCCGCGGCGAAGACGCCGTACAGGACGCCGTTCAGGCCCGGTTCGCCGATCGACTCGGTGAACGCGGCCAGGGAGACCTGCATGCCGCCGAAGACGGAGCCGATGCCCAGGAAGGTCACGATCAGCACCCGCACGCCGGGGATGCTCAGCGCGGAGGCGTGCCGCACGCGCGCGTGCCCGCCGCCGGAGACCGTGGGCTGGGTGCTCTTCTGTGCGGCGAACAGCAGACCGCCGACCAGGGTCAGCGAGGCCTCCGTGACCAGGCCGGCGGCCGGGTCGACGGCGGTGCACAGGGCGGTGGCCAGCAGCGGTCCGACGACGAAGGTCAGTTCGTCCGTGACGGACTCGAAGGCCGCCGCGGTGGTCATCAGGGGCGAGTCCTTGAGGGTGACGCCCCAGCGGGCCCGCACCATGGGGCCGACCTGCGGCACCGAGGCGCCGGTGGGGACGGCGGCCGCGAAGACCGCCCACAGGGGCGCGTCCATGAGGGCCAGCGCGGTCAGCGTGAGCCCGGACAGCGCGTGCAGCAGCACGCCGGGGATCAGCACGGTCCGCTGCCCGTAGCGGTCGGCGAGGCGGCCGCTGTAGGGCGCGAACAGGGCCATGGAGACACCGGTGACGGCGGCGGCGGCGCCCGCCGCGCCGTAGGAGCCGGTGGTGTGCTGCACCAGCAGGACGATGGAGATCGTCAGCATCGCGAACGGCTGGCGAGCCGCGAAACCGGGGAGCAGGAACGTCCAGGCGCCGCGGGTGCGCAGCAGCCGGCCGTATCCCGGGCGGGCGGAAGCCGTCGCGTTCTCCGACGTCTTCGAGGTGACCGTGGATGCCACGGCCCGTGCCTTTCTGCCGCCTGGTAGCGCGGCCCCGTCGTGGGCGGCGCCGAGAGCTGTCCTCTTGCGCGGAACTGCGGTAGATGCCGGGGCCCGGTGAGGAGGGGTGTCCCGACCGCCATACGGTCGCGCCAGCTCTGCGTCAGGCAGAGTTGGTTCGATCTGGGTACGCCTTCATCCTACAGGGATCAAGGGGTGGCAGACCTGTGAAAGAGAGCACCACGGGCCCGACCGCCTTCCAAATGCAAATCCCCGCAAAGGGGACATAGTGAAGGGGGTAAGGGAGCAAGGGGGGTGAGGGGGCATGGTGGCCGCGCGTCAGCGGTCCGTGCCGTCCGTCCCCAGCCACCCGGCCAGCTTGCCGCCGTGCCCGACCGCGCGCAGCCGCTTCTCCGCCGCGTCCCGGACGGGGTCCGTGGCGATCACCAGGAGTTCGTCCCCGCGCTGCAGGATCGTCGTCGGCAGCGGCACGAAGGACTCGCCCCCGCGGACGACGAGCGTCACGGCCGCGCCGTGCGGCAGCCGCAGCTCGGCCACCTCCACGCCGTGCATCCTCGACCCGTCCGGGATCGCCACGGACAGCAGATGCCCGCGCAGCCGTTCCAGCGGGGCCGACTCGATGCCGAGGTCGGCCGCCTCCGAACTGTCGCCGAGGTGCAGCTTGCGGCCCAGCCAGGGCAGCGTCGGGCCCTGGACGAGGGTGTAGACGACGACCAGGATGAAGACGATGTTGAAGATCCGGCGGCTGGCCTCCACGCCCTCCACCATGGGGATGGTCGCCAGGATGATGGGCACGGCGCCGCGCAGTCCCGCCCAGGACATCAGGGCCTGCTCCCGCCACGGCACCCGGAACGGCGTCAGGCAGACCAGCACGCTCAGCGGGCGCGCCACCATGGTCAGCACCAGCCCGATGACCAGCGCGGGTACGAAGTCGTCGCCCAGCTCGTGCGGTGTGACCAGCAGGCCGAGCAGGACGAACATGCCGATCTGCGCCATCCAGCCCAGCCCGTCGGCGAACCCGCGGGTGGCCGGCCAGTGCGGCAGCCGGGCGTTGCCCATCACCATCGAGGCCAGGTACACCGCGAGGAAGCCGCTGCCGTGGGCCAGCGCGCCGGCCGCGTACGCCACCACGGCGATCGCCATCACGGCGATGGGGTAGAGGCCGGAGGCCGGCAGGGCCACGTGCCGCAGCCCCAAGGATCCCAGCCAGCCCACCGCGAGCCCGATGGCGGCGCCGATGGCCAGCTCCAGCAGGATCACGCCCAGCAGCACGTACCAGTGCTCGACCGGGCCCGCCGTCGACAGGGACACCACCAGGATGACCACCGGGGCGTCGTTGAAGCCGGACTCCGCCTCCAGGGTGCCGGTCACGCGCGCGGGCAGCGGGATCTTGCGCAGCACGGAGAACACGGCCGCCGCGTCGGTCGAGGAGACGACCGCCCCGAT
Source organism: Streptomyces sp. NPDC006624 (assembly GCF_040611555.1). NCBI lineage: Bacteria > Bacillati > Actinomycetota > Actinomycetes > Kitasatosporales > Streptomycetaceae > Streptomyces > Streptomyces sp. NPDC006624. The sequence continues at coordinate 86,139 of NZ_JBEXOM010000006.1, read as the reverse complement.
GATCAGTGCCTGCCGCCACTCCAGCCCGATGAGGTAGTGCGCGGCCGAGGCCGTGATCCCGACGCTCACCGCGACACCCGCCAGCGCCAGCGCGCTGGCGGCCGGCAGGGCCGGCTTGATCTCCTTCCACTTCGTGCCCAGGCCGCCCTCGGCCAGGATCACGACCAGGGCCGCGTAGCCGATGACCTGGGTCAGCTCGGCGTTGTCGAAGTGGATGTCGCCCACGCCGTCCTGGCCCATGGCGACGCCGATCCCCAGGTACACGAGCAGGCTGGGGAGCCCGCTGCGCGAGGAGATCCGTACCGCTGCGACGGCGACGAGCAGGACGAGAGAGCAGACGAGCAGGAGCTGGTTGAGGTGGTGAACAGTCAGCGGCCGAATCCTTTCCTGGCCCGACGCGCACCCGCGCGCGGGCTCACGTACATCGCACATGAAACTGGGGCGCAACGCGCCAACTACTTCGTTACCTTACCTAACTCTTGACGATTTCTTGACACTCGCGAGGGCAAGATCGAACGTCCGTGCGCGCTGGTTCCCGACTCCGCGTCAAGGGGCGCAAGGCCCTGCGCCTATCGTTGCTCCAGCGCTCAGTTAAAAGCACAGCCGAACCTGCCGCTCGCGTTAGGACAGCAAGGACAGCGATGCCCCCCAACACCACCGCCTCCACGGGTCAGCAGCCCGGCAAGTCCGGCAGGAGAAAAGGGCGCAAAGCCCGTCTCATCGTGCTCGTCCTGGTGCTGGCCCTCATCGGGGGCGTCGCCTTCGCCGGGTACTGGACCGTCAGTACCGTCCGGGCGTCCTTCCCGCAGACCAAGGGCAGCCTCACGCTGAAGGGCCTGTCGGGACCCGTCGAGGTCAAGCGCGACGCCTACGGCATCCCGCAGATCTACGCCTCCTCGGACGCCGACCTGTTCATGGCGCAGGGCTTCGTCCAGGCCCAGGACCGCTTCTACGAGATGGACGTCCGCCGCCACATGGCCGCCGGGCGCCTGTCCGAGATGTTCGGCAAGAGCCAGCTCGACAACGACGAGTTCCTGCGCACGCTCGGCTGGGACCGGGTCGCCAAGGAGGAGTACGACACCAAGCTGTCGGCCGCCGCGAAGAAGCACCTCCAGGCCTACTCCGCGGGAGTCAACGCCTACCTCCAGGGCAAGGAGGGCGAGGACATCTCCCTGGAGTACGCGGCGCTGGGCTTCACCAACGACTACAAGCCGCAGCGGTGGACCCCGGTCGACTCGGTCTCCTGGCTGAAGGCGATGGCCTGGGACCTGCGCGGCAACATGCAGGACGAGATCGACCGCGCCCTGCTGACCAGCCGCCTCGGCCCGAAGCAGATCGCCGACCTGTACCCGCGCTACCCGTACGGCCGGAACAAGGCGATAGTGCAGGAGGGCGCCTACAGCCAGATCGCTGAGGCGTACGAGCAGGGCGGCACGACCGGCGCCGCGGGAGCCGACGGCACCGGCGGTACCAGTGGCACCGAGGGGGCATCCGGCGCCTCCGGCGCGAACGGCACCGCAGGTGCGTCCACCGGCACCCCGGGCACGGCGGGAGCCGGCGGGACCGCCGCGGGCACGTCCGGCGCCTCGGGTCTGAACAGCCAGCTCACCGGCCTCACCAAGGTCCTCGAAGACCTCCCGCCGGCCGTGGGCGTGAACGGCGACGGCATCGGCTCCAACTCGTGGGTCGTCGGCGGGCGGCACACCATCACCGGCAAGCCGCTGCTGGCCAACGACCCGCACCTGGGCCCCTCGCTGCCGTCCGTCTGGTACCAGATGGGCCTGCACTGCCGCAGCGTCTCCAGCGCCTGCCAGTACGACGTCACGGGCTACACCTTCGCCGGCATGCCCGGGGTGATAATCGGTCACAACCAGGACATCTCCTGGGGCATGACCAACTCCGGCGTCGACGTCACGGACCTCTACCTGGAGAAGATCACCGGCGAGGGCTACCTCTACGACGGCAAGGTCAGGCCCTTCGAGACCCGCGAGGAGACCATCAAGGTCGCCGGCGGGCCGTCCAAGAAGATCGTGGTCCGCACGACCAACAACGGGCCGCTGCTCTCCGACCGCGCCGAGGACCTCGTGAAGGTCGGCAAGAAGGCCACCGTCGACACGGCCGCCCCCGACCGCGGCGACGGCTACGGCGTCGCCCTGCGCTGGACCGCCCTCGACCCGGGCACCACCATGGACGCCGTCTTCGCCATGAACCGCGCGAAGGGCTGGAGCGACTTCCGCAAGGCCGCCGCCCTGTTCGAGGTGCCCTCGCAGAACCTGATCTACGCCGACACCGAGAACAACATCGGCTACTCGCTGCCCGGCAGGATCCCCACCCGCGCGAAGGCCCACGACGGGTCCGTCCCGGCACCCGGCTGGGACTCCGACTACCGGTGGACGGGATACCTCCCGCAGGGGGCGCTGCCCTACGAGTACAACCCGGAGCGCGGCTACATCGTCACCGCCAACCAGGCCGTGATCGACCCGGACCGCTACCCGTACACGCTCACCGCGGACTGGGGCTACGGCACGCGCAGCCAGCGGATCACCGACCTGATCCAGTCGAAGATCAAGGACGGCGGCAAGATCTCCACGGACGACATGCGCCAGATGCAGCTGGACAACAGCAGCGAGGTCGCACGGCTGCTGGTGCCCACGCTGCTGAAGATCGACACCGGCGACCAGGACGTGCGCGAGGCGCAGAAGCTGCTGGAGGGCTGGGACTACACCCAGGACGCCGACTCCGCGGCCGCCGCGTACTTCAACGCCGTCTGGCGCAACGTCCTCAAGCTCGCCTTCGGCAACAAGCTGCCCAAGGAGGTGCGGCCCAAGGGCCAGTGCCTCATGGTCGAGCCGGTCAACACCACCGGTCCCGCCGACGAGGCGGAGAAGGTGCGCGAGTGCGGCCAGCGCGAACCCGACCAGGCGCAGCCGGACGGCGGCGACCGCTGGTTCGAGGTGGTCCGGGCGCTCATGGACCAGCCGGACAGCGACTGGTGGAAGACACCCGAGGCGGGCACCCGTCCCGCGGCCGCCGACCGCGACCAGTTGTTCCGGCGCGCCCTGATCGACGCCCGCTGGGAGCTGACCGCCAAGCTCGGCAAGGACATCGACTCCTGGAGCTGGGGCCGGCTGCACCGCCTGTTCCTGAAGAACCAGACCCTCGGCACCGCGGGCCCCGGCTTCCTGCAGTACGCCCTCAACCGCGGCCCCTGGGAGCTCAGCGGCGGCGAGGCGACGGTCAACGCGACCGGCTGGAACGCCGCCGGCGGCTTCGGGGTGGTGTGGGTGCCGTCCATGCGGATGGTGGTGAACCTCGGCGACCTGGACAAGTCCCGCTGGATCAACCTCAGCGGCGCCTCCGGGCACGCCTACAGCGCCCACTACGTCGACCAGACGGACAAGTGGGCCGACGGCGAACTGCTGCCGTGGTCCTTCTCGGACCGGGCGGTCGAGAACGGCACCTCCGACAAGCTGGTGCTCAGGCCGTGAGCCGCTGAGCCCCGCACCTGAAAGACGGCCCTCCACGCGCGCGTGGAGGGCCGTTTCCGCGTCAGGAGTCCTGGCGGAACCGCCGTACACCCGACGGGGTCACCACGGCGTGCACCGGCCGGTCGTGCGCCTCCTCCGGGACGTGCCCGACGACCTCGGAGTCGTACAGCAGCACCACCAGCGCCGGATCCGCCCCCGCCCGCTCCAGCCGCGCCAGCACCCGGTCGTAGGAGCCGCCGCCGCGCCCCAGCCGCATCCCGCGCGCGTCGACCGCGAGACCGGGCAGCAGCACGGCGTCCGCCGCCGTCACCGCGTCCGGCCCGAGGCGCTCGCCCGCGGGCTCCAGGAGCGCCATCCTGCCGCCGTGCCGGACCCGCGCCAGCGAGCCCTCGCCCTCGTACAGGCCCCAGTCCAGGTCGTTGTCGGGCAGCAGCACCGGAAGCAGCACGCGCACGCCCCGGGCGCGCAGCGCGTCGAGGAGCGCGAGCGTCCCGGGTTCACTCCCCACCGAGACATATGCGGCGACCGTGCCGGCCCGTCCCAACTCGGGCAGCTCCAGCGCCCGCGCGGCCAGTGCGGTGGATGTTTCCCGCAGGTCATCCGCCGTCAACCTGCTTCTCACCGCGAGGAGTCCCTGTCGCAACGTGCGCTTGTCAGGCTCGCCCGGACGTGCGATATGCCTCAATGGTTGCTCCCGTACCGTCCTAATACGCTCATATGAGTCCCTATGAACCGGAGCCGCAGATTCCATCCAAAGGCACCGGATAAGGTGGCGGCCATGACACAGTCCCACCCTCGGATCAGCAAGGCTGTCATCCCCGCAGCAGGCCTCGGCACCCGGTTCCTGCCGGCCACCAAGGCCACTCCCAAGGAGATGCTGCCGGTCGTCGACAAGCCGGCTATCCAGTACGTGGTCGAGGAGGCCGTCGCCGCGGGTCTGGACGACGTCCTCATGGTGACGGGCCGCAACAAGCGCCCCCTCGAGGACCACTTCGACCGCAACTACGAGCTGGAATCCGCCCTGATGAAGAAGGGCGACGAGAGCCGCCTCGCCAAGGTGCAGGAATCCAGCGACCTCGCGACCATCCACTACGTCCGCCAGGGCGACCCCAAGGGCCTCGGCCACGCCGTCCTGTGCGCCGCCCCGCACGTCGGCGACGAGCCCTTCGCGGTCCTCCTCGGCGACGACCTGATCGACCCCCGTGACCCGCTGCTGCGGCGCATGGTCGAGGTCCAGGAGCAGCACGGCGGCAGCGTCGTCGCGCTGATGGAGGTCGCCCCGGAACAGATCCACCTCTACGGCTGCGCCGCCGTGGAGAACACCGAGGACAGCGACGTCGTCAAGGTCGGCGGCCTGGTCGAGAAGCCCGACCCGGCCGACGCCCCGTCCCACTACGCCGTCATCGGCCGCTACGTCCTCGACCCGCACATCTTCGACATACTGCGCCGGACCGAGCCGGGCCGCGGCGGCGAGATCCAGCTCACCGACGCCCTCCAGCAGCTCGCCGAGGACGAGAAGATCGGCGGCCCGGTGCACGGCGTCGTCTTCAAGGGCCGCCGCTATGACACCGGCGACCGCGGCGACTACCTGCGTGCCATTGTCCGACTCGCGTGCGAACGTGAAGACCTGGGCCCGGACTTCCGGACCTGGCTTCGCAGTTACGTAGCCGAGGAGATGTAGCACGTTGAGCAGCGCCGCGACCCGCGTCACCGGCCAGGACCACTCCGGCCCCGACCACCTGTGGTCGGTGGACGAGCACCTGGAGGACATCCTCGCCACCGTCCGCCCCCTGGAACCGATCGAACTGCACCTCCTCGACGCCCAGGGCTGCGTCCTGGTCGACGACGTCACCGTGCCGGTGTCCCTGCCGCCGTTCGACAACAGCTCCATGGACGGCTACGCGGTACGGGTCGCGGACGTGGCGGGCGCGAGCGAGCAGTACCCGGCGGCCCTGGAGGTCGTCGGGGACGTCGCCGCGGGCCAGGCCGAGCCGCTCCACGTCGGGCCCGGCCAGGCCGCCCGCATCATGACCGGCGCCCCGCTGCCGCCCGGCGCCGAGACGGTCGTGCCCGTCGAGTGGACCGACGGCGGACTCGGCGAGGGCCCGGTGCGCGGCATGCGCGCCCGCAGCCTCGCCCCCGAGGGCGCCACCGGCCATGTGCACGTGTACCGCCCGGCCGAGGCCCGGGCGCACGTCCGCGCCAAGGGCAGCGACGTGAAGGCCGGCGACCGCGCCCTGGAGGCGGGCACGGTCCTCGGCCCGCCGCAGATCGCCCTGCTCGCCGCGATCGGCCGCGGCACCGTACGCGTGCGCCCGCGCCCGCGCGTGGTGGTGCTCTCCACCGGCAGCGAACTCGTCCAGCCCGACACGGAACTGGGCACGGGTCAGATCTACGACTCCAACAGCTTCGCCCTGACCGCCGCCGCCCGCGACGCCGGCGCCCTCGCCTACCGCGTGGGCGCCGTCGCCGACGACGCCGACACCCTGCGCTCCACCATCGAGGACCAGCTGGTCCGCGCCGACCTGATGGTCACCACCGGCGGCGTGAGCGTCGGCGCCTACGACGTGGTCAAGGAGGCGCTGTCCCACGTCGGCGACGAGGACGAGCCCGGCAGCGGCGTGGAGTTCCGCAAGCTGGCCATGCAGCCCGGCAAGCCCCAGGGCTTCGGCTCCATCGGCCCCGACCACACCCCGCTGCTGGCCCTGCCCGGCAACCCGGTGTCGTCGTACGTCTCCTTCGAGCTGTTCGCCCGCCCGGCGATCCGCAGGCTCATGGGCCTGGAGGACGTGCACCGCCCGACGACCCGGGCGACCCTGGCCGCGGAGCGGGCGCTGACCTCCCCGAAGGGCCGCCGCCAGTTCCTGCGCGGCAGATACGCCGGCGGCAGGGTCACACCGGTCGGCGGCGCCGGCTCCCACCTGGTCGCGGCCCTCGCCCACGCCGACGCGCTGATCGTCGTCCCCGAGGACACCGAGTCCGTCGCGCCGGGCACCGAGGTAGAGGTGGTCCTGCTCGGCCGATAGCCGCTGGTTGCGGGTACCGTGTCGCGCACAGCAGGCCCGTGCGCCGCACCGCGACGGGCCCGGACCGGGAGCGCCACACAGCATGAGCACGCAGCACCCACCCCCGCAGGACCGGCTGACGCACCTCGACGAGGCGGGCGCCGCCCGCATGGTCGACGTGTCGGACAAGGACGTGACCGCGCGCACCGCCCGCGCCAGCGGCCGCGTCCTCGTCTCACCCCGCGTGATCGAGCTGCTGCGCGGCGAGGGCGTCCCCAAGGGCGACGCCCTCGCGACCGCGCGCATCGCCGGGATCATGGGCGCCAAACGCACTCCCGACCTGATCCCGCTCTGTCACCCCCTGGCGGTCTCCGGTGTGAAACTGGACCTGTCGGTCGCGGACGACGCCGTGGAGATCCGGGCCACCGTGAAGACGACGGACCGCACGGGTGTCGAGATGGAGGCGCTCACCGCGGTCTCCGTCGCCGCGCTCACCGTGATCGACATGGTCAAGGCGGTCGACAAGGGAGCGGTCATCACGGACGTGCGGGTCGAGGAGAAGACGGGCGGCAAGTCGGGCGACTGGAGCCGGGCATGACCCATCGCGCTCTCGTCGTCACCGCCTCCAACCGGGCCGCCGCCGGGATCTACGAGGACAAGGGCGGCCCGCTGATCGCCCACGGCCTGACAAGCCTCGGCTTCGAGGTCGACGGCCCGCAGGTCGTGCCCGACGGCGACCCCGTGGAGGCTGCCCTGCGCGCCGGTGCCGAGGCCGGCTACGACGTCATCGTCACCACGGGCGGCACGGGCATCTCGCCCACCGACCGCACCCCCGAGGCGACCCGCCGGGTGATCGACCACGAGGTGCCGGGCATCGCCGAGGCCATCCGGGCGTTCGGCCGGGAGAAGGTGCCGACGGCGGCGCTCTCCCGGGGCCTGGCCGGCGTCGCGGGCCGGACACTGATCGTCAACCTGCCCGGCTCCACCGGGGGCGTGAAGGACGGCCTGGCCGTCCTGGAGCCGCTGCTCGTGCACGCCGTCGAGCAGCTGCGCGGCGGCGACCACCCCCGGCCCGGCAGTGGGGGTGCGAGCTGAACAGCCCATCGTGGCCCGTCGAGCTCGTGGACGGCGACGTCGTCCTGAGGCCGATAAAGCTGCGCGACCAGCGGGCGTGGCGCGAGGTCAACCGGCGCAACCGCGACTGGCTGCGCCCCTGGGAGGCGACCATCCCGCCGCCCACGCCCGGCGGGCCGATCGCCCACCGCCCGACCTTCCGCCAGATGGTGCGCCATCTGAGGTCGGAGGCGAACGCCGGCCGGATGCTGCCCTTCGTCATCGAGTACCAGGGGCGGCTGGTCGGCCAGTTGACGGTCGCCGGGATCACCTGGGGCTCGATGTGCTCGGGGCACGTCGGTTACTGGGTGGACGAGGAGGTGGCCGGGCGGGGGGTGATGCCCACGGCGGTGGCGCTGGTCGTGGACCACTGTTTCCGCACGGTCGGGCTGCACCGCGTCGAGGTCTGCATTCGCCCCGAGAACGCGCCGAGCCGGCGGGTCGTGGAGAAACTCGGATTCCGCGAGGAGGGACTGCGGCCGCGTTATCTCCACATCGACGGGGCCTGGCGGGACCATCTCGTGTTCGCGCTCACGGCGGAGGAGGTGCCGGACGGCTTGCTCCGGCGCTGGCACCGGTCGCGGTCGCAGAGTAATCCGGGAATGCGGAACCGCCCCGGAAATTGAATATATGTTCGAAATTGATCGGCGGGTGACCGTCTTGAGGCGATGAATTCCCGGCCTCGACGGTGTGCTGATCGCATCCATCACAAAAAAAGTTCGAAATATCAGCCAGATCGTGCGACACACCGGCTCAATTGGCGGATGGCCTCCGGCAAACCCCTCTACGGTGTGAGACGTGAGCAGCAGCGGCCTCATCTACGCAGTCATCGTCGGGGCCTGGGCCGCCTACTTGGTGCCGATGTGGCTCCGTAGGCAGGACGAGCTGAACGAGGCCCGTCCGACGGAACGCTTCAGCACCGCCATCCGGCTGCTGTCCGGAAGGGCGGGCATGGAGCGCCGGTACGCCAAGGACCTGCAGGCGCGCTCCGCCGAAGAGGGGGAGCGGGACGCCGACGACCCGGACGCCACCGAATCGGTGGACGTCCGGGCCTTCGCCGTGTCCAAGACCCGTCCGCAGACCCAGGTGCCCGTCCCGTCGCCCGGGCCCGAGCAGCCGGCCCGTCCGGCACCCGCCCCGGACCCGGCGCGTGCCGAACAGGGCCCGGGCCGTGTGCCCGCGGCCCGGCGCACGTCGCCGCAAGCCCAGGCGGCCGCAGCGCGGGCCCGGCGCTCGAAGGTGCTCGCGCGCCGCCGGCGCACCACCACCATGCTCTTCCTCGCCTTCACCCTCGGCGCGATCGTCGCCGCGGTCGGCGGTCTGACGTTCCTGTGGGCGCCCGGCGTGCCCGCCGTGATGCTCAGCGTGTACATCGGGTACCTGCGCGCGCAGGAGCGCCGCCGCTTCGCCTACCAGATGGACCGCCGCCGGGCCGAGGTCGCCGCCCAGCGGCTGCGGGAGCGGCAGCGCCAGCCCCGTCGGCGTCCGCAGGCCGAGGAGGAGGCCGACGAGGTGGAGGAGGGGACCGAGCCGGTGACCGACCCCGGCCTGTCGGCCCTCGCGGCGGACCGGCGCGCGCTCGTCGAGCAGACCGACCACGCCGAGTGGGTCGACCAGCAGCGCGAGCGGCAGCGCCGGCCCGGCCAGGGCGACAGCTGGGACCCGGTGCCGGTGCCCCTGCCGACGTACGTGACCGCCCCGGTCGCTCCGCGGGCCGCCGGCGACATCGACCTCGGCGCCCCCGACACCTGGAGCTCGGCCCGGTCGAGCACCGTCACCCCGGACGCCGACGCCGACGCCGACGCCGAACCCGGCCCGGCGGACCCGGCCGAGCCGGGGTCCGACGGGCAGGAGAGGGCCGACGACGACGGGCGCTGTGACGCCCGCCGCGCGGCCTCCGCGCGGCGGGCCCGCGAGCGCGGCCGCACGCCGCTGTTCGACCAGTACGAGGACGGGGACCGGCCCCGGGCCGCGAACGAGTAGAGCCACGAAGCCGCAGGTGACCGCCCCTCGGGAACGGATTTCCAAGCAGGCCGATCGGGGTGCTAGAGTTTCACTCGTTGCAAGGGCCTGTGGCGCAGTCCGGTAGCGCACCTCGTTCGCATCGAGGGGGCCAGGGGTTCAAATCCCCTCAGGTCCACGCAGCTTCGAGCCCCTGTCGGCGAAAGCCGACAGGGGCTCTGCTCTGTTCGCAGGGCCCCCGCCCGGCCCTTCGGCCCGTCAGAGGCGCTTGGCGTAGCAGCGGCTGGTCTCGTAGAAGCGGTAGTACCCGAACTTGGCGCACGGCTCGTAGCCGCTGGACGTGTACAGGGCGATGGCCTCCGGCTGCTTGGTGCCGGTCTCCAGGACCATCCGGGCGCGGCCCGCCTGCCGGGCGTCCTCCTCCAGGGCGGCCAGGATGCGGCGGGCCAGGCCCCGGCCGCGCATCTGGTCCACCACGTACATGCGCTTCACCTCGGCGTCGCCGTCCAGGTTCCCCTCCTCGTTGGCGTCCTGCGCGCGCCAGCCGCCCGAGGCGACCGGGGAGCCGTGCTCGTCGTACGCGATCAGGTAGGTGCCGTTCGGCGGCCGGAAGTCCGAGGCGGCCATGGGCGTGGCGTCGCCGTCGTCGCCGTAGCGGACGGCGTACTCGGCCTGGACCTGGTCGTTGAGCTTCACGGCGTCGGGGTGGTCGAAGGGGACCCGGCGTATGTACATGCTGGCTACCGTATATCGATTCAGTGAGGGAGCGGGACCTTGTCCAGTGTGCCGGTATCGTGCCGGGGTGCTCACTGTGACCTCTGTGAATGTGAACGGGCTGCGGGCCGCCGCGAAGAAGGGCTTCGTGGAGTGGCTGGCCGGGACCGACGCCGACGTGCTGTGCCTGCAGGAGGTGCGCGCCGAGCCGGAGCAGCTGCCCGAGCACGTCCGCGCGCCCGAGGGGTGGCATGTGGTGCACGCCCCCGCCGCCGCCAAGGGGCGGGCCGGGGTCTCGCTGTACAGCCGGCGTGAGCCCGAGCGGGTGCGGATCGGATTCGGCTCCGCCGAGTTCGACACCGCCGGACGGTACGTGGAGGCGGACCTCCCGGGCGTCACCGTCGCCTCCCTCTACCTGCCCTCCGGCGAGGTCGGCACCGAGCGGCAGGACGAGAAGGAGCGCTTCATGGGCGAGTTCCTCGCCTACCTGAAGGAGCTGCGCGAACGGTCCGCCGCCGAGGGGCGCGAGGTGCTCGTCTGCGGCGACTGGAACATCGCCCACCGGCAGGCGGACCTGAAGAACTGGCGCGGCAACGCCAAGAGCTCCGGCTTCCTGCCCGAGGAGCGGGAGTGGCTGACCCGCGTACTCGCCCCGGCCGACGGCGGCTACGTCGACGTCATGCGGGCGCTGCACCCGGACGTCGAGGGACCGTACTCGTGGTGGTCGTACCGGGGGCGGGCGTTCGACAACGACACAGGCTGGCGCATCGACTACCACATGGCCACTCCCGGACTGGCCGGGCGGGCGGTGAAGGGGTTCGTGGAGCGGGCCGCCACGCATGCCGAGCGCTGGTCGGACCACGCGCCGGTGACCGTCGTCTACGAGCGCTAGGGCGCCGGCCGTCAGGGCCTGCGCATCCTGCGGTCCAGCGCCAGCGACAGCTCCGCCTCCACCACGCTGCGGGCCAGGGGGCGCAGGCGGGGCAGGTCGGTGGCGGAGGCGTGGCGGAGGACCAGGTCGGTGAAGAGGTCGGCGAGGGCGTCCGCGTGGGAGCGGACCTGTTTGGCCGCGCCGAGGACCTCGGCGAGCGGGATGCCCTCGCGGACCAGGGCCGAGGAGACGTCCAGGAGGCGGCGGCTGATGTGGACGATCTCGCCGCCGTCGGTGCCGAGGTAGCCGAGGTCCATGGCCGCGGCGAGGTTCTCGGGGGTGGCCTCGCCGGCGAAGTGGTCGGCGAGTTCCTCGGGGGTGAGGTGGACCGGCTCCTCCTCGGTGGGGGCGCCGACGCCGAGGAGGTCGCCGACGTCGCGGCCGTGGTCGAAGGCCTCCGCCAGTTCCGCGATGCCGCTGAGGGTGTGGCCGCGCTCCAGCAGGGCCGTGATGGTGCGCAGCCGGGCCAGGTGGTCGTCGTCGTACCAGGCGATGCGGCCCTCGCGGCGGGGTGGCGGGATCAGTTTGCGCTCCCGGTAGAAACGCAGGGTGCGCACTGTGATCCCGGCGAGGCGGGCCAGCTCTTCCATGCGGTATTCACGCTTCTCGGCCACTTGGGCACCTTAAGGCGTACCGCGGGTAACTTCCTCGTCCCGCCCCCTACCCATCGGTATGGGCTCTGCCCTACTCTCCCATTGCGCCAGTGTTCACTGGCGCGGTTCTCGTGGTGTGTGGAGGTGTCGGCATGGGCGAGCGCGAACGCGAGCACGTACGGGTCGCGGTGGTCGGGTCCGGGTTCGGCGGGCTGGGGGCCGCCGTGCGGCTCCGCCGGGAGGGGGTCACCGACTTCGTCGTCCTGGAGCGGGCGAGCAGCGTCGGCGGTACCTGGCGGGACAACAGCTACCCGGGCTGCGCGTGTGACGTGCCGTCGCATCTGTACTCGTTCTCCTTCGCGCCCAACCCCGACTGGCCGCGCACCTTCTCCGGGCAGGAGCACATCCGCGCCTACCTGGAGCACGTGACGGACACGTTCCGGCTGCGCCCGCACATCCGCTTCGACTCGGAGGTGAAGCGGATGAGCTGGAACGCCGAGCGGCTGTGCTGGGACATCGAGACCAGCAGCGGGGACCTCTCCGCCGACCTCGTCGTGTCGGCCACCGGGCCGCTGTCCGATCCCAAGGTGCCGGACATCCCCGGCCTGGACACCTTCCCCGGGAAGGTCTTCCACTCGGCCCGCTGGGACCACGACTACGACCTGCGCGGCAAGCGCGTCGCCATGGTGGGCACCGGCGCCTCGGCCATCCAGATCGTGCCGTCGATCCAGCCGGACGTCTCCCGGCTCACCCTCTTCCAGCGCACCCCGCCGTGGGTCATGCCCCGTGTCGACCGGGCCATCAGCGGCGCCGAGCGGTGGCTGCACCGGCAGCTGCCGGTCACCTCGCAGATGCGGCGCGGACTGCTGTGGGGCATCAGGGAGTTGCAGGTCCAGGCGTTCACCAAGCGGCCGAACGAGCTCGGCTTCGTCGAGCAGCTGGCCAAGCGCAACATGGCCCGCGCCATCAAGGACCCGGCGCTGCGGGCCAGGCTCACCCCGGACTACCGCATCGGCTGCAAGCGGATCCTGCTGTCCAGCACCTACTACCCGGCGCTCGCGCAGCCCAATGTGGACGTCGTCGCCAGCGGCCTGGCCGAGGTGCGCGGCTCGACCCTCGTCGCCGCCGACGGCAGCGAGGCCGAGGTGGACGCGATCGTCTTCGGCACCGGCTTCCACGTCACCGACATGCCCATCGCCGACCGGGTCGTGGGCGCCGACGGACGGACCCTCGCGGAGACCTGGAAGGGCGGCATGGAGGCCCTGCGCGGCGCCTCCGCGGCCGGCTTCCCCAACTGGATGACGATCATCGGGCCGAACACCGGCCTCGGGAACTCCTCGATGATCCTCATGATCGAGTCCCAGCTGAACTACCTCGCCGACTACGTCCGCCAGCTCGACGTCCTCGGCGGCCGCGTCGCCCTCGACGCCCTGCCGAGCGCGGTGCGGGCCTGGAACCACCGGGTGCAGGAGCGCATGAAGCGCACGGTGTGGAACACCGGCGGCTGCACGAGCTGGTACCTCGACGCCAGCGGCCGCAACACCACCATCTGGCCCGGCACGACGGCCGAGTTCCGGCGGGCCACGCGGCGGGTCGACCTCGCGGAGTACGACGTGCTGCGGCCCCCCGCCGCGCCGTCGTCCGGGAAAAGGAGCGCGACGAAGGCGGAGGTGGACGCGTGAGCCGCCTCCTGCACGTCGGCTCCGGCCCCTACGCCCCGCCCGCCCCGGCCCGGGAACTGACCGCCGTCTCCGCCGACGGCGCCCGGCTGCACGTCGAGATCCACGGCCCCGAGGGCGCCCCCGCCGTGGTGCTCGCCCACGGCTGGACCTGCTCCACGGCCTTCTGGGCGGCCCAGATCCGCGCACTGGCCACCGACCACCGCGTCATCGCCTACGACCAGCGCGGCCACGGGCGCAGTCCCGCGCACCCGGCGTGCAGCACCGACGCCCTCGCCGACGACCTGGAAGCCGTCCTCGGCGCCGCCCTCGCCCCCGGCGAACAGGCCGTGATCGCCGGGCACTCCATGGGCGGCATGACCGTCATGGCGGCCTCCGCCCGGGCCGGTTTCCGGGCGCACGCCGCCGCCGTCCTGCTGTGCAGCACGGGCAGTTCGCAGCTCGTCGCGGCCTCCACCGTCCTGCCGATGCGGCCCGGGCGGCTGCGCACCTGGCTGACCCGGCGGGTCCTCGGCTCGCGCGCCCCCCTCGGACCGGTGACGCCGCTGGCCCGCCGGATCCTCAAGTACGCCACCATGGGCCCCGGTTCCGCCCCGCACATGGTCGAGGCCTGCGCCCGCATCGTGCACGCCTGCCCGCGCGCGGTCCGCCACACCTGGTCGAACGTGCTGGACCTGCTCGATCTCGACCACGCCGTACGGGAGTTGCGGGTGCCCACGGTCGTGATCGCCGGTACGGCGGACCGGCTGACGCCGCCGGTGCACGCCCGGGCCCTGGCCGCGGCGCTGCCGCAGTGCGCCGGGCTCGTCGAGCTGCCCGGCATCGGCCACATGACACCGGTGGAGGCGCCCGAGCTGGTCACCGGGAAGATACGGGAACTCGTCCACGCACACATCCGGGTCGTCACCGAGGAGAGCGCATGAGCAGGGTCAGCCTCGAAGGCAGGGTCGCCGTGGTGACCGGGGCGGCGCGCGGCGTCGGGGAGTTGCTCGCCCGCAAGCTCTCCGCACGCGGCGTGAGGGTCGCGCTGGTCGGGCTGGAGCCGGACGCCCTCAAGGAGGTGTCGGCGCGGCTGCACAGCGACAGCGACCACTGGCACGCCGACGTCACCGACCACGTGGCGATGGCCCGGGTCGCCGAGGAGGTCAAGGAGCGCTTCGGCCGGGTCGACATCGTCGTCGCCAACGCCGGTGTGGCGACCGGCGGTCCGTTCACCGAGTCCGACCCGGAGTCCTGGCGGCGGGTGATCGAGGTCAACCTGGTCGGCTCGGCGGTGACCGCCCGCGCCTTCCTGCCCATGCTGCTGGACAGCCGCGGATACCTGCTGCAGATCGCTTCCCTCGCGGCGATCACCCCGGCGCCCATGATGTCCGCGTACTGCGCGTCCAAGTCGGGCGTGGAGGCGTACGCGCACAGCCTGCGCGCCGAGGTCGGGTACCGGGGCGTGAAGGTCGGCGTCGGCTATCTGTCGTGGACCGACACCGACATGGTGCGCGGGGCCGACCAGGACGACGTCATGCGGGAGTTGCGGCAGCGGCTGCCCTGGCCGTCCAACAAGACCTATCCGCTGGGACCGGCCGTGGACCGGCTCGTGGCCGGGATCGAGCGGCGGTCGAGCCATGTGTACGGGCAGTGGTGGCTGCGCGGCATGCAGGGCGTGCGGGGTTACCTGCCCGCGGTCATCGGGACGGTCGGGCAGCGCGAGATGCGGCGGTTCGCGGACCGGCTGACGGGCGTCCGCACGGGCCTGGTCGGGGCCGGGGGAGCGGCCGACGAGCAGCAGCGCACTACGCTCCGTGAGTGATCGACATGCGCAGCGTCACGGCCCGTGTGAATCTGAACGAGCCAGATCCCCTCACCCCCAACGGGAGTGAACCCACATGGGTATGAAGGACCAGTTCCAGGAGAAGTCCGAGCAGTGGCAGAACCAGGCCCGTCAGAAGGCGGACCAGGCTCGCGACCAGATGCCGGGCCGCAGCCGCCGGCGTGACGAGGACATGGACCCCTCGCAGCCGCAGCGGGACCGCGAGCGCGAGCGTGAGCGTGAGCGCGAGCAGGAGGACCGCTTCGACCAGGACTTCGACGCCTGACGTTGCGTGCTGAAGGGAAGGGGTGTCCCGCGCGGGGACACCCCTTCCCCCGCGTTCTCCCGCCCTGAGCTCCCGCGCCCGGTCAGGGCCGCGGCGGGAGCTTCGGGCGGGAGCGGTCGGGCACGTCGCCGCGGGCCGGGGGCGTCGCCGGCGGGTCGGTCTCCAGCAGCCCGAGGGCCAGTTCCACCGCGTCGGCCAGCTGGGCGTGCCGCCCCTCCGCCCAGTCCAGCGGGGTGCGCAGCACGTCGATGTCCGGGGCGACGCCGTGGTTCTCCACGGACCAGCCGTAGGCGTCGAACCAGGCGGCGTTCATCGGCACCGTGATCACCGTGCCGTCGCCCAGTTCGTGACGGCCCGTCATGCCGACCACCCCGCCCCAGGTGCGCTGCCCGACCACCGGTCCCAGCTTCAGCAGCTTGAACGCGGCGGTGATCATGTCGCCGTCGGAGGAGGTCGCCTCGTCGGCCAGGGCCACCACCGGGCCCCGCGGCGCGTTCGAGGTGTACGACACCGGCTGGGCGTCGCGGGTCAGGTCCCAGCCCAGTACGGTGCGGCTCAGTGTCTCGATGACCAGCTCGCTGATGTGGCCGCCGGCGTTGCCGCGCACGTCCACGATCAGCGCCGGGCGGGACACCTCCATGCGCAGGTCGCGGTTGAACTGCGCCCAGCCGGAGCCGCCCATGTCCGGGATGTGCAGATAGCCGCAGCGTCCGCCGCTCAGCTCCCGCACCACCGCACGGCGTTTGGCCACCCAGTCCTGGTAGCGCAGCGGCCGTTCGTCGACCAGCGGGACGACCGCGACCCGCCGGGGCGGCCCCTCACCGCCGGCGGGGGAGAAGGTCAGCTCCACCGTCGTCCCGCCCGCACCGGCCAGCAGCGGGTACGGGCCCGCGTCCGGATCGACCGGGCGGCCGTCGACGTGGGTGAGGACCGCGCCCTCCCGGATGCCCGTACCGGCCAGCGGGGAGCGGGCCTTGGAGTCGGAGGAGTCGCCGGGCAGGATCCGCCGGACCGTCCAGCCGCCGTCCCGGCGCGTGAAGTTGGCGCCCAACAGCCCCTGCCGGCGCTGGTAGTGCGGCGGGCCCTCGTTGCGCCGGGCGGCGGTGACGTAGGCGTGGGACGTGCCCAGCTCGCCCAGCACCTCGCGCAGCAGGTCCGCGAACTCGTCCGGGGACGCCACCCGTTCGACGAGCGGACGGTACTGGTCCAGCACCGCGTCCCAGTCGATGCCGCACATGCCCGGGTCCCAGAAGTAGGCCCGGATCAGCCGCCCGGCCTCGTCGTAGGCCTGCCGCCACTGGGCCGCCGGGTCGACCGTGTGCAGGATGCGGCGGGCGTCGATCCACACCGTCGAGTCGGCGTCGCCCGGCTCGGTCGCCGGCACCGCGCGCAGTTCGCCCTCGTCGACGAGCACCAGGCGGCTGCCGTCGCCGCTGACCGCGAACCAGTCGATGTGCTGGGCGAGTTCGGTCCTCCTCGCCTTGGTGACGGCGAAGTGCTCCAGGGTCGGGCGGCCGCTGGTGTCGTCCGGGCTGGCGAACGTCTCGCCCAGCGCGCCCGAGATCGGCCAGCGCAGCCATACCAGTCCGCCGCCCGCCACCGGGTGCAGCGCCGAGTACTTGGAGGCGGCCACCGGGAAGGGCGTGACCCGGCTCCCCAGGCCCTCGACCTCGACGGTGACGGCGCCGTTCTCCCCGTTCTCCTCGTCCTCCACCGGATCCAGGCCCCCGGCGGCCGGACGGCCCTCGGGGTTCACCGCGAACGGGGAGGGGGTCGCGGAGGACAGCGGCACGAGGTACGGGCGGCAGCCCAGCGGGAAGGACAGGTCGCCGGTGTGCACGTCGTAGACGGGGTCGAAGCCGCGCCAGGACAGGAAGGCGAGGTAGCGGCCGTCGCGGGTGAAGACGGGGTTCTCGTCCTCGAAGCGGCCGTCGGTGACGTCGACGACCAGCCGGTCGCCGTCCGCCGCCGCGAGCCGGGCCATCTTGATCTGCCGCAGCGTGCGCCCGATGCCCGGGTGCGACCAGGTCAGCCACGCCCCGTCCGGGGAGAACGCGAGGTCCCGGACCGGGCCGTTGGCCGACCTGATCAGCTCGGTGACCTCCCCTGAGGCCTCCTCGCCCACGTCGACCAGCAGCAGCCGCCCGTCGTGCGCGGCGACCGCCAGGCGTTCGCCCTCGGGGTCCGACACCAGCTCGCGCACCCGGCCCAGCGCCCCCGCGGCCAGCCGGCGGGGCGCGCGGGCGCCGCTCGCCCGGGGCAGGAAGGCGATCTCGATCGCGTCCTCGCCCTCCGCGTCCGTCACGTACGCCACCCGCCCGCTCGCGCCGAGCATCTCCGGCAGCCGCACCCGGACGCCCGGGGTGTCGGCGAGGGCGCGGGCCGGGCCGTCCCGGTGGGTGAGCCAGTACAGGCTGCCGCGCACGACGACCGCTCCGGCCCGGCCGGTCTCGTCGACCGAGACGCCGTCGAGGTGCTGTGTGGCCGCCACCTGGTAGGGGCGGCGCCCGGCGCGCGGGCCGTTCAGCCGGACGTCCAGCCGGCGCGGCACGGAGTCCGGGGACAGGTCGTCCACCAGCCACAGGTCGCCCGCGCACTGGTACACCACCCGGGTGCCGTCGCTGGCGGCGTGCCGGGCGTAGAAGGCGTCGTGGTCGGTGTGGCGGCGCAGGCCGGAGCCGTCGTGGGCGCAGGAGTAGAGGTTGCCGACGCCCTCGTGGTCGGAGAGGAACGCGATCCGGCCGCCCACGAACATGGGGGAGTGCAGATGGCCGCCGAGGCCCTCGAGGAGCCGTTCGCCGTGCAGCCAGAGGCGGCCCGTGGCGCCGCCCCGGTAGCGCTTCCAGGCGGCCGGTTCGTGCGGCGGGGTGCCGGTGAGCAGCAGGGACCTGCGCTCCCCCGCCAGGTCGGCGACCTGGATGTCGGAGACCGGGCCCCAGGGCAGTTTGCGGCCCGGGTCGCCGTCGGGGGAGACCTTGTAGGCCCAGGTGAAGTACGAGAAGGGCTCGCCGTGCGAGGCCACGGCCAGGATCTCGCCGTCCGGGGTCCAGCCGCAGACCCGGGTGTCGGCGCTGCCCCAGTGGCTCACCTGCCGGGCCGGGCCGCCGTCCACGGGGGCGAGATGGACCTCGGGCGCCAGGCTGCGCCAGCTGGTGAAGGCGAGGTGGCGGCCGTCGGGCGAGAAACGCGGGTGACCCACCTTGGTGCGGTCGGCGGTGAGCCGCCAGGCGCGTCCGGGGCCGTCGAGCGGGGCCAGCCAGAGGTCGTCCTCGGCCACGAAGCAGAGCAGGTCGTCATGGAGGTGCGGCAGACGCAGATAGGTCACGTCCTCATGCTTTGCCGGGGGACGGGGCGCAGCAAGTCAGGACAAACCGGCGAACGTGACCCAGCACACGTACGAAACCGTTTCGTTTCTATGAGACCTGCGCTACCTTCGTGACGTACGAAACCGTGTCGTTCGGAGCAGGAAGGTGAGAGGGATGGCCGAGGTCGCCGCGGCGCGTCGCAGTCGGATCACCCCCGAGCGCGAGGCCGAGCTGTACGACGCCGTCCTCGACCTGCTCCGCGAGGTCGGCTACGACGCCCTCACCATGGACGCCGTGGCCGCCCGCACCCGGTCCAGCAAGGCCACGCTCTACCGCCAGTGGGGCGGCAAGGCCCAGCTGGTCGTGAAGGCGCTCCGCCACAACAAGCCGGTGCAGAACTTCGACGAGATCGACACCGGCACCCTGCGCGGCGACTTCCACGCCCTCCTGGGGCGCGCGGACGACGCCCAGATGGAGCAGAACGGCGCGCTGATGCGCGGCCTGGCCGTGGCGATGCACGCCAACCCGGACCTGCACAGCGAGTTCAAGAGCCAGATCATCGAGCCGGAGATCGCGGACTCGCGCCGCCTCCTGCAGCGCGCCGTCGACCGCGGCGAGATCGCGGCGGACTGCCCCGCGCTGGAGTTCGTGGTGCACATGCTGCTCGGCGCCTTCGTCACCTGCGCGGTCCTGGAGGACAAGCCCCCGACGGCGGCCTTCCTCACCTCGTACATCGACGCCGTGGTCCTCCCCGCCCTCGGCGTCCCCACCACCGAGTAGTCCCCCTCGGCTAGCCCCTACCTGACGTCTCCGCTCACGTCGTCGGGCTGATCACCCCTGCCCCGAAGACCCACGACCTGACCGGGAGTACGCCCTCGTGGCCACATTCCTCTACAAACTCGGCCGGCTCTCATTCCGGCGGCGGCACCTCGTCGCCCTGATCTGGGTGGCCCTGCTGACCCTCGCCGGGGTCGGCGCGGCCACTGCCCCCGCCGCCGGCAACAGCTCGTTCTCGATCCCCGGCACGGAAGCCCAGAAGGCCTTCGACCTGCTGGAGGAGCGCTTCCCCGGCACCAGCGCCGACGGGGCCACCGCACGCGTGGTCTTCAAGGCGCCGGACGGCGGGAAGATGACCGACCCGGGCAACAAGGCGACGGTGAAGGAGACCGTCAAGGAACTGGCCGACGGCTCCGAGGTCGTCCGCGTCACCGACCCGTACCAGGCGAAGGCCGTCAGCCGGGACGGCACGATCGCCTACGCGCAGGTGTCGTACAAGGTCTCCGGCATGGAGCTCGACGACGCCTCCAAGGACGCCCTGGAGGACTCCGCGCAGGACGCCCGGGAAGCCGGGCTGACCGTGGAGATCGGCGGTGACGCGCTCCAGGCGGTGCCGCACACCGGCTCCAGCGAGATCATCGGCATCGCGGTCGCCGCGGTCGTCCTCGTCATCACCTTCGGCTCCCTGGTCGCGGCGGGGCTGCCGCTGCTGACCGCGCTCGTCGGCGTGGGCATCGGCGTGTCCGCGATCGCTGCCCTGGCGAGCACCCTCGACCTCGGCACGACCACCTCCACCCTGGCGATGATGATCGGCCTCGCGGTCGGCATCGACTACGCGCTGTTCATCGTCTCCCGCTACCGCGCCGAACTGGCCGAGGGCCGCGAGCGCGAGGAGGCGGCGGGCCGCGCCGCCGGCACGGCGGGCTCGGCGGTGGTCTTCGCGGGCCTGACGGTCGTGATCGCCCTGGTCGGACTGTCCGTCGTGAACATCCCGATGCTGACCAAGATGGGCATCGCGGCGGCCGGCACGGTGGCCGTCGCCGTGCTGATCGCCCTCACCATGATCCCCGCGCTGCTCGGCTACGCCGGACGCCGCGTCAGGCCCGCGGGTGAGAAGGGCGAGCGGCCCGGCCGCGCCGGCACACGGCAGGACGCCCCGGCCAAGCCCAACCTCGGCACCCGCTGGGCGAGCTTCGTCGTGCGCCGCCCGGTCGCGGTCCTGCTGCTCGGCGTCCTCGGCCTCGGCGCGGCAGCCGTCCCGGCGGCGAGCCTGGAGCTGGGCCTGCCCGACGACGGCTCCCAGCCCACCTCCACCACCCAGCGCCGCGCCTACGACCTGCTCTCCGAGGGCTTCGGGCCGGGCTTCAACGGCCCGCTGATGGTCGTGGTCGACGCGCAGGACAGCACCGACCCGAAGGCGGCCTTCGCCCGGGTCGGCGACGAGATCAAGGGCCTGCCGGACGTCGTCACGGTCACCCCGGCCCAGCCCAACAAGGCCGGTGACACCGCCACCGTCACCGTGATCCCCGGCTCCAAGCCGTCCTCCGTGACGACGGAGGACCTGGTGCACGGCATCCGCGACGCGGGCACCGGCATCGAGGCCGACACCGGCGCGAGCGTCCTGGTCACCGGCAGCACGGCCATGAACATCGACGTCAGCGAGAAGCTCAACGACGCGCTCGTCCCGTACCTGGTGCTGGTGGTCGGCCTGGCCTTCCTGCTGCTGATCGTGGTCTTCCGCTCGATCCTGGTCCCGCTGAAGGCGGCCCTCGGCTTCCTGCTGTCGGTGACGGCGGCCCTCGGCGCGGTCGTCGCGGTCTTCCAGTGGGGCTGGCTGTCGGACCTCATGGGCGTGGAGCAGACGGGCCCCGTCATGTCGATGATGCCGATCTTCATGGTCGGCGTGGTCTTCGGCCTGGCCATGGACTACGAGGTGTTCCTCGTGACCCGGATGCGGGAGGCCTACGTCCACGGCGAGAAGCCCGCCCAGGCGGTCGTCACGGGCTTCCGGCACGGGGCGAGGGTGGTGACGGCCGCGGCGGTCATCATGATGGCCGTCTTCGCCGGCTTCATCGGCTCCTCCGAGTCGATGGTCAAGATGATCGGCTTCGGCCTGGCGATCGCCGTCCTCTTCGACGCGTTCGTCGTCCGCATGGCCGTCGTCCCGGCGGTCCTGGCGCTCCTCGGCCGCAAGGCCTGGTGGCTGCCCGGGTGGCTGGACCGGGCCCTGCCCGACGTCGACGTCGAGGGCGAGGGACTGCGCGCGGCGAGCGGCGACGACGACACCGACCGGGAGCCGGTGCGCGCCTGACGCGCCGCGCCCGGGGGAGGAACCGGCCGGTGAGGGCTCCGCGGCGACGCGGCGCCCTCACCGGCCTCCTCCTGCCTTCCTCCGGCTGCCCTCCTCAGCCGTGCGGATGGAGAACGACCTTGGTGTAGCCCTCGACCCGCTTGTCGAACTTCTCGTACGCCGACGGGGCCTGGTCGAGAGGCAGCTCGTGCGAGACGACGAAGCTCGGCTTCGCGCGGTCCTCGATGATCATGTCCCGCAGCTGGCGGTTGTACCGCTTGACGTTGCACTGGCCGGTGCCCATGCGCAGCCCCTTCTCGAAGAGGCGCCCGATGGAGACCATCAGCATGCCCTGCTTGGCCTGGTCGTCCGGCCCGCCCGGATCGCGCGGGACGTACAGGCCGGGCACCCCGAGAGCACCGGTCGGCCGGACCGTGTCGACCAGCGAGTTCAGCACGATCGCCGGTTCCTCGCGGTCCTCGCCCTGCGCCTGGGCCTGGTAGCCGACGGCGTCGACGCCCTTGTCGGTGCCCTGGCCGTCGGTGTGCTCCTTGATCTGCTCCGCCGGATTGCCCTGGGTGAAGTCGATCGGCACGGCGCCGATCTCCTGCGCCTTCTGCAGGCGCTCCGCCACGCGGTCGACCACGAACACCTTGCTCGCGCCGCGCAGCATCGCGGAGTAGGCCGCCATCAGCCCGACCGGACCGCCGCCGTACACCGCGACGCTCTCGCCCGGGCGCACATCGGCCAGTTCGTTGCCGTGGTAGCCGGTGGGGAAGATGTCGGCGAGCAGGACGAAGTCGGTCTCCTTCTCGGTGCCCTCCGGGAGCTTCAGGCAGTTGAAGTCGGCGTACGGAACGCGTACGTACTCCGCCTGCCCTCCCGTGTAGGGCCCCATCGCGACGTAGCCGTAGGCGCCGCCGGCGAATCCCGGGTTCACCGTCAGGCAGAAGCCCGTGAACCCCGCCGTACAGTTCTTGCAGAAGCCGCAGGCCACGTTGAACGGCATGACCACCCGGTCGCCGCGGCTGAGCGAGGTGACTCCCTCTCCCGTCTCCTCGATGACACCGAGGTTCTCGTGGCCGAACACGATCCCCGGCTCCGCGGCGGTACGGCCCTCGTACATGTGCAGGTCCGAGCCGCAGATGGCGGTCGACGTGACCCGGACGATCACATCGTTCGGATGCTGGATTCGAGGATCCTCCACTTGCTCGATCGCTACCTCGAAGGGGCCCTTGTATACGACAGCCCTCATCGTCACGCACCTCCATTTGTGCCGTAGCTCATATACCAGGCTGGTGCATGATGAGACGATTTGCACTCAGAAGAGAAAGGATCTAGGACCTTGTCACGACGTATCGGCACACTGCTCGTATCGGTCTCCGGCCTGTCCGGCCAGACCTATCCCGTGGGGACCCGCGTGGCCATCCGCGGCACCGGAGGGTCCGTCGACGGCTTCGTCGACGGTGACTGGCTGCCCCTGGCGTGGTGGGAGTTCGCGGACGTCCCGGTGGAGGACGGCGCCCTCTGAAACCGGCTCGCGTGTGCTCTACACGCACCGCTAGCGTGCCCGCATGACGACCACAGCCGGCCCTGACGCCGAGAACTCCGGAGCGCACCCCCGATTCGTCCGGGCGCTGCGCGAGGCCGGGCTCGACGAGCTCGTGAGCCGGGTCCGCCGGTTCCCGGAGGCCACCCGCACCGCGGCCGAGGCCGCCGCCGCCCTCGGCTGCGAGCTGAGCCAGATCTGCAAGTCGCTGATCTTCGCGGCCGACCAGGTGCCCGTGCTGGTGCTCATGGACGGCGCCTCGCGGGTCGACGTCGAGCTCGTGCGCGAGGAACTCGGCGCGCGGAAGGTCACCCGGGCCGGGGCGGACGTCGTGCGGGAGACCACCGGGTACGCCATCGGCGGCGTGCCCCCCTTCGGGCACCGGACGAGGACCCGCGTCCTCGCCGACCGGTCCCTGCTGGAGCACGACGTCGTCTGGGCCGCCGCCGGGACGCCGTACACCGTGTTCCCGATGGCGCCCGCCGCCCTCGTCGTCCACGCCGGCGGCACGCTCGTGGACGTGCGCGAGCACACCTCGTGACCCCCCTGGTCACCTCCGCCGTCCTGCTCGCCGCCGTCACCCACGCCAGCTGGAACGCCATCGCCCACCGGATCACCGACAAGCTCGCGGGCTTCGCGCTGATCTCGGGCGGTGGACTCGTCATCGGGCTCGCCATGGCCCCGTTCGTGCCCTTCCCCGCGGCCGGCGCCTGGCCGTACCTGCTGGGCTCCGCCGCCGTCCACATCGCCTACTACGCCCTGCTGATGAGGTCCTTCCGGCTGGGCGACTTCGGGCAGGCCTACCCGATCGCCCGCGGCACCGCGCCGCTGGTCGTGACCGCGTTCGCCGCCCTCTTCGCGCACGAGGTGCCCGACGGACCGGCCGCCGCCGGCATCGCCCTGTCCTGCGCCGGGCTGACCGGCGTCGCGCTGTGGGGCCTGCGGGGGCACCGGCCGCAGTGGGCCGCCGTCTCGGCCGCCCTCGCGACCGGGCTGACGATCGCCGCGTACACCGTCGTCGACGGCCTCGGCGTGCGCGCCTCCGGCTCCTCCCTCGGGTACATCGCCTGGCTGATGGCGGTGCAGGGAGCGGTCATCCCGGCGTACGTGCTGTGGCGCCGGCGCGGCCGGACCGCGGCGACGCTGCGGCCCTTCGCGGCCCTCGGCCTGCTCGGCGCCGCGCTGTCCGTCGCCGCCTACGCCCTCGTCCTGTGGGCCCAGACCAGGGCCGAACTCGCGCCCATCGCCGCCCTGCGCGAGTCGTCGATCCTGGTGGGCGCGGCGATCGGCGCCGTGTTCTTCAAGGAGCGGTTCGGGGCGCCCCGTCTCGCGGCGGCCGGGCTGCTCGTCGTCGGCATCGGGCTGATGCTGCACGCCGGATAGGCCGGTGCGAGGCGGGTGCGCCCGGCCCGTGCGAGGAGCACCCTGGAACTAGGTCTTCCGGAGGTGATCCATGATGCACACCACAACGGGTTGGCACGTCGAGCTGGAGTTCATGGAGGACGACCAGCACACGCGGGCGGCCGCGCTGGTCCGCCTGCCCGACGGCAGCGAGGTACGGGCGCACGGGCACGCGAGCCGGCACCGGTCCGACGCGAACCAGCCGCGGGTCGGCGAGGAGATCGCCGGCGCCCGGGCGCTCAACGAACTCGCCATGCAGCTGCTCACCAAGGCGCACGAGGAGATCGACCAGGCGTCCGGGCGGACCTCCCACCCGATCCACGTCTAGCGTCCGGCGTCTACAGGCCGAGTACTCCACGTACCGCGCGTACCAGCCCCTGCGCCCGCGGGTCCGCCGTCACCGTCTTGCGGAAGCCGTTGGTGACGTAGCCGAAGGCGATGCCGCTCTCCGGGTCGGCGAAGCCGAGGGCGCCGCCGCGGCCCGGGTGGCCGAAGGAGCCCGGGGCGAGCAGCGGGGAGGCGGTGCCGTGCAGCATGTAGCCGAGGCCGAAGCGGGTGCCGACCATCAGGACCCGGTCGGGGCCCGCCGACTCCTCGGCCCGGGCCCGCTCCACCGTCTCCGGCGTGAACAGGCGCGCGGTCCCGGCGGTGTCGCCGATCAGCGCCGCGTAGAAGCCGGCCAGCCCGTCCGCCGTCGCGACGGCGTTGGTCGCGGGGAGGGCCGCCGCGCGGTAGGCGGGGTCGTTCTGCTCGGGGAACGGGGTGATCGCGGCGAAGGCGCGGCGGGTGAGGGAGTCGGGGTCGCGGTAGGCCTCGGTGACCGAGCGCTTGGGGCGGGCACGCAGCGCTCCGGCCGGTTCCGGGCCCTCGACGCGGCCGACGCGCCCGACCCGTCCGGCCTCCGACTCGGGCAGGCCGAGCCAGAGGTCCAGGCCCAGCGGGCCGGATATGTGGCCGGCGAGCCATGCGCCCGTGCCCTGCCCGGTCACGCGCCGCACCAGTTCGTCCACCAGCCAGCCGTAGGTCAGCGCGTGGTAGCCGTGGTCGGTGCCCGGCTCCCAGACGGGGGCCTGCGCGGCGAGCGCCTCCGGGCCCCGCCGCGGGTCGAGGGCCTCCCGCGGGGTGAGGGGCCGGTCCAGGACCGGCAGTCCGGCCCGGTGGTTCAGCACGTGCCGGACCAGCACCCGCTCCTTGCCGTGCGCCTTGAACTCGGGCCAGTAGTGCCCCACCGGCGCGTCCAGGTCCAGCTGCCCGCGCTGGTGCAGCAGCAGGAGCACGGCGGCGGCCACGCCCTTCGTCGCCGAGCGCACGACCTGGGCGGTGCCGCGCTCCCAGGGGGCGGTGCCGTCGACGTCCTTCGTACCGGCCCACAGGTCGACGACCCGCCGCCCGTGCCGGTGGACACAGACCGCGGCGCCCCGCTCCCCGAGCGACTCGAAGTTGCGTACGAACGCTTCCCTCACCGGCTCGAAGCCCTCGGCCACTGTGCCGTGCACGTCCACGCCCGTACTCCTCGTCTCGCCGCGCTGGTCCCCTCTAGCCAAGCAGGATGGTCACGTCGATGTTCCCGCGGGTCGCGTTCGAGTACGGGCAGACCTCGTGCGCCGCGTCCACCAGCCGGGTCGCGAGGTCGGGGTCGACGACCGGGAGGGAGACGCTGAGGGCGACCGCGAGACCGTAGCCGTGCTGCCGGTTGGGGCCGATGCCGACCTTCGCGGAGACCGCGGAGCCGGTCAGGTCGTAGCCCTCGCGGTTGCCGACCAGGATCAGGGCGTTGTGGAAGCAGGAGCTGTAGCCGGCGGCGAAGAGCTGCTCGGGGTTGGTGCCGTTGCCGTCGCCGCCGAGCTGCGGGGGCATCGCGACCTTGAGGTCGAGGTGCCCGTCCTGGCTGGTCACATAGCCTTCGCGGCCGCCGTGGGCGGTGGCCTCGGCGACGTACATGATCTTCGTCGGGCGGGTGTCGACGGCCGGGCCGTCAGTCATGCTGTCCTCCCCCAAAAACAAGTGCGCACAAACACATCGCGCACAAGGTACTGGCCGGTAATCGACCGGTCCCCGCCAGGGGGTGCAACCGGGGGTAACAAGATCAGCGGGGGCGGTCCGCCGCCGACTCCGCCCGTTCGGCCAGGTGCCACAGCTCCTCGCGCAGCCGCGTGACCTCCGCCTCGCCGAGCCGGGTCGCCGCGAGCAGCGCGCCCGGCACACGCGCCGCGCGCTCCCGCAGCTCCTCGCCGCGCCCCGTCACCGCCACGAGCACCGACCGCTCGTCCCGCGCCGACCGCTCACGCCGTACCAGCCCCGCCGACTCCAGCCGCTTCAGCAGTGGCGAGACCGTGCCGTAGTCGAGGCGCAGGGCGGCGGCCAGGTCCTTGACCGGGGTCTCGCCGCGCTCCCACAGGACCAGCAGCACCAGGTACTGGGGATAGGTGAGGCCGAGTTCGTCGAGGAGCGGACGGTACGCGGCCGTGACCGCGCGCTGTGCGGCGTACAGCGCGAAGCACAGCTGCTCGTCCAGCAGCGGCGTACCGCCGTTCTCCTCGTTCGTCACCCGCCCATTGTCACGGACGGGCCCCGGCGGCCGGGACGGAACGCGGATCGAAGCCGAACGGCAGCTCCAGCCGGTGCGCCCGCATCAGCTCCTCGTCGCCCAGCAGCTCGCCCGTCGGGCCGTCCGCCGCGATCACGCCCTCGCTGAGCACCAAAGAGCGCGGGCACAGTTCCAGGGCGTAGGGCAGGTCGTGCGTGACCATCAGCACGGTCACGTCGAGCGAGCGCAGGATGTCGGCCAGCTCGCGCCGGGAGGCGGGGTCGAGGTTGGAGGAGGGCTCGTCCAGGACGAGGATCTCCGGCTCCATCGCCAGCACGGTCGCCACGGCCACCCGGCGGCGCTGCCCGAAGGACAGGTGGTGCGGCGGCCGGTCCTTGAACTCGGCCATGCCGACCCGCTCCAGCGCCCGGTCGACGCGTTCCTCCAGCTCCGGCCCCTTCAGCCCGGCCGCGGCCGGCCCGAACGCCACGTCCTCGCGGACCGTCGGCATGAAGAGCTGGTCGTCGGGGTCCTGGAAGACGATGCCGACCCGGCGCCGGATCTCCGCCATGTGCCGGCGGTCGACGGGCAGCCCGGCCACCCGCACGGTGCCGGTGCCGCCGGTCAGGATGCCGTTGAGGTGCAGGACCAGGGTCGTCTTGCCGGCGCCGTTCGGCCCGAGCAGCGCGACCCGCTCGCCGCGCGCGATGCCGAAGTCGACGCCGAAGAGGGCCTGGTGCCCGTCGGGGTAGGCGAAGGCCAGTCCGGCCACTTCGAGAGAAGGTGTCACAGGGTCCATCCCAGCAGACAGACGGCGAGGGCCGCGCCCGGGAGGGCGAGGGCGTACGACCACTGCGCCCGGGACGCGGTCACCTCGTCGATGACCGGCATGGACCCGGCGTAGCCGCGGCTGACCATGGCCAGGTGCACGCGCTCACCGCGCTCGTAGGAGCGGATGAACAGCGCGCCGGCGGACTTGGCCAGCACGCCCCAGTGCCGCACGCCCCTGGCCTCGAAGCCGCGCGATTCCCGGGCGATCCGCATGCGGCGCATCTCGTCGGCGATGACGTCGCCGTAGCGGATCATGAAGGACGCGATCTGCACCAGCAGCGGCGGGAGCTTCAGGCGCTGCAGGCCGAGCAGAAGTTCGCGCAGCTCGGTCGTGGCGGCGAGCAGCACCGAGGCGGCGACGCCCAGGGTGCCCTTGGCGAGCACGTTCCAGGCGCCCCACAGACCGTTGACGCTCAGGGACACACCGAGGACCTCCACCCGCTCGCCCTCCGCGACGAACGGCATCAGCACCGCGAACGCGACGAACGGCACCTCGATCAGCAGCCGCTTCAGCAGGAAGCCGGCGGGCACCCGCGCGACGTACGCCACCGCCGCCAGCAGCACCGCGTACAGCCCGAACGCCCACATCGCCTCGCGCGGCGTCGACACCACGACGACCACGAAGGCGAACACGGCGGCGAGCTTGGTGTGCGGCGGCAGCGCGTGCACGGGCGAGTGCCCGTGCCGGTACAGCCTGTGCGCGTGCCCGGCTCCCATGTCAGACGCCCGTGGTGCGTGACGCGTCCGGCACGTCCTCGGTGTGCGACGGGGAGGCGCCGGCCGAGCGGCGGCGGCGCACCGCCCAGAAGACCGCGCTGCCCGCGGCGACGGTGACACCCACGCCGATGACGCCCGCCAGCCCCCCGGACAGGCGGGCGTCGTCGACGTCCTCGACGCCGTAGTCGGCGAGCGGGGAGCCGGCCGCGGTGTGCTCCTCGGCCGTCTTGTCGATGCCGTGGTCGGCGGCGACCTTCTCCAGGCCGTCGGGGTTCGCGGAGGCGTAGAAGCTGACGAACCCGGCCAGGACGAGCGAGGTGACCAGACCCGCGGCCCACACCTTGCGCGGCGAGGTCCGGGCCGCCGCGGGGGCGGGCTCGGGCTCGGCGCCCGGGGCGTCGACCAGTTCGCCGTTCACCCGCAGCTTGAGCTTCCGCGTCAGTCCGCGCGCCCCGTACACCAGGTCGGGGCGTACGGCGATGACCGCGCCGACGGTGAGCGCGGTGATCACGGCCTCGCCGATGCCGATCAGCAAGTGCACGCCGACCATGGCGGTGGCGACCTTGCCGATCGAGACGTCGGTGGTGCCGCCGACGGAGTACATCAGCGTGAAGGCCAGCGCGGCGGCCGGGACGGAGACCAGCGCGGCGACGAAGGAGGACACGGTGACCGAGCGGCGGGTGCGGGGCAGCACCTTCACCAGGCCGCGGAAGAGGGCGTAGGCCACCACGACGGTGACGATCGCCATGTTGGTGATGTTCACGCCGAGCGCGGTCAGGCCGCCGTCCGCGAAGAGGATGCCCTGCATGAGCAGGACGACGGAGACGCAGAGCACCCCGGTATAAGGGCCGACGAGTATCGCGGCCAGCGCACCGCCGAGCAGATGGCCGCTGGTCCCGGCGGCCACGGGGAAGTTCAGCATCTGCACCGCGAAGATGAACGCCGCCACCAGGCCGGCCAGCGGCGCGGTGCGCTCGTCCAGCTCGCGCCGCGCGCCACGCAGGCTCACGGCGATGGCGCCCGCGGCGACGACACCGGTCGCGGCGGAGGTGGGGGCGTCGATGAATCCGTCAGGTACATGCACGGTTCGATGATGTGGCTAGATGCGAACGATATGCAAGAGCGTGCTGCTTGTTTTATCTCACCCGCGGCATTGCGCACCTCGGCGGACTCAACGGGCGAAATCGCCACAATGTGCGACATTGGAGAAGGGGCGGGCGCACAACTTCCGGTGAGATGGCACAGGGTGAAGGGGCCGTCCATGTCCGTAGTCGAGCAGTACGCGCGAGCCCACATCGTCACGGACGCGGCCGTCCCGCTGGTCGACGAGCTGGAGGCGATCCCCGTCACCCTGCGGTACGACCCCGGCCGCGACCCGAACTGCGTGCGCATCGGGCTGCCCGGCACCGGGGGGCGCGAGTGGACCTTCGACCGCCGGCTGCTGGAGGAGGGGCTGCGCGCCCCCGCGGGCAGCGGCGAGGTGCGGGTGTGGCCGTGCGGACGGGTGCAGGCCATCGTGGAGTTGCACTCCGCGCAGGGCGTGTCGGTGGTGCAGTTCGAGCGGCAGGCGCTGCTGCGGTTCCTGCGGCGGACGTACATGGCCACCGCGGAACCGGTCAGTCACTGACCGTCCGCCGGCGAGTCCGTCCGCCGATGAGCCCGTCGGTCGCGGCGTCCGTCGGTCACAGTCCGCCGGTCAGTCCGGGAGTCCGTCAGTCACGGAGTCCGTCAGTCACGGAGCCCGTCAGTCACGGAGCCCGTCAGTCACGGAGCCCGTCAGTCCCGGCGTCCGTCCGTCCCCGCGTCCGTCGGTCCCGGAGTCCGTCGGTCACTCGCTGAGCCGCCCCTCGGTCACTGAGCCCCCGGTCAGCCGCCCGCCTTCAGCAGGGCCGCGACGATCGGCCCGGCCGTGGAGCCGCCGTGCCCGCCCTTCTGGACCACGCCCGCGGCCGCCAGGTCGCCCCGGTAGGCCGTGAACCAGCCGTTCGGCTTCTTCTGCCCGTCGACCTCGGCGGAACCGGTCTTGGCGCCGGCGTCACCGCCGACCCCGGCCATCGCCTCGGCCGCCGTGCCCGCCGCCGCCGTGTACGCCATCAGCTCGCGCAGCTGGGACAGCGTGCTCGCCGACATGGTGCGCGAGGCCGTCGCGAGCTTGCGCCCGTCCACGTCCGGGGAGACCAGATAGGGCTGGCGGAAGGTACCGCCCTTCACGGTCGCCGCCACGGACGCCATGTTCAGCGGGTTCATCCGCACCCCGCCCTGCCCGATCAGCGAGGCGCCCATCTGGGCCGCCGACTGCACGGGCACCGAGCCGTCGAAGGACGGCACCCCGACCGTCCAGTTGTTCAGCCCCAGGCCGAACACCTGCTGGGCCTGCTTGGTCAGGTCGTCGTCCTTCAGTTTCGGCGCCTGGCTGATGAAGGCCGTGTTGCAGGAGCGGGCGAAGCTCGCCTTGAACGTGCCGTCCTTGATCTCGAACTTGTCGAGGTTCTGGAACTTCCAGTGCCCGTACGTGAAGTACTTCGGGCACGGGTGCTTCTTGTCCACCGCGGCCAGGCCCTTGTCGAGCAGCAGCGAGGCGGTGACGACCTTCATCGTGGAGCCGGGGGCCAGGGAGCCCTGGAAGGCCGTGTTGAAGCTTGCGGAGGCGTTGGCGGCGGCCAGGATCTCGCCGGTCGACACCCGCACCACGGCCACCGACGACCTGGCCTTCTTGGCGACCTGCTTCTCGGCGGCGGCCTGCAGCGCCGGGTCCAGCGTGGTCTTCACCGTGCCCGGTGTGCCCTCGCTCAGCTCCAGCAGGGTCTTGTCGGACAGGTCCGCGGCCTTGGCGGCCTTCCCGCGCACGACCCGCAGCTCGATGCCGGCCTTGCCGCCCGCCGTCTTGCCGTACTTCTCGCGCAGCCCGTCCAGGACCGGGCCGAGGGAGGCGTACTTCTCCTTCGTCAGCTCGCCGCCGTCACGGTCGAGGGCCTTGACCGGAGGCGTGCCCGCCTCGCCGGTGACCAGCGTGTCGCCGTCCCTCAGGTCCGGGTGGACGACCGCGGAGTGCCAGTCGACCAGCGGCTTCCCGTCGTCGGCGCGGCGGACGACGGTCAGGGCGCTGCCGTACGTCAGCGGCTTCTCGGTGTCCTGGTGGGCGACCGTGCCCTTGACGGTGAACGGCACCTTGTCGCCCGCGCGCCTGCCCGGGGTGAGGGTGACGTCCTTGACGCGGGCGTCCTTGGCGTAGCCGGTGAGCAGGGTCCGGGCGGCGGAGGGGTCGTCGGTGGCGGCGGCGGCCCGCGCGACGTCCCCGGACTGCCAGGCGGTGAGGAAGGCCCGGGCGGCACCGGTGACCTCGGCCGCCGACAGCGGGCCGGTCTTCACCTCGACCTTCTGGTCGGTGACCGAGCGCCCGGAGTCCTCGGCGCCACCCCCGTACAGCGCGTAGGCACCGAGACCCGCGCCGCCGACGACCACGGCGATCACCCCGCCGACCACGGCGGGGTTCGTCTTCCGTCGCTCGGCGACGCGCCTTCTGTTGCCCACTGCTGTCCCGTTCCTCCGCGAATCCCCAGGGTCCCCGCTGCCCTCAGCTGCACCAACGACGGCCACCACCCTAGAGTCCCGTCCCGCACAGCCGGGATCAGCCTCCTGTTCGTAGCACGGCTGCGACAATCGGGCCGGCCGCGTCGCCCCCGCGGCCGCCCTGCTCCGTCATGGCCGCGGCCGCGACGTCGTCGCGGAAGCCCGTGAACCAGCTGTCGGACTTCGCGTTGCCGTCGACCTCGGCGGAGCCGGTCTTGGCGCCGATGTCGCCGCCCAGTCCGCGCATGGCCGCCATGGCGGTGCCGCGCGTGGCGGTGAGCCGCATCATCTGCTTGAGCTGGGCGGCGGTGCCCGCCCGCAGGCCCTCGGCCCGGGCCAGCCGGCGGCCGTCCAGCTCCGGCGGGACCAGGTAGGGCTGGCGGAAGGTGCCGGTGATCGCGGTCGCGGTCACCGAGGCCATGTTCAACGGGCTCATCTGCACCTGGCCCTGCCCGATGGCGCCGGCCGCCCGGTCCGGACCGCCGGCCGCGGGGACGCTGCCGTCGAAGGACCTGACGCCGGTCTTCCAGTCGTCCCGCCCGAGCCCGAAGCGCCGCTCGGCCTCCTGGGACAGCGAGGCGTCCGTGAGCGGCTTCTCGTCGATGAGCTTGATGAAGGCGGTGTTGCAGGACCGCAGGAAGCTGTCGGCGAGCGTGGCGTTCTCGTCGGGCCGCATGCCCGTCAGGTTCTTGAAGGTCTGGCTCTGCCACACGGCGGTGTCGGGGCAGGGCGCGGGGCCGTTCATGGAGGTCACGCCGTTGTCGATGAGCATGGCGGCGGTGATGATCTTCATCGTGGAGCCGGGGGCGACCTCGCCCTCGAAGGCCGCGTTGAAACCGTCCGTGCGGTGGTTGGCGACGGCCAGGACCTCGCCGGTGCTGGGCTTGACGGCGACCACCGACGACTGGGGGAACCGCTTGACCGCCTTCTCGGCCGCGGCCTGCGCGCGCGGGCTGATGGTGGTGCGCAGCTCGCCGGCCTTGCCCTTGGCGAGGGTCAGCAGCGGGGTGTCGGCCGCCGAGTCCCCGGCGTGCCGCACGACCAGTTCGACACCGGGGGTGCCGCCGGCCTTCTCGCCGTACTTCTCGCGCAGACCGTCCAGGATCGGGCCGAGGGACGGGTACTTGCCCTTCGTCAGCTCGCTGCCGTCCCGGCCGACGGCCCGGATCGGCGGGCTGGCCGACTCCTCGGTCACGAGGGTGTCGTCCCGTTCCAGCTCCGGGTGCACCACGGACGGCTGCCAGTCGACCAGCGCCCGGCCGGTGGTCAGGCCCCGCACGACCCTCAGCTCGCTGCGGTAGTCCAGCGGCGCGGACTTCCCGCCGTAGGACACCTTGGCCCGCACCCGGTACGGCACGGTGGTGCCCCGCGCCGCGGCCGGCGTGATCTTCACGTCGGTGATGTGCGCGTCGTCCCCGAAGGCGGTCAGCAGCCGCTCGGCGGCCGCGTCGTTGTCGGTGTACGACGCCGCCGTCGCGGGCTCGCCCTGCTCCCACGCCGCGAAGAACGCCGCGGTCGTCTCCTTGACCTCGTCCTCGCCGGGCGGCCCCGACTTCCGCGCGGCGACGCCGCCCGTACCGCCCCCGTCACCGTCCAGCGCGTTCACGATGTTGTAGGCGCCGTACCCGGCGCCCCCCACCATCACCGCGAACACGCCGCCTATGACGGCGGCCTTGACCCCCTTGCCCATCGGGCCGTCCCCTCCCCGTTCGAGCCCCACACGCCCGATTGAACGCGTTCAGAAAGCTCGGTCCGCAGCACTCTATGCGCAGGGAGTCACGGCAGGAACACAGCTTTTCAACTTTGGCCGAACGACGGTCAGACCCAGGTGTCCAGCCACATGCGTGAACGCCAGTCGTCGATGGGGATGGCCTGGCCGGTGTACAGCGGCCAGAAATAGATGAAGTTCCAGGCGATCAGCAGGACCAGTACGCCCGCCGTCGTCGCGCCCGCGACGCGGCGGGTGTCGGTGGAGCGGGGTGGTCCGGTGATCGCGCCCAGGAGCATCGCCACCGCCAGGCAGAGGAAGGGGAGGAAGACGACGGCGTAGAAGAAGAAGATCGTGCGCTCCTGGTACATGAACCAGGGCAGGTAGCCGGCCGCGATGCCGCAGGCGATGGCGCCCGCCCGCCAGTCGCGGCGGAACAGCCAGCGCCACAGCACGTACAGGACCGCGAAGCAGGCGACCCACCACAGCAGAGGCGTGCCGAGGGCGAGGACCTCGCGGGCGCACTTCTCGCCCGCGTCGGCCGGGCAGCCGTCCTTGCCGGGCGCCGGGGACTCGTAGAAGTACGACACCGGGCGGCCGAGGACGAGCCAGCTCCACGGGTTGGACTGGTAGGTGTGCGGCGAGGACAGCCCGACGTGGAACTCGTACACCTGGTGCTCGTAGTGCCACAGGCTGCGCAGCCAGTCGGGCAGGAACGTCCAGCTGCCGCCCTTGCCGCTGGTCGCGGCCCAGTTGCGGAAGTAGCCGCCGGAGCCGTTCGCCGGGGACAGGATCCAGCCGGTCCAGGAGGCGAGGTAGGTGACCAGGGCGACCGGGACCGTGGCGACGAAGGCCAGGCCCGTGTCGCGGCGCAGCACCGCCGAGTAGGGGTGACGGGCACCGGCGACCCGGCGCGAACCGACGTCCCACAACACCGCCATCAGGCAGAACGCGGCCAGGATGTACAGGCCGTTCCACTTGGTGCCGATGGCCAGGCCCAGCATCAGGCCCGCCGCCCAGCGCCAGGGGCGCAGGCCGAGGCGGGCCGACTCGGCCGTGTGCCGGTCGGGGCGGACCCGGCCGTCGGCGTCCACCGGCAGCGCGGCGGCCAGCCGCTCCCGGGCCTTGTCCCGGTCGACCAGCAGACAGCCGAACGCGGCCAGCACGAAGAACATCAGCACGCCGTCCAGCAGCGCCGTACGGCTCATCACGAAGTGCAGGCCGTCCAGCGCCATCAGCGCACCCGCGAGGCAGCCGAGGAACGTGGAGCGGAACAGCCGGCGGCCGATCCGGCACAGCAGCAGCACCGACAGCGTGCCGAGCAGGGCCGTCATGAAGCGCCAGCCGAACGGGTCGAAGCCGAACATCAGCTCGCCCAGCCCGATGACGTACTTGCCGACCGGCGGATGCACGACGTACGCCGCGTCCGTCGGCAGCGTGACGTTTCCGCCGGACGACAGGACCAGGTCGTTGGCGTTCTTGTCCCAGTTGACCTCGAAACCGCGGTGGACGAGCGCCCACGCGTCCTTGGCGTAGTACGTCTCGTCGAATATCACCGCCTTGGGGCTGCCCAGGTTCCAGAACCGCAGCACCCCCGCCAGCAGCGTCACGAGCAACGGGCCGATCCAGCCCGACCAGCGCACCAGCCGGCCCGCGAGGGTGTGCGGGACGCCGAGTGCCGCCCACAGACGCGGGGAGGGCTCGGTGTACGGCGGCACCAGGCGGTCACGGACGTCGCGGGTGTCGCTTCTCGGCTGCCCCTGGTAGCCGAAGCGGCGCAGCCGCTGCTGCCAGGACGGCCGCTGCTCGTGCGGCGCCTGGCCCTGCCGGGTGTCCGTGGAGGACGCGGTACTGGTCACCGCGCCATCGTAGGGAACCGTGCTGTGTGAGTCCCGTGCATGGCCGGTATGCGTCCGCATCCTCCGCCCCTGGGAGGAGTGCGCGCACCAGGCCCCTGGGAGGATGGGGGCGTGACCGGAACCCTCGTACTCGCAGGCACCCCCATCGGCGACATCGCGGACGCCCCGCCCCGGCTCGCCGAGGAACTCGCCGGAGCCGACGTCGTCGCCGCCGAGGACACGCGGCGGCTGCGCCGGCTGACCCAGGCGCTCGGCGTCACGCCCAAGGGGCGGGTGGTGTCGTACTTCGAGGGCAACGAGTCCGCGCGGACTCCGGAGCTGGTCGAGGAACTGGTGGGCGGGGCGCGGGTGCTGCTCGTCACGGACGCGGGCATGCCGTCCGTGTCCGACCCGGGGTACCGGCTGGTCGCGGCCGCCGTCGAGAGGGACGTACGGGTCACCGCCGTGCCCGGGCCGTCGGCGGTGCTCACCGCGCTCGCGCTGTCCGGGCTGCCCGTGGACCGGTTCTGCTTCGAGGGGTTCCTGCCGCGCAAGGCGGGGGAGCGGCTGGGCCGGCTGCGGGAGGTGGCGGAGGAGCGGCGCACGCTCGTGTACTTCGAGGCCCCGCACCGGCTGGACGACACGCTGGCCGCCATGGCCGAGGTGTTCGGGCAGGGGCGGCGGGCCGCGGTGTGCCGGGAGCTGACCAAGACGTACGAGGAGGTCCGGCGGGGCGGGCTCGGCGAACTGGCGGCCTGGGCCGCCGAGGGCGTGCGCGGGGAGATCACCGTCGTGGTGGAGGGGGCACCGGAGAAGGGGCCGGAGGAGGTCGGGCCCGAGGAACTGGTGCGGCGCGTGCGGGTGCGCGAGGAGGCGGGGGAGCGGCGCAAGGAGGCGATCGCCGCGGTCGCCGTGGAGGCCGGGGTGCCGAAGCGGGTCGTTTTCGACGCCGTGGTGGCCGCGAAGAAGTCCGGCTGAGCCGCACACTCCCTGCGCCGCACGCTCTCTGAGCCGCACGCTCCCTGAGCCGGCACGCTCCCTGAGCAGGGCGCTTGTCGTTTGAGCGCGCGCCCCATGGGTGGGTAAATGCGCCGGGGGTCCGGGGCAAGACAGGCCCAAGACCGGGCCAACACTCGACAGGTCTGCTGCCTTCGGGCCGGCTGAGGAGTCCACTGAGGAGCGGGGGCCGAACCGCCCTCACGCCTCAGCGGACCGAGGAGCCGGCATGAGTGAGATCGCAGGGCGGACCGGGCTTCGCGCCGGTGCGAACGCCGTCGTCAACGAGTCCTACTCCTTCGCCTGCATGCGGTGCGGGCACGGGTGGGAGCAGTCGTTCGAGATAGAGCACCACACGGACGCCGCGGGCCACGAGTTCGTCCTCTACGTCGCCGACGGCACGATCGTGCCGTCCCCTCTGAGCAGGCCCACATGCCACAACTGCGGCGGGCACGTCGTACGGATCATGCGGCCCGGGCGGGTCGCCTCGGCGCGAGACGCCGCCCACCGGCCCCACCGCGTGCCGCCGCCCGCCGGGCCCGCAGAGGCGCCCACCGCCCCGGCGGAGACCGGGAACACCGCCCCGGCCGGGACCGGGAACACCGCCCCGGCGGAGACCGGCGAGAGCCGTGAGCGGCACCACTGGCATCTGTCCGACCTCTTGCACCCCTTCCAGCGCAGGGCGAGCTGACCCGCGGGCCCGCCCCTGGCGGGCGGGGCGCCGCCCTTCCGTAGGATCGGGGCATGCCTTCGAACGACTCCGACAAGCAGGCCGCGCCCCCGCTGCCGGAACCCCTCCGGGTGCCGGTCGCCGACTCCCACACCCACCTGGACATGCAGTCCGGCACGGTCGGGGAGGCGCTGGCCAAGGCGGCGTCGGTCGGGGTGACGACGGTCGTGCAGGTCGGCTGCGACCTCAAGGGCTCCCGGTGGGCGGCCGAGACGGCGGCGGCGCATGACGCCGTCCACGCCACGGTCGCCCTGCACCCGAACGAGGCGCCCCGCATCGTCCACGGCGACCCCGACGGCTGGTCGCGGCAGGGCGCCCGCGCGCCCGGCGGACAGACCGCCCTGGACGACGCCCTCGCCGAGATCGACCGGCTGGCCGCGCTGGAGCAGGTCAAGGGCGTCGGCGAGACCGGCCTCGACTACTTCCGCACCGGGCCCGAGGGCAAGGACGCGCAGGAGCGGTCCTTCCGCGCCCACATCGAGATCGCCAAGCGGCACGGCAAGGCCCTGGTCATCCACGACCGCGAGGCCCACGCCGACGTGCTGCGCGTGCTGAAGGAGGAGGGCGCCCCCGAGCGAACCGTCTTCCACTGCTACTCGGGCGACGCCGAGATGGCCGAGATCTGCGCGAGCGCGGGCTACTACATGTCCTTCGCCGGCAACGTCACCTTCAAGAACGCCCGCAACCTGCGGGACGCGGTGGCGGTGGCCCCGCTGGAACTGCTGCTGGTCGAGACGGACGCCCCGTTCCTCACGCCCGCGCCCTACCGGGGGCGGCCCAACGCCCCCTACCTCGTGCCGATCACGGTGCGGGCGATGGCAGAGGTGCGCGGCGTCGACGAGGACACGCTGGCCGCGGCGCTCGGCGCGAACACGGCACGCGCCTTCGGATACTGACCCGGACGAGCCGCCCTCCCCGACCTTCCCCGACTTTTCCCCGACCTCACCGCACGACTGTGCGTAGCCGCGTCGCTTTGGAGAGTGACGAACGCTCCGCTAGGTTCTGGGGGCCCGATCCGGACCCCTCTGGACCCCCTCCGGCCCCTGGAGCGTGTCGGCGTGAGCAACTCGCAGTACAAGGCGTACGAGACGTACGAGACGTACGAGACCCACGAGACCCACGAGACCTACGGCCCGCCGTACACCGACCCGGTCCACGGCGCCCTCGACGCGCCGCCCGCCCCCGCGGACCCCTATCCGATCTCGTACGAGGACACGTACCGGCCCGCTTACGAGGACACGTACCGGCCCGCCTACGAGAACACCTGCAGCCCTGCCGCCCACGAGGCGCCGACCCTGGCCGGGCTGCCCCGGCAGGGCGCTGCGGACGGAGGGACGGTCGGCGTCCCCGGGGAGTGGCCCGGGGGGTGGCCCGGTGAATGGCCCCGGGAGTGGCCCGAGGCCGGGGCGGGCGGGAGCGCGGGCGCGCCCGCCGCGTCGCGCACCGGCTCGCACCGCAGATCCGCGCGCCGGCGCAAGGCCCGGTACGCCGAGCGCCTGGACCACGGCCCCCTGCGGCGGCTGCTCCCGCAGGCCCTGGTCGTCGCCTTCCTGGCGGGCGGCACCACGGCGTTCGTCGCCGACGACAAGGCGATCGAGCTGAACGTCGATGGCGAGACGCGCACCCTGCACACCTTCGCCGACGACGTCACCGAACTGCTCGCGCAGGAGGGCGTCCAGATCGGCGCCCACGACGTGGTCGCGCCCGGGCCCGGCGCGGAGATCACCAGCGGCGACGAGGTCGCCGTGCACTACGCCCGTCCCGTGCGGCTCACCCTCGACGGGCAGCGGCGCGAGGTGTGGACGACGGCCCGCACGGTGGACGGCGCGCTCCGGCAGCTCGGGGTGCGGCAGGAGGGCGCGTACGTGTCCACCTCGCGCTCCCGGCGCATCGGGCGCGAGGGCCTCGCGCTGGACGTGCGGACCGAGCGCACGGTCACCGTCATGGCGGACGGCCGGGCCCGTACCGTCCGCACCAACGCGGCGACCGTGCGCGAGGCCGTCGAGGAGGCCGGGATCACGCTGCGCGGACAGGACACCACCTCGGTGCCGCAGGGGAGTTTCCCGCGCGACGGGCAGACCGTCACCGTGCTGCGGATCACCGGCGGCCGGGAGGTCCGTGAGGAACCGATTCCCTTCCCGGTGCGGCGGACGCAGGATCCGGCGCTGTTCCGCGGCACGGAGGTCGTGGAACGGGCGGGTGAGCCGGGCCTGCGCCGGATCACCTACACCGTGCGCACCGTCAACGGCGTCCGCCAGCAGCCGCGCCTGATCCGGAGCGAGGTGGTGCGCGCACCGCGCCCGCAGGTCGTGAAGGTCGGCACCAGGCCGCGCCCCGTGTCCGTCCGGGGCGCCGACCACCTCGACTGGCAGGGGCTCGCGACCTGCGAGTCCGGCGGCCGCCCCGACGCGGTCGACCCGTCCGGCACCTACGGCGGCCTCTACCAGTTCGACACCCGCACCTGGCAGTCCCTCGGCGGCCGGGGCCGCCCGCAGGACGCCCCGGCGGCGGAGCAGACGTACCGGGCGAAGAAGCTGTACGTGCGGCGGGGCGCCGGCCCGTGGCCGCACTGCGGAGGGCGGCTGCACGGATAGACGGCGGAACCGGCCCCGTACCCTTGTCCCCGTGACCAGCAGCCCCACCCCCGACGCCCTCCTGGGCCCCGCCGACATCCGCGAGCTCGCGGCAGCGCTCGGCGTGCGCCCCACCAAGCAGCGCGGACAGAACTTCGTCATCGACGCGAACACCGTCCGCCGTATCGTCCGCACCGCGCAGGTCCGCCCCGACGACGTGGTCGTCGAGGTCGGCCCGGGGCTCGGGTCCCTCACCCTCGCGCTGCTGGAGGTCGCCGACCGGGTCACGGCCGTGGAGATCGACGACGTGCTCGCCGCCGCGCTGCCCGCGACCGTCGCGGCCCGGATGCCCGGGCGCGCCGACCGGTTCGCCCTCGTCCACTCCGACGCGATGCACGTCACCGAGCTGCCGGGCCCCGCCCCGACCGCGCTGGTCGCCAACCTCCCCTACAACGTGGCCGTCCCGGTGCTGCTGCACATGCTCGACACCTTCCCGAGCATCGAACGCACCCTGGTCATGGTCCAGGCGGAGGTCGCCGACCGGCTCGCCGCCGACCCGGGCTCCAAGGTGTACGGCGTCCCCTCGGTCAAGGCCAACTGGTACGCCGAGGTCAAGCGCGCCGGAGCCATCGGCCGGAACGTGTTCTGGCCGGCGCCCAACGTCGACAGCGGACTGGTCTCCCTCGTCCGCCGCAGCGAGCCGCTGCGGACGACGGCCTCGAAGCGCGAGGTGTTCGCCGTCGTCGACGCCGCCTTCGCCCAGCGCCGCAAGACCCTCCGGGCCGCCCTCGCCGGCTGGGCCGGATCCGCCGCTGCGGCCGAGGAGGCCCTTGTCGCCGCCGGTGTCTCCCCGCAGGCCCGGGGGGAGTCCCTGACCGTGGAGGAGTTCGCGCGTATCGCCGAGCACAAGGCGCGGCAGCACCAGCAGAAGGAGCCCGCGTGAGCGTCACGGTCCGCGTCCCCGCCAAGGTCAACGTCCAGCTGGCGGTCGGCGCCGCCCGCCCCGACGGCTTCCACGACCTGGCCAACGTCTTCCTCGCGGTCGGCCTCTACGACGAGATCACCGTCACCCCGGCCGACGGCCTCCGCGTCACCTGCGAGGGCCCGGACGCCGACCAGGTCCCCCTTGACCGCACCAACCTCGCGGCCCGCGCGGCCGTCGCGCTGGCCGAGCGGTACGGACGCAGCCCCGACGTCCACGTCCACATCGCCAAGGACATCCCGGTCGCCGGCGGCATGGCGGGCGGCAGCGCGGACGGCGCGGGCGCGCTGGTCGCGTGCGACGCGCTGTGGCAGACCGGCGCCTCCCGCGAGGAACTGCTGGAGATCTGCGCGGAGTTGGGCAGTGACGTGCCGTTCAGCCTGGTCGGCGGGGCGGCCCTCGGCGTCGGACGGGGCGAGCGGCTGACCCCCCTGGAGGTCGGCGGCGTCTTCCACTGGGTGTTCGCGATGGCCGGGCGGGGCCTGTCCACCCCGGCGGTGTTCCGCGAGTTCGACCGGCTCGGCGAGGGCACGGACATCCCCGAGCCCGTCGCCTCCCAGGACCTCCTCGCCGCCCTCGCCAAGGGTGACCCGGACGCGCTCGCCGACGCCGTCTCCAACGACCTGCAGCCCGCCGCCCTGTCCCTCTTCCCGGAACTCGCCGGCACCCTGGCCACGGGCCGCGCCGCGGGCGCCCTCGCCGCCCTGGTCTCCGGCTCCGGCCCGACGACCGCCTTCCTCGTACGCGACCCGGAGTCGGCGGCCGCGGTGGCGCAGTCCCTGGTGGCGTCGGGCACCTGCCGGACCGTGCGCACGGCCTCGGGCCCGGCCCCGGGGGCGACGATCGCCGGAGCCTGACGGCGCGCCCCCGCGGGGGCGGGCCGCGCCGGACGCCCGTCCGGGGGCGATGGTCGGCGGCGGGCGGGGAGTGGGCTGATGCCCGTCGGGGCGATG